>JBALTK010000116.1:0-12572 GCA_036964385.1 Sulfitobacter sp. | reverse complement strand
TGAGACCTGCAAAAGTTAAACAGGTCTTACGAAACCTAGAGGGGAGAGTCACGCTGCGATTACAGTTTTCACAGTCCAACGGGTGGCGGCGCTTCGAGATGCACAAAACCTGACGATTTTTCGCTGTAAGGTGCGGGTTCTGGTGGTTTCGACAAAATTACAGCGTCGCTGGGGAGGGTGAAGCGTACCGAGCTGCCGCCCGTATCGGGGTCGTTGAATGCTGTTATGGTGCCATGACGGGCGAGGATCAGCTTACGGACCGCTAAAAGGCCATAGCCGCTGTCTGTCATGAACTCACCTGTTTCCAAAAACAATGTCCCGGGGTTTTCGAATCCGGCACCGTTATCGCTCAGAGTGATTTCGACCTGTGACGGGCCTACCATCCGCGCAATGCAACTGAGGGAGAGGTGCGGGCTGTCGCCGTGTTTGATTGCGTTGTCGATCAGATTGTGAAGAACGATCTGCATCACGTTTTTTTCACCAGACAACGTAATTTTTGTGCTGGTGATGTTGTGCTGCCCCTGTGGATCGAGAACTTGCATTAGATTTTGGCACATCGTGTCGAGCGGATAGAGTGTCATGGCACTGGAAAGATTAAGCGTACTCGCATAGGAAAGTACGTCCGAAATGAGATCCATGGATTTTTCCGAAGTTTCCTTGAGCAGTTCTATTAGTTCCAGTTTGCCATCACCATGGTTTTGGAAACCTTCCTCAAGCAATTCGGCCAAAGACATCACATTACGCATGGGGGTGCGCAAATCGTGGGCCGCCATTGCGATGAATTGTTCGACCTCAGTGCTGATATTCGCCAGTTTGGCCTGTGCATTTTGGGCTAGCCACTCAATGGACACATCGGCTGGGCTACCAATGAGGCGAATAACGTTGCCGTCTTCATCGAATTGTGGGGAGAGGGTAGTGCGGACGATACGCATTTCGCCTTTTAGCGGGAGTTCGTATTCGTATTTACGCTGCTGGCGCGCGAGGATGGTTTTGTGTTGTTCGTCGAGGGCGGCGGCACCAAATTCGGCGCCAAACACCTCAATAGAGTTTTTCCCGATGATGTTGCAGAGTTTCATGCCCGTCTTTTCTACGGCGGCAGTGTTGTAATGTGCGTAGATTGGCATCTGACCTTGTACGACGTCCATCACGAAGATGGGCGTTGGCACGCAGTCAACCAGTTCAAACAGTTCTTCCAATGCCATCTGCAATCTCCCCGCTTAGGGAAAATGCATATCTGCTGACAGTTACGACTTGCTTAAACGTTGTGAATTAGCTTGCAGTGCAGCTTGATACGAGTTTTTCATAACGCCCAGTGATCCAGCCGAGGGCTTGATCGGGGTCCGAGTTCTGAATGTCATCTGTAAAGCGGCCGAATACAGCGGCAGAGCGGCTTTCGTCCACGATCGTGAACTGCTGTCCTGAGATCACTGTGGAATAGACGAAAAAGGCAATCGCGACGAGCAGAACGCCGCGTGCAACACCGAAGATGAATCCCAGCGCCTGATCGAACCCACCAAGGAAGGAGCGTTGGACCAGCGAAGAAAAGAGCGGTGTGAAGAGTGATACAATCACAAGTGTGATTGCCAGAACCAGTGTGAAGGCCCCGATGATGGACAATTCACAGCTGTCTGCAAGGAATTCACCGACAACCGGAATTTCGCGTACCAACGGCTCAACCTGCGGAGCGAAGAGATAGGCCAGCACGGCAGCAGCGATCCAGCCGACAATGGCCATCAGTTCACGTACGAAACCGCGCCCATAGGCAAGCAGCGCCGACATAACGATGACTAGCGCCACAACGCCGTCAATGATGGTAAAACCTTCCATGCTCGTCTCGCCTTTTGTCTAAGGGGCGCGTTAGCCCGCGCCGAATATTTCGCCCACAAACTCGGTAAGGTCGGTCATGGGGCGCATTGAAATGCCTTCCACAACCACCGGCTTGCCGCCTTTGGGTGCTATTGCCGACGTAAAACCAAGTTTTTGCGCCTCTTTCAACCTGTTTTCGGTCTGTGTGGCAGGGCGCAGCGCTCCTGACAGACTAAGTTCCCCGAAAACCACGGTTTCCGCAGGTAAAGGTGTATCTTCGCGTGCGCTCAAAAGCGCGCAGGCCACAGCGAGATCAGCCGCAGGCTCTGAGATCTTCATGCCGCCGGCCACGTTGAGGTAGACATCAAGACCTGCAAAGGGAATCCCGCAGCGTGCTTCAAGGACCGCGAGGATCATTGCCAAGCGGCCACCATCCCAGCCAACAACAGTGCGTCGCGCTTGGGAATGGGGAGATGGCGCAACAAGGGCTTGGATCTCGACCAGCACGGGGCGGGTACCCTCAATCCCTGCGAACACGACTGAGCCTGCGGCGGGTTGGCCGCGCTCGGAGAGGAAGAGAGCGGAAGGATTGGTCACTTCGGCAAGACCCCGGCCCGTCATTTCGAATACGCCAATCTCGTCAGCGGGGCCAAAGCGGTTTTTAACAGAACGCAGGATGCGGAAGGGGTGGCCACGCTCGCCCTCGAAATAAAGAACAGTGTCGACCATATGCTCGACCACGCGGGGGCCAGCAATCTGGCCTTCTTTTGTAACGTGGCCGACCAAGACCACAGATGTGCCAGTGCGCTTGGCAAATGCGGTTAACTCATGCGATGCGGCGCGAACCTGCGAAACTGAGCCAGGCGCGCTTTCTACGTTGTCTGCCCACATTGTCTGGATCGAATCGATCACGGCCAATTGCGGGCGCTCTTTATCCAGCGTTGTGAGGATGTCGCGCAGGTTGGTCTCGGCACCCAGTTTAACGTTCGCATCCGACAGCCCAAGGCGCTGTGCGCGCATGCGGACCTGAGCGGAGGCTTCTTCGCCAGAGATATAGACAACCTTGAGGCCGCGATTGGCAAACGCTGCTGCTGCTTGCAGCAAGAGCGTGGATTTCCCGATGCCAGGATCGCCGCCTACCAGAATAGCCGATGCCGCAACAAGGCCGCCGCCCAGCACGCGGTCCAATTCGCCAAGGCCTGACATGGTGCGGGGCGGGGGCGCTTCTTCGGTCGCGAGGTCCATCAACTCCATGGACGAGCCACGTCGCGCACCCAGTGATTTGGAGGGAGGCCCTGCGCTGATGCCTTTGTCTTCTTGAATGGTATTCCATTCACCGCAATTGTCACAGCGACCACTCCACTTTGGAAAGGTGGCCGCGCATTTCGTGCAGGAGAAGTTTTTAATTGGTTTTGCCATGTCGCGTTAGTGCCGCGTGTGGCGCGCGGGATCAATGGGAAACGATGCAGAAGGTGGTGAGGTCAAAAGAGGCTGGGCCTCAATGTCTGACTGCGCGTCTATTCAGCGGCCTTAGGCAACTCATAGACACTGTTGTCGAGGGCGGTGCTATCAAGCGGTGCTTCTTCGATCATGGTCGTTTCTTCAACGCGCAAAACCGTCTCGCGGCCAAGCTGTGGGAGGATTTCGCTCATTTCTTCGGACAAGCGCGCCAGTTGTGCAGCGGCGACACTTTCTTCCAGCTCTACTTCATGCAGCCAATGTTTCATCTCGGTGGAGATAGACTTGGCCTGATCAAGGCGGCTGTTGAATTGGTCGATTTCTTCCTGACGTTGCTTGAGGAAATCGCGGGCGCGGGAAATCTTGTCGTCGGAATAGACTTCGGCCAACTCGCGGCTGATGTGGCTCATCTGCGCTGCAGTTTCCAGCAGGGCAGGCTCCAAAGTGCTTAGATCAGGGTGGTCGCGCAAATAGGCTAGACGTTCGCGCACGGCGTCAAACTCGGAACTGAGCTGGAAGTTGCGGCCACGGTCAGCAGCATGCACGGCACCATAAGCGCGTGAGACATCATCCATTGAGACGGTGAAACGGCGGTGTGAATTCTCAAGCTGCATGATGCGGGCATTTGCAGGCAAAAAGAAGCAGATGCCAGCGGCCAGAACAGTCGCAGCGATTTGCAGATACATGCCTGCATTCTCAACTGGTTCCCCAGCATAGTTAAGCGGGATGTCGATCCATGCCCAGTAGCCGAAAGTAGCCATAATCGACGCAGTTGTGAGGCCCGCAGCGCAAGCCGCGAAGAAGATCAACGCAAGGCGCTGCATCAAATACTGAAGGAAAAACCCGATGGTTTTCAACTGTTGCATCACTATCCCCAGGTGCAGGTGTGGGCAAAAAATCGCTCAAACCATACTCCTAACTTAAAGGCCTTGCGCAACGCTGCAAAGGGAAAATTAACCAAGACCTCACCGCAAACACTGCTATTGTTTCCCTTAAGACACTTAATTGAGGCTTTTTTGCGAGAATTGTCGGGTTTTCCAGCTGATAAACAGCGAAGCAAGGATGCAGGCCGTAAAAAGGTACAATCCCCAAGCGACTTCAATCCGTCCAATGCCGATTCCCTTTGTGAGGGTAATGTATAGGGCGATCAAGAAGATGTCGGCCATGGCGAGCTTGCCCATGATTTCCAACGCCTTTTCCACCCGAGGGCTAAGAAGGTTGAAATGGATCAACGCAAGGCCGATGGTTTTGATGTAGGGTGCAAAGAGTGCAAAGATCGTAACAACCAAGGCCAAGAAGATATCGGACGCCCAAAGCGATTGTAGGCCCGTCATCACTGATATCTCGCTCAGCCCGAAGAGGGGCAGAAGGCCTGCGCGCATCAAAGGCGCAAACCATGCCACAGGGTACAGGATTAGAAGCGATAGGTTGGCGATCCGCAGGAGGGTCATTGAACCCATTTACGGGTGTAGCGCGCGCCAAGGCTAGTCAGGACTTCATAACCGATGGTGCTCGCAAAATCGCCGACCGCGTCTACCGATTGTTTTGCGCCGATCAATTGCAAGCTTGTTGGAGGGGTGGGAAGGGCGGTGACATCAATAGTGATCAGGTCCATCGAAATCCGTCCGACCACAGGAACCGCCATGCCGTCGCAGTGGAATTTGGCGTTCGGGCCCATCGCACGGATCAGGCCATCGGCGTAGCCCCCTGAAACAGTTGCAATTTTACTAGGTGCTTTGGCCGTCCACGCATTCGAGTAGCCGACAGTCTCACCCGCAGCGACGTCGCGGATTTGGATGACGGGCAGATCAAGGGTGATAACCGGCTGAGCCGCAGCAAAGGGCAAGCCGCCGAAAAGCCCGATACCGGGGCGCACCATATCAAAGTGGAAATCATCCCCCAACAACGTACCGCCCGTCGCGGCAAGCGAACGCGGCACATCAAGCCCTTGGGTCATATCTTCGAATTGGGCGCGCTGATGCTCGTTCATCGGGTGATCAGATTCATCTGCGCAGGCAAGATGAGACATCAGCAGTGTAGGGTTTTGTGCCAAGGCTATTTCGCGCAGGGCGGACCACTCTGACGGCTCCATTCCCAAACGGTTCATTCCAGTATCAAGCTGGATACCGAAGGGGTGCGCGGGCAGGGCCTCGACATGATGCAACATTTGGTCGACGGAATTGATCATAGGGGTGAGGTTTGCGCCTGCGATCGCATCGGCATCGCCGTGCATGTGCCCCGATAGAACCGAGATTACTGGCCCTGACCCAAGTGCGCGGCGCAAGATGACGCCTTCTTCGGCCACGGCGACAAAGAATTGGCGGGCGCCAGCTTCCGCCAGATGCCGTCCGACACGCTCAATACCTAGCCCATAACCGTCCGCCTTAACCACCGCAGCAGTTTCAACTTGAGCGATTTTAGCAAGCGCGTGCCAGTTCGCCGCAAGGGCGCCGAGATCGATTGTAAGTGTTCCAGTACTCATATGCGAGGTTTTGACCGTCTTGCCCGCCACGTCAAGATCATCGGTGCACGACGCGCATACAATTGGGCACCTGCGGCTGATTTGCGTCTGAAAGGTCGTAACGTAAGAAAACTTTAACTTGTGGGGTGCGGGGCTGTCTCTACACTCGCGGAAAAGAGGAGGAAACTACTATGAAAACACTTTCAAAAACGATTTTGCCGGCGGCATTGATGGCTGCGGGAGCGGCGATGGGCAACCCGATTGACGGGCAGTTGCCCAATGCACCTGCATTGGCAGCCTACGGCGATATGCCAATCGGTGTCCGTCAGTTGGAGTTGGTGAACCCTGACCAGATCAACATTCTGGCTATTGATCCTGCTGCGGAAAAGCCAACCGAGTTGCCGCGCTATGACCGTCCGCTGACTGTCGAGATGTGGTATCCTGCAGCGGAAGGCGCCACTGGCTCGAACGAGATGCGCGCCTTCTTGCGTGATGGCACCACCGAGGTCACGCTTACCGGTAAAGCGGTACGCGACGCAGCACCTGCGGTCTCTGAGACACCATACCCGCTGGTTCTGATCAGCCACGGGTATCCCGGAAACCGTTTCTTGCTCTCGCATCTTGCGGAAAATCTGGCGTCCAAAGGCTATGTCGTGGCCTCCATCGATCATACCGACAGCACCTATCGCACACAGGCGGCGTTCGGCTCTACTCTCGTAAACCGCTCGCTCGACCAGTTGTTTGTGCTCGAAGAAATGGCGGGGAAAGCAGCGGAAGGTGCCGAGTTTGCAGGGCTTTACGATGCTGATAACGCAGGGTTAATCGGGTATTCCATGGGAGGATACGGCGCGATTATCACCGCAGGCGGCGGCGTCACTGAAGCCTCTGTCGCCTATAGCTGGGGTGGTCCACATGGCACGCTGGGTATCCATCAGGCGGGATCAGAAACGCATAATGCATTGCCTGATGCGCGCATCAAGACCGCTGTGGCGATCGGCCCGTGGGGCATGAACACAGGCTTTTGGGATGCAGATGGGCTTGCTGGTGTGCAAATTCCCATGTTGTTCATCGCAGGGTCGCAGGACGATACGTCCCTATACGAGAAGGGGGTTCGTGCGATCTGGGACAACGTAAGCGGGGTCGAGACGGCGCTGCTCACATATGAGAACGCCGGCCATAACGCTGCCGCTCCGATGCCAGCCCCAAAGGAGAGCTATTACTTCAACGAGGAAAAGGGCTTTGATATCTCCGAGCATTATACCGATTCCGTTTGGGATACGGTGCGAATGAACAACATCGCGCAACATTTTGTGACCGCTTGGATGGATGAGCGTCTCAAAGGGGATGCAACGGCGGGCGAATACCTCACGCTCGTGGAGGAGTCCAATGCGGGTGTGTGGTCCATGAACGAGGACGCCACTGAGAAAGAAGACCACTCCCACTGGAAAGGTTTTGCCAAAGGCACGGCCAAGGGACTGAAGTACGAAGTTAAATCGCCTGAATAAGCGATCTTGCGCAAGGGGGCTTCCAGCTTCCTTGCGCTTATTTCTCCTGACGGAGGGATCGATTCTAATTTGGACATGCGCCTCTCCTGCGCGCACCGCAAGGATCTTGAAGATGGACCGTCAGTTCTTCGAGTGAGGCAATATCAGTCTTCATCTCAACAGATAAACCGCGGCATGACGCATCAATCCTGAGATGCTACGGTGCATTCAATCAGCAGCGACTTATGCACATTCAGAAATATCCCGCACATCAAGGTCGTGGTGCAATATATTGATTCTGAATTGATAAAGCCGCGCGCATTAGTGTTGCACACAGCTTTATCCACCGACCCTAGAATTCCTGTTCGTCGCTATTCTGCTGCCATGGCTGTACCAAGTTACCAAAGCGGGTAAAGCGGCCTTCAAAGCTTAGCTCGACTGTCCCGATGGGGCCGTGGCGCTGCTTGCCGATGACGACTTCGGCGCGGCCATGCAGACGTTCCATCTCATCTTGCCAGATCGCCATTTTATCCAGTTCGTGATCACCAGGCTTTTCACGCTCTTTATAATATTCTTCGCGGTACACGAACATTACCACATCAGCATCCTGCTCAATCGAGCCCGATTCACGAAGATCGGAGAGCTGTGGCCGTTTGTCTTCGCGGTTCTCCACCTGACGTGACAGCTGGGAGAGGGCGATAACGGGGATGTGGAGTTCTTTTGCGATTGCCTTGAGACCCATTGTGATCTCGGAAATCTCGTTTACGCGGTTTTCGCTTTTGCCTGTGCCGCGCACCAACTGAAGATAGTCGATGATCAGAACATCAAGGCCGTGCGTCCGCTTAAGTCGGCGCGCACGGGCGGCAAGTTGGCTGATTGGCAGGGCTGGCGTATCGTCGATGAAAAGCGGGCAGGACTCCAGCGCCTTGGCGGCATCAACAAAGCGGCGGAATTCAGGTTCAGTCATGTCACCGGAACGGATCTGCTGGGAGGGGATTTCGGACGCTTCGGAAAGAATACGCGCCGCAAGCTGGTCAGCACTCATTTCGAGTGAGTAGAACCCGACGACACCGCCATCCACGGCACCTTCGGTTCCGTCAGGAAGCTGGCCGCGCTTATAAGCTTTTGCAACGTTGTAGGCGATGTTGGTTGCAAGTGATGTCTTACCCATCGACGGGCGACCCGCGAGGATCAAAAGGTCAGAGGAGTGCAGGCCGCCCAGCTTTTTATCCATTTCAATCAGACCGGTAGAAACACCAGACAAGCCACCATCACGTTGGTACGCTGCGTTCGCAGTATTCACGGCCGTGTTGATTGCGGACAGAAAACTCTGGAAGCCACTTTCCGTTTGGCCTTGTTCAGCCAGTTTGTAGAGGGCCTGTTCGGCTTCAACGATCTGTTCGCGCGGCTCGCTCGCCACATCTACGGTGGCTGCTTTTGCGGCGATGTCACGCCCAAGGGCAATCAGATCACGGCGCACGGCCAGATCATAGATCATCTGGGCATAGTCGCGTACAGCAAAGGCAGAAATCGCGGCACCAGCCAAGCGCGCAAGATAGGCAGGGCCGCCCAGCTCTTGTAGCCCCTCGTCATCTTCCATGAACGCCTTGAGCGTTACAGGGCTGGCAAGGTTGTTTTTAGCGATCCGTGCGGCGGAAATCTCGAAGATACGCGCGTGTACGGGATCATAGAAATGCTTGGGTCCGATGACCGAGGCCACACGGTCATAGATGTCGTTATTGGTGAGAATCGCGCCCAGCAGCTGTTGCTCGGCTTCGATTGAATGGGGCATGGTTTCGGGTGCCTGAACGGCGATGCCTGTCGTGCCCAGTGTCGAAATCTCGTTCATGTCGTACCCCCGTTGATGCCCGTCGTTGTCATAGCGAAGGCAATGGTGGTGCGCAAATTGTATGTTTTTGTGGATAACCTCTGGAGGGTTTCTGCGCACCTACATCTTGCGATGCGCAGGGGGTCTCCGTCAACCTGTGGTGTTACCCCTTGCGGGCATCCTGCCACGCACGGGGAGATTCAAGGAATTTTTCCACCTCGTCGAGTGTCGACTTGGCAAATGCACCTTGGGCTTTCGCCTCGGCAAGGACATCCCACCATGTGCACAGGTGGTGCAGTTCAACACCATGATCGCCGAGCGTTTTTTTCGTCTCTGGGAAAATGTCGTAGTAGAAAATCACAGCCGTATGGCCGCAAGTTGCACCAGTTTCGCGGATTGCGTCAACAAAGCTGAGCTTTGAGCCGCCATCGGTGGTCAGATCTTCGACCAACAGCACGCGTTGTCCTTCGGACATGTCGCCCTCAATACGGGCATTGCGGCCATAGCCTTTAGGCTTTTTGCGCACATAGGTCATCGGCAGGGCCATGCGCTCGGCTACGAGTGCGGCAAAGGGGATGCCTGCGGTTTCGCCACCAGCGATGTTATCGAAAGCTTCAAACCCTGCATTGCGCATGACCGTGATGGTCAGAAAGTCCATCAGCGTTGAGCGGATGCGCGGATAGCTGATCAATTTGCGGCAGTCGATATAGCTGGGGGACGGGAGGCCAGAGGCCAGCGTATAAGGCTCTTCCGTGTTGAAATTTACTGCACCGATTTCAAGCAGCATGCGGGCTGTAAGGCGGGCGATCTCGGACGCGTCGGGATATGTTGTGGGGATCATTGGTGTCAGTCCTTGGCGGCAGAGGTTGGGTTTTAATTTATTGGCAAGCTGAAGTTATGCGGACCAGTTAAGCGGCATCGCAGGATCAAAGACGGTGACCGGACCCTCGGAGGAGTGGATGTGGTCAGGGTAGGTCGGAACGCTGCGGGTAAGGGTCAGTGTCGCCTCGTTCGGCGCAAGGCCATAGTAGGCGGGGCCGTTGAGGGATGTGAAGGCTTCCAGCTTATCCAGTGCGTTCTCCTGTTCGAACACTTCGGCGAGGATCGACATGGTGTTAACCGCAGTAAAGCATCCAGCACAGCCGCACGGCAGAAGTTTGTTCGCATCCGTGTGGGGTGCGGAATCAGTACCAAGGAAAAAGCGTGCATCACCCGAGGTGGCGGCAGCGCGCAAGGCGAGGCGGTGTTCTTCGCGTTTGGCCACGGGCAGGCAGTAGTAGTGTGGTTTGATGCCGCCCGCGAGGATGTGATTGCGGTTGATCACCAGATGGTGCGTTGTGATCGTTGCGCCAAGGTTTTTCTCGTTCGCTTTGACATAGTCGACCGCGTTTGACGTCGTGATATGCTCCATCACCACGCGCAGTTCAGGGTGATCACGTCGCATAGGATCAAGGATGCGGTCGATGAACACGGCCTCGCGGTCAAAGATATCCACATCTGCGTCAGTGACTTCGCCGTGTGTGCAAAGCGGCAGGCCGATCTCGGCCATTTTCTCTAGGACATTGGCGACATTCGCAAAATTGGAAACACCGGATGCGGAATTGGTCGTGGCACCTGCGGGATAGAGCTTTACTGCGGTGATCAACCCTTCGGCGTGGGCGGCGGCTACATCTGCGGGATCGGTATCCTCGGTCAGATAGAGCGTCATCAGAGGCTTGAAATCATCGCCTTCGGGCAGTGCGGCCATGATCCGGTCGCGGTAGGCACGGGCATCATCGGCTGTGACCACGGGCGGTACCAGATTTGGCATAATGATCGCACGGGCGAAATGGCGGGAAGTATGCGGCAACACCGCGCGCAGCATATCGCCGTCGCGCAGGTGCAGGTGCCAGTCATCAGGACGGCGGATCGTGAGGGTTTTTGTCATGGCAGCGTGCTAACACGCGCGCAAAGTCTGCGCTAGTCGTCTTGGTCATCTGATTTTACCGCAGTTGCGAGGCGGCGGGTGAACCGCGGCGCATGCATGCGGGAGGTGACATTATGAGCGAGGGCCAGCGCCAGTGTCTCACGACCCTCTGCATCAAGAGCTGCGAGAATGTTGCGCAAATAGGGGGGATGATCACGGCGTGCACGCATCATGCGCGCAAATGTAAGATCATCAAGTGAGCCGTCCGAAATGGCCAGCAGAAGCGGAGCGAGTTGGTCCATTTCGAGTAGATCGGTTTGGATCGCATTCCCCATATGGCGCAGACGCAGTTTGCGGGTGTGGGATTTGGTAAAGAGCGCCGCGTGCATCGCGTCGAGATCTTCGCGCGGATCATAGACAACATAGGCCGCAGCAGCCGCATCCAGCATGTCGGGCGCATAGCCATAGCGTGATGTGAAATCGGTTCGACGCATATCGGTGAAACGGTCGTCCCATTCCGTTATGCGCGGATCAAGTGTTGCTTGCGGCTGAACCGCGAGCACATGAGCCTCAGGGGAGGCAACAGAATAAGCGGCAGCGGCATATCCACAGGGCCCGGCACCATAGAAAATTACGGTATCGAAGTCGTCAAAGAAACCATCGTCGATCAGGCGGTCGAAATAGCCGTATACGGCGGTGTCGCGGAACCATGTGTCGCCATTCGATGTAATGCACAGCGTGGACCAATCATGCCCAAGCATCATTTCCCAACCAAGGGGCTGGGCGAGGGGCGAAAGTGCTGGAATGCCTTGAAGCGTCTCGAATGAAACAAGCAAGGTTGAGGATTTTTCAATAAAAGCAGCGTGATGGCGTTTTCCCAGACGCTCGAAATAGCCGTCTTCGTCGCAGAGCTGTTCAACAGCGGCAAGCCAATCGGCCTTTTTCATACCCGCAAGGGAAGTCTCGAAATTCAGGCTTTCATTGGCCATATCTGCGTCCTCACAATGATCCGCATGGCATGAGGTGCATGCGGTTTCAGCGGCAGAGGTAGCAGGGCATTAGGGCGAAATTACGCAAAATTCGCGCTATATTATGGCAGTGAAATCAGGTTTTTGCCTTTGCCGTTCTGCGGCCCAGATTCGCATATTTGATCATGAATTGTGCCGCTTGGCGGGGGACGGGCCTTGAGGGGGGCGTCATCATCAAGCGGCCAAAAAGGGCGCGAAACGGTTCCTTTTGCATAAGCTGTTCAAAGCGGTTGCTGCGCCACCCTACAGCGTCGTTATGAAGCTGGGCGAGGGTAGGGTCGGATTTGAGCGCGTCCAGTTCGGCCTGTCGCGGTGCTGCGAGGCTTTGGATCGAAAGATCTTCGTCGGTATTGAAATTCCGCTCCACCCAATAATCGACGCCAAGCATATCTTCGCTATGTACTGCGCGGCCACGGTCCGCTTTGAGGACATAACTTTCCATAGCGCCAAGGGGATAATGGTTGAGCTGAACAAGGCCATAGTTGTCTTGTCCGAAGTTTGAAAAAATACGCTTGGTCGTGAATTGTTCGGGCAGGGCGGTGCCATTACCGTCATACCAGCGCGCATTGCCCAGCTTTTTCTCGTTTGTATCGCGGGGGCG
>JBALTK010000115.1:0-12712 GCA_036964385.1 Sulfitobacter sp. | reverse complement strand
CGATCATGCCGATTCCAAGGGCGTTGGTCTCGGTCATTCCCCATCCCGTCGCGATGCCAGCGTTGGGAAAGCTTTCGGCCAATTGCGCAACCTGCGCGCCGGGGCGCTTGGCCCCGCCAGAGCCAAGGTAGTCGAGCGTATCGAGAGCCACGCCTGCTGAACGTGCAGCATGCATCAGCTCTGCCGATTGCGTAGGTACGCCCAAGAACCGTGTAATTTTTTCGGCTTGGATGAGGCGCATCGCCTCTTCTGCATCCCATTTCCGCATGAGCGTGATGTGCGCCCCTGCGGGGAGACTGAGTAAAAACAGCGGGTGGGTGGCGGTAACATGAAACAGCGGTGTAACCACCAGCGCGGAAGGCCGTAAGGGATCGGGAGCTCCTTCTTCTGGTGGTGTCACAAGCGGGGCGACGACGGCCTGCATGAGCCAACTAAACACTGCACTCACCGCACTGCGGTGTGTCTGAACGACACCTTTGGGATGGCCTGTTGTGCCTGAGGAATACATCACTGCGAAATCGTCATCGGTGTCGATATTAGCATCAAGGGGAGTGTCGGATGCGGCAGTCTGTAGAGGCGTATAAGCGTGTGCAGCCATGCCTTCACCGTCTCGCACGCCCACGAGGGTAAGCGAAAGATCATCAACCAAAGGCAAAAGCCGCTCAATGCGGGGGCCATCGGCAAACACCAGCTTCGCTTCGCTATCGCGCAGGGCGTAGTCCAGTTCTTCGGTTGTCCACCATGCGTTCACGAAAACCACTGTGGCTCCCGTAGATGAAATCGCCAGCACCAGTGTCATCAACTCGGGGTAATTGCGCATGGCAATCGCGACACGGTCACCTTTGCCAACACCAAAGGTACTATGCAGCACGTCAGCCACGCGCCGCACTTCGGTGCAGAAATCGCGGTAGGTCCACCGCTCCCCCTCATACAGAAGGTAGTCTGCGGCACCATCACCATGCTGTGCCATTCCTGCGGCCATCAATGCGGGAACAGTACCGGGGATGTTCTTAAATGTTTTGTATGTGACACCGCGCACCATCGTAGGGGTCACAGCAAATGTTGGATTGGTCGCAACAACGTGAGCCACCGCCGCTTCGGGCATCATCGCACTCATGCTATACACCTGTTCACGCGATTTGTTGGTTTCATGATGACCCTCCCAAGTCTCGTCAGGCCGTTTGTCCTCATCTCCGTGAGGGCTGGCGACTCTGTTCGAACTTAGACTAGGGGGAAAATTCCGGACTGCCAATACCGCAGGTCGGAACTTCGTTTCGCAAACGGCATTTAGTGCTTTTGCGCTGAAATATGCCGAGTGGGGTGAGCCTTGGAGGATAATATGCATCATGCAATTATAAAACCCTTTTGTGTCGACCCTCCGTTTTACGTATTTTTGCCTATACTTTTGACGATATCGCGAGCGGATCATTCTTATTTCTGCGGTAATCACTACTTTCAAATATGGCGGCAAATTTGCGCGCTCAGTGTGAACCCGTCCACGAATAATGGTGGTCGAGCGTACATGCACCGCAGGCCCCAAAGCAATGCTTTGGTTTCGCGCTGCATGGTCGGACAATGAATTTCGAAAGGCTATTTGCGAACGTCTGACTAACCGCCTTGATTTCAGGCAGGCCTGCGCAATTAGACTTTAAGTCGTTCTTTGTCATTTAACCAACGGGTCTTCACTCATCAGTCAAACGTACCAATGGCATTGTCAGGTTGTTGATGTTGGTTGGGTTCATGCATAGCGACCACACATGATTAACCAAGCTTCACAGCCTCGCCTGAGGGGC
Source organism: Sulfitobacter sp. (assembly GCA_036964385.1). Lineage (GTDB taxonomy): Bacteria > Pseudomonadota > Alphaproteobacteria > Rhodobacterales > Rhodobacteraceae > Sulfitobacter. The sequence goes on along the minus strand of JBALTK010000115.1, from coordinate 10,919 downwards.
TTCCGGTCCCCAGTTCCATCATCTCCTATGCCGTCTGGGCAGATCCTCGACCTCGCGCAGGCTCAAGTTGAACCGGACGTAAAGCCAGACAGCATGAGCGATGATCCGAGGCGGAAACCGGTGGCGCTTGTAGCTAATTTTATTGTCGGCATCGACACCGCTTACGCCCAGATCAATGACCCAGCAATCTCAGGCCCGCTAACGTGATGACACCCCTCAAAGTGTTAGAGGACTAGCTGGCTGTTGCAGTTCGCATGCGTTTCCCTATGGCGAACCGCATGCTCCCTCTAAAGTAGGCACTCATGGCATACATAAATGTCACGGCGAAGCTATCCTGCAGTTGCGCTGGAAAACTTCCCATATACTTCGCTCTACTAGCGCACTATTTTCGCAAAAGAATCCGACGGACAGGACTGACTGAACCCGGTATTATTGGAGCGTACAAATGCGTGCTGTTATCTTTTCTGCCATCTCTACTCTTATGTTTGCCTTGCCGGCTTCTGCTCAGGAACGGTCATTTAACTTCGCTCTAGGCGCTGGTGTTGGTGCTGTGCCGGAATACATGGGCTCCGATAACTTTGAAGCCGCAGCATTTCCGACATTCACATTTGGGTCGCTTAAGTGGGGTCCGATTGACGCAGGCAACGGTGTGCGCGGTTTGCCGAACAACGGGTTCAGCTTTGGCGGTGCGTTCCGTGTTCTGAATGAGCGGACAGCAGAAGACAGCCCGGAATTAACGGGTATGGATGACATCGATGTAGGTGTCGAAATCGGATTTGGTGTTAAGTACCAGCAAACAAACTGGATGGCGTTTGGTGAAGTGCGCAAAGGTGTTACAGGTCATAGCGGCATCGCCGGGACGTGGGGTGCCGATTTGATCATGCGGCCAAGCGACCGTTTGCGTATCACCGCTGGTCCGCGTGTGAACTTCGGCAATGACGAATTTGCGAATACATATTTCGGCGTGACGGGCGCGGAAGCAACGGCATCACGCTTTGACGCATATGAGGCTACAGGCGGCGCGTTGAGTGCAGGCCTTGCCGTAACGGGTACGTATTTTATCGATGACAAATGGTCACTCGAAGGCGTGGTTAGCTACGAGAAGCTTATGGGCGATGCGGCGGACAGCCCGATCACGTTGAACGGATCAGAAGACCAGTGGCGTATTGGTCTGGGCGTCAGCCGAATCTTCACGCTAAACTTCTAAAGCAGGATACTTTCTATGAAACTAGACGATGCAATGCAGGGCCGTCGGAGTATCCGTGGTTTTCAAAACAAACCAGTCTCACGGCAGTTGATCGAAGAAGTCATTGCGTTGGCCAATCGTGCGCCATCGTCCATGAACACCCAGCCTTGGCATTTGCACGTTCTCACTGGGGAGCCTCTGGAAAAAGTGCGTGAAGGTAATTCGACGCGCATGCTGAATGGTGTGCCACCTGTCCGTGAGATCATCGATCACGGCGCCTATGAGGGGCCACATCGTGATCGGCAGGTGGGCATCGCCAAGCAGCTGTTTGCCGCAATGGGCATTGAGCGTGAAGACAAAGAGATGCGTCAGGATTGGGTCATGCGCGGCTTTCGCCAGTTTGATGCGCCGGTCTCTATTGTTGTGACATTTGACAAATCCCTTGAGGGCGGCACGATTGCGCATTTCGATTTGGGCGCGGTTACATACGGTTTGACGCTGGCCGCGTGGTCACGTGGCTTAGGCTGTGTGATAAACGGGCAGGGTATTATGCAGTCTCCGGTCGTGCGTGAACATGCACAAATTCCGGACGATCAGGTGATCATGACTTGCGTCGCGATGGGGTGGCCAGACGAGGAATTCTCGGCCAACGCTGTCGTTTCAGAACGTCGTGAGGTTTCCGACGTGGCCTCATTCGTTGGCTTCGAAGAATAATCAAATCTTATAGTAGTCGCGGTACCACGCGACGAACTGGGCAACGCCGTCCCGAACATCAGTTTTCGGGACGTACCCCGTTAGTGACTTGAGCAGGCTCGCATCGGCCCAGGTGGCTGGCACGTCACCTGGCTGCATCGGCATAAGGTTCTTCTCTGCCTTGATACCTGTTGCATCTTCAATCGCCTTGATGAAGTCCAGCAGTGGCACAGTGTCTGAATTTCCAATATTAACAACACGGTAGGGCGCAACGGGCGACAAGCTGTCACCGTCAAATTGCCCTTGTTGGGTCAGGTGATCTGGCACCGCATCCACCAGCAACAAGATCGCTTGGACCAAGTCGGTCACATAGGTGAAATCACGCCGCATATCGCCATGATTATAAACGTCGATTGGCCGCCCTTCGAGAATGCGAGACGTGAACTTGTGCGGTGCCATGTCGGGCCGCCCCCACGGGCCGTAGACCGTGAAAAACCGAAACATCGTGATGGGAAGCGAGAATAGATGCGCGTAGCTATGTGCGATATTCTCTGACGATTTTTTCGTCGCGGCATACAGTGACATTTGGTGGTCGGCTTGCATGTTCTCGTTGTACGGCATCTGCGTATTGGCGCCGTAGGCGGAGGAGCTGGATGCCATTAACATGTGTTTTGGTGGATGCGCGCGAGCGGCCTCAAGAAGCTGAAGCGTGCCGCCCAGATTGGTTTGGAAATAGGACATCGGGTTTTCGAGTGAATACCGCACACCCGCCTGTGCCGCGAGGTGGATCACTATCTCTGGTTTATGTTCGGCGAAGAGGGTGGTGAGCAACCCTTGCTCTTGTACTTCACCACGCACGTTCACGAATTCTGCGTGTGTCTCGAGCAGATCGAGACGCGATTGTTTGAGGTTCACATCGTAATAGTCGCTCATGGAGTCGACGCCGATCACCCGCCACCCTTGGGAGAGCAGAGCCTCTGCTACAAAATAGCCGATAAAGCCGGAGGAGCCTGTCACAAGTGCGGTTTTCATCGGATCATCCTTTGCGGTGGGGTAGGGGCCGTATTCCGCCCTTACACCCGCAATAGGCCTTCGCTCAACCTCTAAGGCGGCTTTTCGCCCTTCACGCTGTTCACATTGGCGGTATGGTGGCGTGAATAATTTGAGGAATCTCCGCTATGAAGCTTGCCCGTATCCGAACGAATGACCGTGTGTGCCCTGCACTAATTGATGCCGAAGGTGTGGCGCATGATATCTCCAAGGTGACGGGTGATATTACCGCCGAGTCCGTCACGCCTGAGGGGATGGCGAAACTTGAGGCGCTTGATCCGTCAGATTACCCTGTGATCAGCGGAGAGCCAGCGGCGATCCTTGATGATGTGCGGCGAATCTTTTGCATTGGTCTAAATTTTTCGGACCATGCGGCAGAAGCTGGCATGGCCATTCCTGAAGAGCCGATCCTATTTATGAAATCCTGCCCCGCTACGGGAGCGAATGACCCGATCATCCTGCCCAAAGGATCGGAGAAGACCGACTGGGAAGTCGAGCTTGGCGTTGTCATAGGCACCCGTGCGCATCATGTAGAAGAGGTGGATGCGCTGAGCCATGTGGCCGGCTATTGCATCGTGAATGATGTGTCAGAGCGTGCCTTTCAGACGGAACGGGGCGGCCAGTGGACCAAGGGAAAATCCTGCGACAGCTTTGCCCCTATCGGCCCTTGGCTGGTAAGTTCGGACGAGGTGTCTGATCCGCAAAATCTCAGCATGTATCTGGATGTGAACGGAGAGCGAAAGCAAACGGGCAGCACTGCGACAATGATCTTTAGTGTGGCTCAGATCGTCTCTTATCTCAGCCGCTTTGTCACTCTGGTGCCTGGTGATGTGATTACTACTGGTACCCCCCCTGGTGTTGGTATGGGAATGAAGCCGCAGCAATTTTTAAAGGCGGGGGATGTGGTCACACTTGGGGTCGAAGGTCTGGGGCAACAGCGCCAACCTGTCGTGGCCTACCGCGCCTGAGAATTCCTGCACCCCTGCCTTGTGGCAGAGGGCGGTGAGGCGTACATCTGTGACAATTCAATAGCAGTGAGAGTGAGCCGCGATGTCAGACCCAAACAAGATACTGGCCACTGCGGCGCAGGTGCTGGAGCATGAGGGTCAAGCCCTTGTGCGGATGGCCGAAAACCTGCCTGATGATTTTGTCGCTGCGGTTGAGCGAATTTTGACGATCAAGGGCCGTATCATCCTGTCAGGTATCGGGAAGTCAGGCCATATCGCGCGCAAGATCGCATCGACCCTCGCGTCAACAGGTACGCCTGCGTATTTCGTGCATCCTGCAGAGGCGAGCCACGGCGATCTGGGGATGATCACGCAAGAAGATCTTTGCATTCTTTTGTCGAATTCTGGCGAGACCTCCGAGCTGGGTGATTTGATCCGCCACACACGGCGCTTTTCGATCCCGATGATCGGGATGAGCAGCAAGCCCGAAAGTACCTTGATGCGTGCTGCTGATTTTCGTCTGACTTTGCCGCAAGAACCCGAAGCGGGCAGCGGTATCGCTCCCACGACATCCACGACCATGGCGCTTGCGCTTGGTGACGCACTTGCGATGGCCTTGATGGAGCAGCGTGGGTTCCTCTCTGAGCATTTCCGCACCTACCATCCGGGCGGAAAGCTGGGGGCGCAACTCGCCCTTGTCCATCAACTCATGCACGGACCCGAAGCGATGGCCGTGGTGACGCCGGACAGTGGCATGCAAGAAACCCTGCTCAAGATGAGTGAGAAGGGGTTTGGCATCGCCTGTGTGGTGGAGGATGATAAGCTCGTTGGTGTGATCTCTGACGGGGATTTGCGCCGTAACAGCGAACATCTGGGCAGCAAGACTGCACAAGATGTTGCAACGAAATCGCCCAAAACCGTGCCGCCTGATATGATGGCGGCACAGGCCTTGGCCGTGATGAATGAAAACAAAATTACCGTGCTGGTGGTCGTGGACGGGGCAGGGGCACCAGTTGGCCTTTTGCGTATCCATGATTGTTTGCGTGCTGGAGTTGCTTGATGAAAACTGTAATCGTAATTCCCGCGCGCTATGCATCGACCCGATATCCGGGTAAGCCATTGGTCACTCTGCGTGACCGTGACGGCAATGAAAAATCACTGATCCAACGCAGCTGGGAAGCGGCGATGGAAGTGAAGGGTGTCGAGGCCGTTTATGTCGCCACCGATGATGACCGGATCAAGGACGCAGCGGAAGCATTTGGTGCGCAAGTGATCATGACCTCCGAGAGCTGTGAGAACGGAACGGCCCGCTGTGCCGAGGCTGCAGCCAGTGGCGTGTTCGACGCTGATCTAGTGGTGAACCTGCAAGGGGACGCACCACTCACGCCAGCGTGGTTTGTCGAGGATTTGATTGCTGCAATGGCAGCGCGTCCTGAAGCGCCCGTAGCAACGCCAGTTGTTCTATGTGATGCGCAGACCTATGCGCATTTCCGCGCCGACCGTGCCGCGGGATTGGTAGGTGGCACCACAGCCGTGTTTGATCGCAATCACCGCGCGCTGTATTTCAGCAAGGAAGTGCTGCCCTACATCCATCCTGACAAGGCAGCCGATGCAGAGGGTGACGTGTTCCACCATGTCGGGCTCTATGCCTACCGACCTGCTGCACTGGTGCAGTATGCGGGTTGGCCTGAAGGGCGTCTGGAGCGGCACGAAGGACTGGAACAGCTACGCTTTCTTGAGAATGGCACGGATGTGGTGTGCGTCGAGGTAGAAGGACGCGGACGGGTGTTTTGGGAGTTGAACAACCCCGGTGATGTGGCGCGGATCGAATCCATTCTGAACGCAGAGTAGAGGCCCTCTACTGACCTTCACTGCAAATTAAGTAGAGCGATATCCCCTGCAATCTCGCGTTCTGATGGGTAAGATTCAGGAAGGGGACGGGCGCGCTTTATCCGACATCTTTTGCAGGGCTACAGCAGCGTCAAACTGTGACAGGAAAACCTGACCTGTTAGTTCTGACAGGAAGTGCGCCCGCTGTAAGCGGTCCATCACGGGTCCCTTTACCTCGGACAGATGTAGTTGCACATCCATCTCACGCAGCCGCTCGTTGATTGCTTCCAGAGACTCTAGCGCGCTAAAGTCTATTTCGTTGATGGCCGAGCATTGAAGGATTACGTGGCGGACGTTTTTATCTTTTGCAACGCGGCTCTGAATCTTGTCTTCAAGATAGCGGGCGTTGGCAAAATAGAGGCTCTCGTCGACGCGGAGGCTCACGATTTTCGGGTCGGTGATCACATCGTGGCGCAGGATATTGCGGTAGTGTTCCGTACCGGGCACTTGGCCTACTTCGGCGATATGCGGTTTGGACGATTTATAAAGATGCAATAGGATCGACAGGCCTACACCCGCAGACACACCCAATTCGACACCCAAGGTGAGTGTCATCAATATAGTCACTAACACAGCGGCAAAGTCCGCTTTTGAGTATTCCCAGCTGCGTTTGAGGATGGAAAAATCTACAAGGCTGAGAACGGCCACAATGATTGTGGCAGCAAGCGTGGCCTTGGGCAGAAAGAAGATAAGCGGTGTGAGCGCAAGGGCCGCGATCGCCAATCCAACGGCCGTGAATGCCCCAGCAGCAGGAGTTTCTGCACCAGCGTCAAAGTTGACGACAGACCTTGAGAAGCCGCCCGTCACGGGGAAGCCGCCGGTGAGGGATGCGCCGATATTGGCGGCACCTAGGCCAATCAGCTCTTGGTCTGGATCAATCCTCTGGCGCTTTTTCGCGGCGAGGGTTTGAGCGACCGAGATTGATTCAACGAAGCCTATGATAGAGATCAGGAACGCGGGCAACAAAAGTTGGCCAAGAAGCTCTGGTGAGAATGAGGGCAGAGTTAATGGTGGAAGGCTTTGTGGTACTTCACCGACGATCTTTACGCCCTTGTCGGCAAGGCCAAAGGCCCAGACCGCAGCAGTCGTGGCAACGACAATGGCAACGGGGCCAGCTTTTACCAACACGCCAGTGAGGCCCGCCGAGACACCGATTTTCTCGAGCAATGGCTTTAGCCCCTTGCGGACCCAAAACAGAAAACCAGTGGCAAACACCCCAATAACAGCAGTGATCCAGTTGATCTCGGAGAGGTGCTCAACGAGGGAGACGGTCAGTTCGAGCAGATTATGCCCCTCGGCATTAATCCCGAGTATATGCTTCAACTGGCTGGCAGCGATGATAATGCCCGAAGCAGTTATGAAACCAGCAATGACCGGATGCGACAGAAAGTTCGCGACAAAGCCTAGACGAAACAGGCCCATCGCCAACAAGATAACACCAGAAAGAGCCGCCAGCGACAGGGCCGCGACGGTGTAACCCATCGTCCCTTGCTCGACGATATTGCTGAGGGCTGCGGCGGTCATAAGAGAGACCACTGCGACAGGACCAACAGCCAGAGCGCGGCTGGTGCCAAAGATGGCATAAAGAATGATTGGTGCAATAGACGCGTAAAGCCCCGCCTCGGGAGGGAGCCCCGCCAACAGCGCATAGGCCAGCGATTGCGGAATCAGCATGATCGTCACGATCAAAGCCGCCACAAGGTCGTTGGACAGGGCTGTTCGGTTATAATCCCGACCCCAAGTCAGAATGGGCAGGTAGCGCGTCATGTTGGGTTTCATATTAGTCTCTGGATGTTGGAGTATCCCCCGCATTCATCACGGCGGGGGAGGTACGGCGTAGTGAAGCCGCAGAGGATTTACGACACTGTCACTTTTTCAGGTTTGGCCATCCATTCGCGGCCCTTGAGCATGCCTTTCCAATAGATCGGTGGCAGCATTTTTTCCTTCAGAAACCACGCGGCGCGGGAAGGTTTGGTGCCGTCAATCACAGCCTTTGGAAAGCTCGGCAGCAGGGTGCCGCCATAGCCAAATTCGGCTAAAACGATTTTCCCACGCTCAACAGTCAGCGGGCAGGAACCATAGCCGTTATACTGTGCCACGGGTGATCCGCCGCGCATGTCGGCCACAATATTTTCCGCCACAACAGGTGCCTGAATGCGCGCAGCGGCCATTGTTTTGGCGTTTGGCGCATTCATAACATCGCCCAACGACCAGATGTTGTCATAGGTTTTATGGCGCAAGGTTGCCTGATCAACATCGACCCATCCAGCAGCATCCGCAAGCGGCGATACACGGATAAAATCGGGTGCGGTCTGTGGTGGGCAGACGTGCATCATGTCGAATTCCATCTCGACCCGCTCGACTGCTGTGTCGGGCTTTGCCACATCAAACCACGCCTTTTTGGCGGGGCCATCGACGGCCACGAGTGTATGGAAGAAATTCAGATGGGCATCATACTTTTTAACGTATTCCATCAGGGCCGGAACATAGTCCTTTACCCCAAACAACACACCGCCTGCATTGTTGAACTGGATGTCGATGTCCTTGAGCACGCCGCGACGGTGCCAAGCGTCACCCGACAGATACATCGCCTTTTGGGGCGCACCTGCGCATTTGATGGGCATTGGAGGCTGGGTAAAGATTGCCCGACCCTGCTTCATCTTCTCGACCAGTTCCCATGTGTAGGGCGCGAGGTCATAGCGGTAGTTCGAAGTCACGCCATTCTGGCCCAGCGTATCAACAAGCCCTTCAATGCCGCTCCAGTTCAATTTGATCCCCGGACAGACGATCAAGCGTTTGTATTTCACCACGCGGCAGCCATCCAAAATTACGGCGTTGTTTTGCGGCTCAAACGCGGCGACTGCTGATTTGATCCAATGCACACCTTTCGGGATGAGAGACCCCATAGTGCGAGAGGTCTCTTCTGGCTCAAAAATACCACCACCGACCATTGTCCAGCCGGGTTGGTAGTAGTGGACATCGGCGGGATCAATGATTGCGATCTCAAGGTCGGGTTTGCGCGACTTGAGGCTGGCCGCGGCCGCGATGCCAGCAGCACCCGCACCAACAATCACGATCTCATAGCTGGCGTCACCCTTGTCTGTTGGCGTTTTCCCACCGTTCACAATACGGCGCACAACCCCGCCCATGTCGTAACCTGCGGCCTTGGTCGCGGCGAGGATGTCGGCCAAACTGCGCCGCTCTGCCTGCGCCAAGGACCACAACGTGGCAGAGCGCGTTCCCGTGCGGCAATAGGCCAGCACAGGACCAGGAAGTTCAGCCAGTGCAGTGTCAAACTGAGCCGCATCCTCGTCGGACACTTTGCCCGCGACGATGGGAATATAGGACGCTTCGATCCCGACCTTCTTTGCCGCTTTTGATATTTCTTCAAAGGTGGGTTGGTCCGCCCCTTCGCCGTCGGGGCGGTTGCAGATGATCGCACGAAAACCGGCATCCTTGATCGCCTGCATATCGGTAGAGTTGATTTGTTCGCTCACCGATAAACCGGCGGTCAGTGGTTTGATTTCCATGATGGTCTCTCTGTGATCAGATTGCGTTAACAGGCACTTTCAGCATTGGATTACCGTCGTTGTCTTTTGGAACTTCGCCTGCGCGCATGTTGACCTGTAGTGACGGGATGATCAGCTTGGGCATGCCGAGCGTTGCGTCACGTTCAGTGCGGAACTTGATAAAGTCCTCACGGGTTTTATCGCCACCCACGTGGATGTTATTGGCCTTTTCTTCGGCGACGGTGGTTTCCCACTCGATTGCGCGACCGTTTGGGCCGTAGTCGTGACACATAAACAGACGCGTCTCGTCAGGAAGGGACAGAACTTTCATAATGCTGTCATAAAGCTCGCTCGCGCTCCCACCCGGGAAATCACATCGAGCAGACCCACCATCTGGCATGAACAGAGTGTCTCCAGCAAAGGCAGCATCGCCGATCACATGGACCATGCAAGCAGGGGTATGGCCGGGCGTAAACATGGCAAAGCCTTGCATTTCGCCGATCATGTAGGTGTCGCCATCCTTGAACAGCGCATCGAATTGAGAGCCGTCGCGTTGGAACTCGGTTCCCTCATTGAATATTTTGCCAAAGGTTTCCTGTACCACAAGGATCTTCTCGCCGACGCCGATCTTACCGCCCAGTTTTTGCTGGATATAGGGAGCAGCGCTCAGGTGGTCGGCATGGACGTGGGTCTCGATAATCCAGTCCAGCGTGAGGCCGCGTGATTTGATCTCGTCGATCAATATATCCGCGGCGTCGTAGGTGATCCGCCCTGCGGCATAGTCGATGTCCATAACGCTGTCGATGATCGCGCAGTGGTTGCTGGCGGGGTCTTTGACGATATAGGTGATCGTGTTTGTGGCCTCGTCGAAATGGGCGGACACATCTGGTTTGACGGACATGTTAACGGGATAAGTCATCGTGTTTCCTCCACTTGGTTAGGCTTGAGCTTGGTTGCGATTTGACAGGACCGCTTGGAGTGCTTTGGCCGCGATGATCCCAACAAGCAGGGCTGCGACAAAGATAAAGACTTCGGAGCGGCCGGTTCCCAATGCAGGCAATGCGCCGCCGGGACAGAATCCTGCGATACCCCAACCGACACCGAATACGGCGGACCCACCAATCAGGGGCAGATCGAGATCGCTGCGTGTTGGCAGTTGAAAGGTCTCTGCAAAGGTCGGTGCAGGGCGCTTGAGCACAAAGCGGTAGCCGATGAATGTTACGATCAGCGCACCGCCCATAACAAAGGCCAGACTGGGGTCCCATGTGCCTGCAATATCAAAGAAGTTGAGCACTTTTGCAGGGTTTGCCATGCCAGAAATCGCGATGCCAACGCCAAAGATCAGGCCACAGAGATAAGAGAAAATAAGTTTCATGGATCAGGCTCCCAATACGTGACGGACCACATAAACTGTGATTGCAGTTGTGATCATAAAGGTGATGGTTGCAGCGATTGAACGCGGCGAGAGGCGGGCCATGCCGCAGACGCCGTGACCGGATGTACAACCCGCGCCAAATGTAACACCGATGCCGACGATAAAGCCGCCGATGATCATCATTGTCGTAGACACAGGCACCTGAATGGCAGGAAATTCGCCCGTTATGCCTAGCACGACAGCAGGCCCGCTGATCATGCCGAGGAGTA
>JBALTK010000114.1:0-12883 GCA_036964385.1 Sulfitobacter sp. | reverse complement strand
TTGCTGTGATAGATTAGGCGTAACAATAAAAACCCGATGATGAGGTCGAGCAGATGAAATTTCTACCCATGAGCATATTGGTTGCAGCTGTTGCGCTGTCGGCCTGTACCAACCCGAACCGTTTCGGCGCTGATGATGCGCTGGCCAATCCTTCCAATGTCGGTGGTACGCCGCTGAACAGCGTAGGGGATGGTGGTCCGAGCGATCCGACCTCCACGGCCTATTTCAACCAGACAGTTGGCGACCGCGTGTTGTTCGAAGTGGATCAATCCACACTGACCGCCGCAGGCCGTTCCACGCTGGACGGGCAGGCGACATGGTTGCTTACCAATTCTGACTATCAGGCCGTTATCGAGGGCCACGCAGACGAGCAGGGCACGCGTCAGTACAACCTCGCACTGGGCGCACGCCGCGCAAATGCTGCGCAGGAATATCTGCTGTCCAAGGGTGTGCCATCCTCGCGTCTGCGCGTTGTCAGCTATGGCAAAGAACGCCCGATCGAGATCTGCTCGAATGAGGCATGCTATGCCAAGAACCGCCGCGCGGTGACTGTTCTGGCCGGTGGTCAAACCAGCTAATTTAAAGGAGCCTGCGTGATGCGCTTTGCTTTTATCTTTGCGATTGTTCTGGGTGCGGTGCCGATGGGGGCCGCTGCGCAAGATGCGCAGACCCTCGCGGATATCCGTCAGGAACTGACCACGCTGAGCGTCGAGATGACCAAACTCAAGCGTGAGATGTCTACGACTGGCACGGGCGGCGTCGCGGCGATGCCTGCCTCCGTGCTGGAACGGGTAAACGCAATGGAGAGCGAGCTGAGCCGCGTGACCTCCAAGGCGGAGGAACTGGAATTCCGCATCAATCGGATCGTAAATGACGGAACCAAACGGATCGCTGATCTGGAATTCCGTCTGGTCGAGCTTGAGGGGGGCGATATTTCCACCCTTGGCGAGACCAGCACCCTTGGCGGAAATGATCAGGCGACGGCACCGCCGCCTGCTGTCGCACCGCAAACCAACACAAGCCAACTCGCCGTAGGCGAACAAGACGACTTCAAGCGGGCGCAGGAGGCGCTCGCAACCGGTGACTTTCGCACCGCCGCAGACCAGCTTGCGACCTTCAATCAGACCTATCCGGGCTCTCCAATAGCTGCCGAAGTCGAATTGCTGCGCGGAGACGCATTGCAAGGCTTGGGCGACACAAAGGAAGCTGCCCGCGCCTATCTGAGCAGCTTTGGCGTTGCGCCGACAGGACCCATTGCGCCTGATGCGTTGTTCAAGCTCGGGGCGTCCCTTGGCGCGTTGGGTCAGAGCAGCGAAGCCTGTGTGACGCTCGAAGAAGTTTCCACCCGCTTTCCGAGCAGTCCTGCTGCGGGCAGCGCGGAGGGGGAGCGGGCCAAGCTCGGATGCAGCTAGACCCCGACTGGCTGGAGCAGCAGGGCGCAGATGCCGTGCTGCTTGAGGCGGTTGAAAAGGCGTTTTCAGACATTCCTGCGCGACTTGGGGTCGCGGTCTCTGGTGGCGGGGACAGTGTGGCGCTGTTGCATTTGTTTGCGCGGTGGTCGGCGCAGACAGGACATCCCATTGAGGCCGTGACGGTTGATCACGGATTGCGTGCGCAAAGCCGTGGCGAGGCCGAAGGGGTGGCGGCGCTTTGCCAGACCCTCGGGATTGACCATACGATTTTGAATTGGCAGCGGACGGAGGGGGCGGGGAACCTGTCCGCTTCGGCGCGGGACGGGCGTTATGCGCTTATGGCGGATTGGGCGTTGGCGCGCGGGATCAGTGGCATCGTGCTGGGGCATACGCTTGAGGACAGTGCCGAGAATTTTGTAATGCGGCTGGGGCGGGCGTCCGGCCTTGATGGTTTGGCAGAGATGGCGCGGGAATTTGAACGCTACGGCGTAGGCTGGGGGCGGCCATTGGCAGGGTGCGCACGGGCGGATTTGCGTGCTTATCTGCAGCGTCATGAAATTGGTTGGGTGGACGATCCGAGCAACGATGATCCGCGATACTTGCGCAGTAAGGTGCGAGCGGCGTTGCCTGCACTGGCAGAGTTGGGCGTGAGCGCGGCAAGTATCCAGCAATCCGCAGTTTCCTTGCGCGCCTCGCGGGATGCGTTGGCGTATTATATGCGCAAAGAAGTGGCGCTGCATGTCACGCAAGAGGGTGGTGATGTGCTGATCCCGCACGATATCGGGGCGCAGGTGCCGTCAGATATTGCGCGTAGAATTACGCTGGCCGCGTTGCGCTGGGTGGGCGGTGGTGACTATGCGCCGCGCAACTCGTTTTCAGGAATTCTGAGCGATGATCTCGTGGCGCAGCCGCGCCTGACCGTTGCGGGGTGCCTGATCATGGCGCGCAAGGGGGCCTACCGGATCACGCGGGAATATAACGCGGTGAAGGACATGCGTGGGGCCACGGATGCGGTTTGGGACGGGCGCTGGCAGCTTGTGGGGCCGCATGCGGCTGATCTTGAAGTGCGGGCTTTGGGCGAATCTGTGCACGACGTCCCAAACTGGCGTGAAACAGGGCGGCCGCGGCCTAGTTTGATTGCCTCTCCAGCGGTCTGGCAGGGCGAAACACTCGTCGCGGCGCCCCTTGCTGGATATAATGACGAGTGGTCGGTGCAGATCGTCGCAGATTTCACCTCATTTCTGGATTCGCATTGAACAAACCGCCCCAATCTCTATCTTAGGAGAGTGGCTGGAGGAGTCCCCTTTGGCCGAGATGTATTCAGGAGTGTTTCCTTGGGCAATTTTCGCAATCTCGCATTCTGGGCTGTGCTGCTCGTGCTCGTCTTTTCGTTGTTCAATTTGTTCAACGGCGGCGGCGGCAGCGGTGGCTTGCAGAACCGTGAGATCAGCTATTCCGATTTCGTTACTTCCGTTGAAAACGGGAATGTCAGCAATGTAACCCTCGATGGGGAGCAGGTACGCTTTCGTCAGGCCGATGGTGACTATGTCACGATCAAGCCGTCGGACGCTGAAGTCACCAAGCTGTTGACCGATAACGACGTGGCGTTCCGTGCCGAGAGCCAGCAGGAAAGCGGTTTGCAGACGTTCCTTGTCTCGCTGCTTCCAATCCTTTTGCTGATCGGGGTGTGGATTTATTTCATGAACCGTATGCAGGGCGGCGGCAAAGGTGGCGCGATGGGCTTTGGTAAATCCAAGGCCAAGATGCTCACCGAAAAGCATGGGCGTGTGACGTTTGACGATGTTGCGGGCATTGATGAAGCTAAAGAAGAACTCGAAGAGATCGTAGAATTCCTGCGCAACCCGCAGAAATTCAGCCGCTTGGGCGGTAAGATCCCTAAGGGTGCGTTGCTTGAGGGCCCTCCGGGTACTGGTAAGACGCTTTTGGCGCGCGCGATTGCGGGCGAGGCGGGGGTGCCGTTCTTCACCATCTCCGGTTCCGACTTTGTCGAGATGTTCGTGGGTGTGGGTGCGTCCCGTGTGCGCGACATGTTCGAGCAGGCGAAAAAGAACGCGCCGTGCATCGTGTTTATCGATGAGATTGATGCGGTTGGTCGTTCACGTGGTGCCGGTTACGGCGGTGGCAACGACGAGCGTGAGCAAACGCTCAACCAGTTGCTGGTCGAGATGGACGGTTTTGAGGCCAACGAAGGTGTGATCATCATCGCGGCAACCAACCGTAAGGACGTTCTGGACCCTGCACTGCTGCGCCCTGGTCGTTTTGACCGTCAGGTGACTGTTGGTAATCCCGACATCAAAGGCCGTGAGAAGATTTTGGGTGTGCATGCACGCAAGACGCCGCTTGGTCCTGACGTTGATCTGCGCATTATTGCGCGTGGTACGCCCGGCTTTTCGGGTGCTGATCTGGCGAACCTTGTGAATGAGGCGGCTCTAACGGCTGCGCGTTTGGGTCGTCGTTTTGTCGCGATGATGGATTTCGAATCTGCCAAAGACAAGATCATGATGGGTGCCGAGCGCCGCTCCATGGTGCTGACGCAGGATCAGAAAGAGAAGACCGCGTATCACGAGTCGGGCCACGCGATTGTGGGTATCAAGCTGCCAAAGTGTGACCCTGTCTATAAGGCGACGATCATTCCACGTGGTGGTGCCTTGGGTATGGTGATGAGCCTGCCTGAGATGGACAAACTGCAGATGTTCAAGGACGAAGCTGAAGAGCGGATTGCCATGACCATGGCGGGCAAAGCGGCTGAAATCTTCAAGTACGGCGCTGAGTCTGTGTCCTCTGGTCCTGTGGGCGACATCATGCAAGCGAGCGCTTTGGCGCGTGCGATGGTGATGCGCTATGGCATGTCCGATAAGGTCGGTAACATTGACTATCAGGAAGCCGCAGCTGGCTATCAGGCCAATGGTGGCGCGGGCGGCTTTAGCGTCTCTGCGGCGACCAAAGAGCTGATCGAATCCGAAGTGAAGGCGATCATCGATACTGGCTATGCCCGTGCATACAAGCTCATCGAGGATCACGCGGAAGAGTTCGAGCGTCTGGCGCAAGGTCTGCTTGAGTATGAAACGCTGACCGGTGAAGAAATCAAGCGCGTGATGGCGGGCAACCCGCCAACCGAGCCTGAGGATGATGACAAGCCTGACAGTGGTTCAGCGCCAAGCATCACGGCGATCCCCAAGGCGAAAGGCAAGAAGACGCCTCCGTCTGGCGGGATGGAGCCTGAACCCTCTGCCTGATCACGATACGTGAAAAGGTGAAAACAAAAGATCATGGCCCTGCATTGCGCGGGGCCTTTTCTTTTTGGCGCATCGCTTGCAGGATTGTGGGAACAGGAGACATGATATGCCAGCCCTTATTCCGACCAATCATTACGCCACTATCATGTGGCTGGGCGTCGTGCCTGACCGTGCCGCAGCCTTACAGGCAGAGCCGCGAGATGTGCTGAAGCTGACCTTTTCTGGGCCTGAGGGAGAGGATCACGGAGGGCTAACGCGGCCTTCGTGCAGTCGGGTCTTGTCCCAATACCCACGCGATACTGTGATCCGCAACACGCGGCAGATGTGTGTGATGAGTGCGGAGGAGATCGCGGCGATTGCCTCGAAGATGGGGGTTGAGACGCTCGACCCCAGCTATTTGGGTGCGACGCTGGTGATTGAGGGGATTGCGGACTTCACCCATGTGCCGCCGTCTGCACGCCTGCAAGCGGCCTCGGGCGCGACGATTGTGATTGATATGGAGAACCGTCCTTGTGTCCTGCCTGCGCGTGGGATCGAGGATGACATGCCCGGACATGGGGCCGCGTTCAAAGCTGCTGCCAAGGACCGCCGTGGTGTCACCGCATGGGTGGAACGTGAGGGCACGCTCACGTTGGGCGAGCGGATGCGGCTACATATTCCTGATCAGAGGCCGTGGGCGCCTGCGATGATCTGATCCTTCGGACGCTATTCTTGGATACTCTCAAGGTATGTCGCGAGGGCGAGCAAAGCTTGTGGTGTCGGGATCACCTCGCCCATGGGGGAGGTCCACTCGACGGTGGGGCTTTGGATGACTTCCTCGAACTCGGGCATGCCGCCCATCTGGTGTCGGCCCGAATAGCCGTTGATTTGTGCCATCACGTCCGCAGTGGGGAAGGTGCCACCATTGCGTTGCGCGATCATCGTCAGATTGGAGGGGGGGATGGCAAAGCTGCTTGCGCGGGGGCCGTCCCCTTGGGCGGTGCGGCCATGGCAACTGGTGCAATGTTTGTCAAAAAGCTGTGCGCCGCTTTTCTTTGGCGGATCAATCATGCCAGCGGTACAGGCGGTTATGGTGAGAAGTGAAAACACAGCGAGGGAACGAAACATGGAACAGACTTTCAATTGGGCAAGTCTGACCATTCTGGTGCATGTGGCGGCTCGCAATGTTGATGTGGATCAAGTTGCCACAGCGCCTGCTGTTTAGTGATGCGTTGATGTCACAAGAGGGCGCGGCAGGGCTGTTTTGACGTAGGTCTATCCCCCTGATTTGGTAAACTTTGCCGAGCTTTGGTTGCGTTGGCCGACTGTGATGCGGCGGACGGCGCCGATTTTGGGGGCAGCAGAGCGGTTGTTGTTCAGTGTTGCGCGCAAGGGGGGGAGCAACTCGGTCAGTGCGACTGCTCCAGTCTCTGCCCGTGGGGAGCCTTCGGTTGTGCGTACAACAATTACTGCGGATATGCGGTTGTGACCTTGGGAATGGACAAAGACGGGTGATCCCGAGGAGCCGAATGTTGCGTCACAATCAAGGCCTATGACATCTCTGCGGTAGAGTTTCTGGACCTTGCATCCGCGTTCCAATGTAAGTGCGCCCATGCGCCCGCGCCCGTATGAGGCGACTGTGAGGGCTGCACCGCGACGTGGCTCTGATGTGACTTCGTATGGGTTTATGCCAACCTCGAACATGGGGCTGTCGAGCCGAACCAGTGCGACGTCGTTTGCGATCGCTGCGGGGCGGTCACTGTTTTGGCGGGCGGTGATGTACTCCGGCGCAATCACGACATCGACTGATTTGCGCACGCCGATCTCTGTACCATCGCGGTAGCCCGCACGAAAGGTGAAATCCTGTCCCATTTCATACACGCAATGGGCAGCGGTAAGAGCAACATCACGTTCAATGAGTGCTGCGGTGCAATGACCCGATGCACTCTCCAACAGTCCAACAGATTCAAAGCCAAGTAGTTTGTCGCGCCGGTCTAGCCTGTCCTTGGTTTGTGCGATCGCGCCGCCCGTTGCGAGTAGGCAGAGCGAAAGGATGAAAGAGAGAAGTTGAATGTGCATGTCATGATCCCGTCCAGTATTGTGATCTCATAGTGGGGGAGGAAAGCAGTACAATTGTGGCGGGAATCTAGTTTGATGTAGGCATGATTGCTGGAATGTGGGGCATTTAAACTGAGCAAGTAGCGGGGTCCACGTTTCTTAAACGAAACGTGCCTGTGACCTCGCGCCGCAAGGCGCGTCAAAAATGTCGTAAAACCGACCTGTGTTTGTCGCAGGTCCTTGTATGCAAATGCTAGAACATGCCGAAGCGGCTACTCAACGGGGGGATACCATGGCTTTTAAGACTGACATTCAAATTGCGCGCGAAGCGACCAAAAAACCCATTCAGGAGATTGGCGCAAAACTTGGCATCTCCAGCGACGATTTGCTGCCCTATGGCCATGACAAAGCAAAAGTCTCGCAGTCCTTCATCAACTCGGTGCAAGACCGCAAAGATGGCAAGCTGATCCTTGTGACGGCGATCAACCCTACACCTGCTGGTGAGGGTAAGACGACAACCACTGTTGGTCTGGGCGATGGTCTGAACCGCATTGGCAAAAACGCGGCTGTTTGTATCCGCGAAGCGTCGCTTGGACCGAACTTTGGCATGAAAGGCGGGGCCGCTGGTGGTGGTTATGCACAGATCGTGCCGATGGAAGAGATGAACCTGCACTTCACGGGCGACTTCCACGCGATTACCTCTGCGCACTCCCTGCTGTCGGCGATGATCGACAACCACATCTATTGGGGCAACGCCCTTGAGATCGACACGCGCCGTGTTGTTTGGCGTCGTGTTGTCGATATGAACGACCGTGCGCTGCGCCAGATTACAACGTCTTTGGGCGGTGTGGCCAATGGCTTCCCGCGTGAGACAGGTTTTGACATTACGGTTGCGTCTGAAGTGATGGCGATCCTGTGTCTGGCCAAGAACCTTGCTGATTTGCAAGAGCGTCTCGGCTCCATGATCGTGGCCTATCGCCGTGACAAAACGCCGATCTTCGCCCGCGATATCAAAGCGCATGGTGCGATGACGGTTCTGCTTAAAGATGCGATGCAACCGAACATCGTGCAGACGCTTGAAAACAACCCTGCGTTTGTACATGGCGGTCCTTTCGCCAACATCGCGCATGGCTGTAACTCTGTCATCGCGACAACCACTGCGCTCAAGCTCGCGGATTACGTTGTGACCGAGGCTGGCTTTGGTGCTGATCTTGGGGCGGAGAAGTTCCTGAACATCAAATGCCGTAAAGCGGGGCTGACGCCTTCTTGTGTTGTTGTTGTGGCCACTGTGCGTGCGATGAAGATGAACGGCGGCGTGGCCAAGGCTGATTTGGGGAATGAAGATGTTGCCGCAGTTCAGAACGGCTGTGCCAACCTTGGTCGTCATATCGAAAACATGAAGTCCTTCGGGGTACCTGTTGTTGTCGCGATCAACCACTTTGTCACGGACACGGATGCAGAAGTGCAGGCGGTTAAGGACTATGTGGCGACACAAGGCTCCGAGGCGGTTCTGTCGCGTCACTGGGAATTGGGTTCTGAAGGGTCTGCTGATCTGGCGACCAAAGTTGTCGAGACCATCGAGAAGGGCGGAGCAAACTTTGCGCCTATCTATCCCGACGAGATGTCACTGGCGGACAAGATCAACACGATTGCGACCAAGATTTACCGTGCAGACAGCGCCCAGATGGATCAGAAAATTCTCAACCAGCTGAAAGAATGGGAAGATCAGGGATACGGCAACCTGCCGGTCTGTATGGCGAAAACGCAGTACAGCTTTACCACTGATCCGAACGAGCGCGGCGCGCCGACGGGGTTCGATATTCCGGTGCGTGAAGTGCGTCTGTCTGCTGGTGCCGGTTTTGTCGTCGCCATCTGTGGTGAGATCATGACCATGCCCGGCCTGCCGCGTGTACCATCTGCCGAGAGCATCGGATTGAATGACGCGGGTGAAGTTGAAGGGTTGTTCTGATTTCTTTAGAACAGCATTGAAAACGGGGCGCAGAGGTGGACTCTGCGCCCCGTTTTGGCATTAAGGCCATGAGTTTTTAGGCGAAATGAAGAAGGATGCGTTGAAATGACAGCGACTGTGATTGACGGCAAAGAGTTTGCAGCGCGGGTGCGCGGGCAGGTAAGTGAACATGTTGCGCGCCTGAAGGCTGACCACGGGATCACGCCTGGCTTGGCAGTTGTGCTGGTAGGCGAAGACCCTGCAAGCGAAGTTTATGTCGCCGCAAAACACAAGCAAACGGTCGAGGTCGGCATGGCTTCGTTTGAGCATCGTTTGCCTGCGGATGTCTCTGAGACAGATTTGTTCGCCCTGATTGACGAGCTGAACGCCGACCCAAGTGTCCATGGCATTCTGTGCCAGTTTCCAGTGCCTGATCACCTTGATGAACGCGCTGTTGTCGCACGCATTGATCCAGCCAAGGATGTTGACGGGCTAAGCGTTGTGAACGCGGGCCTTTTGGCCAGTGGCGAAGTTGGCTTGGTCTCGTGTACGCCTTTGGGATGTTTGATGCTGCTGCGTGATCAGATCGGGAATATGTCGGGAATGGAAGCTGTCGTGATTGGCCGCTCGAACCTGTTTGGTAAGCCAATGGCACAATTGCTATTGCGCGAAAACTGTACTGTCACGATTGCTCATTCGCGCACTAAGGATTTGGCTGAGGTTTGCCGCCGTGCAGATATCCTTGTGGCTGCTGTGGGTCGTGCCGAGATGGTCGAAGCGGATTGGATTAAACCCGGTGCTACGGTGATTGATGTGGGCATTACCCGCATTCCGCACCCTGAAAAACCAGGCAAAAGCAAACTGCTTGGTGACGTGAACTTCGCGCAGGCTATGACTGTTGCGAAGGCTGTGACGCCAGTGCCGGGTGGTGTAGGGCCGATGACTATTGCGTGCCTGCTGGCCAACACGGTCACGGCCTGCTGCCGCGCAAACGGTTTGCCAGAGCCTGAAGGCTTAACCGCCTAAGAGAACAGCGTTCATCAACCTGCCCGGCAGGAAGGTGAACGCGCCCGCGATCAGGAGTGCGCCGAATGCAAGGCCCTGCATGGCGCGCTTGTGATCTGCGATGCGGTGATCGCGCGCTGATGTCACCGCTTGGAACAAGCTCCAGAGTACGAATGCTGACAGCAGATGGATCGGGCTGAATGGACCGACCAGACGGATGGTATTGGTCCAGAAGCTGCTGATCGCAACTGAGGCCATGATGATCACCCATGACCATCCCATGATCCGGTGATAGCAGCTTCCTTTCTTCAAACTAAAAATCCCGATTGTTAAAATGACCGCGCCCAAGGCGAGGGCGGTGTGAATCTGGATGACCAGTGCGGCAGTTGCGGGGCCGTTCGGGACATTGGAGGCGCTGGGCGTTGGAGGGCGCTTTCTTTACTGGGGCGCTATAGCGGGTGGCTCGATCCTGCTGAGCTTTGGCGCAGAGTATTTTGCACGAGGGATGGAGGGGGTACGACGGCTCGTGGCCGGTTTGGGTTTTGTCGTAGTGGTGTCGAGCAGTGCGCATGCGATCAACGCTCTGGTTTTCGACGATTGGGGTGGTATTGTTGATTGGGCCTACCTCACTGCGATTGTAGGAATGGTGACGGCGGCGGTGCATCTGTTGATCTGGGCCGTGATCCCCGAAAAAGCCGTGGCGAAGCCGGAGCGGCATATCTTCCTGCGGCGCTTACCGATTGAGTTTCGCGCGCTGTTGGTGCGGATCGAGGCACAGGATCATTACCTGAACGTGATAACGGCGCGTGGGCAGGCACTTATCCTTATGCGCCTTGGTGATGCCATTGCAGAGCTTGAGGGGCAGGGGGTGCAGGTGCACCGTTCACATTGGGTCGCTACGGATGCAGTCGCCAAGCACCGCCGCGACGGTGGGCGCGATCTCTTGGTCATGGCGGACGGGTCGGATGTCCCTGTGAGCCGAAGCTTTCGGGGCGCGGCGCAGGACGCAGGGCTGCTTTAGCGCGGGACGGGGACCATCGTCCCTTGCAGGATTGCGATGAGGGTTTGGGTGCCGTTTTCTTCGGCGTGGACCTCGGCGGTGACGATGCTGAGGCGCTTGCCCCCTTTGATCACGCGACCCGTCGCAATGAGGCGGTCGCCGCGTGCAGGTGCGATCAGGTTGATCTTGATCTCTGCTGTCACGACTTCCATATCCAGCGGGATAAGGGAGAGGGCGGCGTAACCCGCTGCACTGTCACCAATGGAGAAGGTGAGACCCGCGTGCCCGAACCCTTGCTGCTGGCGGGTGTGGGGGAGGATCGGCGCGGTGATGCGAACAAGGCCTTCGCCGACCTCCGACAGTTCTGCACCAAGGGTCTCCATCATGCTTTGCGCTTGGAAACTTTGTTTGATGCGGTCTGTGATTGTGGGATCCATAGGTTACCTCGGCATCGGAACGGCGGTTGGAGTGGGGCCAGTGAGCACTGCGATAGCCTCGGCGCGCATGAGAGCGCTGAGGGCGGGAGATTGGGTACGCAACCCGCCTGTGTAGGTGCCATAGGCGGGCAGGATCACGCGGTCACTGTCGATGAGGAATGCGGCCCGCGTGATGGTTCGGCCCCGCAGGGTGAGCGATGCTTTAGGGTGGTAGTGGCCCGAGATTTCACCTGCGGCGCCTTCTTGGGCAATGTGGCGGAAGGTGAGCGGTTGCAGGGGCAGTTCTGCCAGATGAGCCCCGCCGAATTCAACAGGACCCGGATCATGGTTGCCTTCGATCCAGACCCAGCGGCGGCCTGCTTGGAGACGAAAAATCCATTGGCGTTCGGTCTCGGGCAGGGCCTCGGAGGCGGCGAGGTCGTCGAAGCTGTCACCCAGACATACCACCGTGCGGGCGTGACAAAGGGCCAGATCAGCAGCGAGGCGGTTGAGTGTGTCGCGGGTGTCGTAGGGTGGCAATGACGTGCCACCGCGCCGCGCGATACGCTCTGATTTGCCCAAGTGTAGATCGGAGACGACCAGCAGGTCCTGATCCGGCCACCAAAGCGCGCCAGAGCCGAGAGCCACGAGTGAGGCCCCTGCGATTGTGAATTCGTATCCGTTCATCGCGGCAAGGTGGAAGAAAATCTATCCCGCCGCAAGAGGCTTAGTACCCGATACGCCAGCGGGGTTTGTCAGAGGGTGCGGGGGGTATCTGCGCGAGGCCGGAGTTCTCCATCAGGCGTTTGGCTTCTTCGGCGAGCAGTCGCTCTTCGGCGTCACCCTTGACGGGAACACGGCCCATTTCCATGAACATGGGCGCAGAGAGAGGCGTGACGCGGTCCAGTGCGAGATGGTCGATACGGCCCTTGGTGCGAGTGAGCATTTCCTCGATACGGCCAAAATCGACCAGACCGCGCAGGGCTTCCTCGCGGGTGATTTCCAGCATGAGGTGGTCGGGGTCATATTTTGTAAGCGTGTCATAGAGGATGTCAGAGCTGAACGTCGCTTGGCGACCCGATTTGCGCGCTTGTGGTGTGTTACGCTCAATCAAGCCTGCGATGGTGGCCGATGCGCGGAAAGTGCGCTTCATCACAGCATTGCCCGCAAGCCATGCTTCCATGCCATTTTGGAGGGCGTCCGCCTCCAACAGAGCATCGGCGTCAGTTACGGGGTCAAGCGACCAGATCAGCGTGGCGTAATCGGTGGCAACAAAACCGAGGGGGCTATGGCCCATCTCCTCCATCCGTTTGGTCAGCAGGAGGCCGAGCGTTTGTTGACCGTTACGCCCTGCAAAACCGTAAATGACGGTCTGGGCGCGGCCATCATGTGGGAAGCTCTCAACCAGCAAACGGCCCGGTTGGGGGAGTTGGCTGTGCGTGCGTTGAAGTTCGAGCCACTGTGCGGTGTGAGAGGGGAGTTCGGGCCAGCTCTTTTGCGTGAACATGCGCTGAACGCGGGCTGAAAGCTGGGTTGAAGTGGCGAATTTCGTGCCGCCGAATGTCGCGACCTTCGGTTTTTTGGTGGCGTCGCGGGAGACCTCTACGGTCATTTCACGCAGGCCTTCGTATTTCACGATCTGACCGCCGATGAGAAAGGTATCACCGGGGGTGAGGGTTGCGGCGAAACCTTCTTCGATCTCGCCCAAAGGCTTGCCGCCACGATTGCGCTTCATGCGCACTTTGAGGGTGTCGGTGTCTTGGATGGTGCCAATGTTCATGCGGATATTGCGGGTGGCGCGGGGATCG
>JBALTK010000113.1:0-12883 GCA_036964385.1 Sulfitobacter sp. | reverse complement strand
CCATCGACAAAGATGACAAACTCCATCGTGCCGCCCGTGCCCGATTGGCTCAGCACGATGTTGTCGGCGCCCAAACTGTCCCCTGAGTCAAAGACTGTCTGTCCGCTGCCATAACCCAAACTGTCAAAGCGCGCCGTAACACTAAGCGTGAAGGCACCGTCTATCCGAGGTGTATCTATGATGGGCATAGCAGCAATATTTCCTTGTATCAGCTCAGGTGGACACCATCAGCCGGTCCGATGATAGAGAGAATTTGATCAAAACTTTCCTCATCAGTATTTTTATTAATAAAATACATGAAGTTACATAAATTATCACTTTTTTACGCCGTTCCTCAAAAAAAGGCACAATTGTTGAGAACACTTCAATTGAATCACATACAAAGCACCTATTGTTTCGAGAACTCCCCGAAGCGTTCAGGACGGCGTTCCAAATCAAATTAGCTTCGTATGGTGTTTTGAGTGTCGCAGATACCGTCTGAGCCTATTCGCTCCTTCTCCGCGAGATAAACGTCACAAACATAGGATCGCAGATGTACTTGGCCTGTCTTCAGGCTACTTTGGGGGTACTTGAGCAAATGGAGCACCCCTGTGAATACACCAGAGAGATGCAGAAACATGATCCTTGGCGCCTTGGTTGCTGATGCCGCATCAATGGGCCTCCACTGGATTTATGATCAGGCTCGAATTAAAGATGTAGCACTAGACGCGCCCGAATTCATGCAACCTGACCCGAAGAACTATGATGGCGTGCCCACATATTTTGCCCACCGAAACCGGGCTGCTGGAGCGCTCTCGCAATATGGAGAGCAGGCGATGGTCATGCTCCGCACGCTTGCTGCATCTGACGGTCAATATGACCAAGCAGAGTTCACAGATCAATTTCGGAACCACTTCGGCTATGGCGGCGCGTATGTCGGTTATATCGACCACGCCACCCGCGACACGCTCGATAACTTACGGCGGTTTGAGGACGCAGCCTTTGACCGTGCGCAGTCGCTGCCGTTCGAGGGCGATGCGAAGACTTTAAAAACACTTGTTGCAAAAGCGTTGCCGTTGCTAGCGCGTTACTCCGGCGATGACCTCAAGAGTAAATTCCAGAGTGTTCTGGCAGAGGGCGATTCAGCCCTTCTCCCATTTGCGGATCAATTAATTACCACTCTTTCCAAACTCCCGTCGACTGCAGGGGCGCATGACTTACAACTTCCCGCCATTGCAAAACTACCCGGACTTGTCGCTACGTTAGTGGCGCAAGGGATCACAGAAGGTTCTGCATTTGATGATGCGGTTTCATCAGCAGTGCGGGTCACAAACGACCACCCAGTCGCTGCCGAATATGGCGCTATATCCGCCCATATGATGGCAGGAGCGCTCACCCATGGAACTAGTACAGGCGCTATTGGAGCCGCACGAAAGGTGGCTGGAGCCGATGCTTGTATTCGTCTCGACAAAGCGCTTGAGATGCGTGAACAGGATAATCAGGCCGTGACCAAGCATTTCGGCATGTCCTGCGATCTCCCTTTCGGCGTCCCATCAGCCACCCACAACATCATCACTGCGACGTCCTTCGCGGGCGCAATTCAGCAAAACATTTATAGTGGCGGCGACAGTTGCGGGCGCGCCATTCTTGTCGGTGCAGTCATGGGCGCAGTCTATGGTATCGGTGGGCCACAGGGCATTCCGCAGAGTTGGGTCGATAGGGTCGATAGGGTCGAACAAAAAGCTGAGGTTGACCAACTTTTGCACGAGCTCTTTGGCATGGTTTAGCCGTCCAGTTCTGACGCCCAAGGCGGATTGGCACCCGCGCGCGATACGGTGATAGCTGCCACTTGAGCGCCGCGGGTCAAGGCAGGCACCAAGTCTTGCGCGCTCAATCCTTTCAAGACTTCGGGCGACAGCTGACCATCTTGGAACATCCGTGAAAGAACACCCGCGTTAAACGTGTCACCCGCGCCAACTGTGTCCACCACTGTTGCCCGATGGGCAGCCACTTTTCCCGAACCACCAGCATCGAACACCATTGCTCCCTCAGCCCCTAGAGTGACGATCACAAACTGCGCGCCCTTGCTGAGCATCCGCTGCGCTTTTTGCTCTAGATCGCCATCTTCTCCAACGATCCAGTCAAGGTCTTCATCTGACACCTTCACGATATCACTTAGCGCGATCATCCGGTCCAGCCGCGCGCGATAGGCGGTGGCATCACTGATAAATCCGGGGCGAATATTGGGATCAATCATCACAACTCTCTCCGCCCCTTCACGGGCTAGAAAGTCAGCATATGCATCTGCCGCCGGCTCAGCCACAAGGCTGATACCTCCGAAATAAAGCGTTGATACAGACGCAGGCAGAGCCGGCATATCCGCCAATGTCAGCATCCGTCCCGCTGAGTTCTCATCATAAAAGGAATACGTCGCGCTCCCGTCCTTGAGATGGACAACCGCAAGCGTGCTGAGACGGTTGGATCTGACTAACAGGTCACTGTGTACTTTGTTCTCCGCCAGAGTCCGCACCAATAACTCGCCAAAGCTGTCATGTGACACACCGCTTAACAATCCAGCATCCACATCAAGTCGGCCCAGCGCGACAGCGGTATTAAAAATCGCGCCACCAGTACACGGTACATACGCCGTCTGCCCTTCGGCGGTTCGTGCCGGTATCATGTCAATAAGTGCTTCACCGCAGCATAAAATCATCGTCGTTCCCCTATTCAGCACGAACTGATCTAATCGGAGCGTCTATCTGACACAAGGTGCCCGATCAATTCCTAGACGAGCAAGAGCGCGTTTCCCCGAAGCGATCCATCTGTATCAATGCAGCGTATCGCCCAATTTATACGAAATCGTTGGAGCTATGGCCCCTGCCATAGGTACGATGGCATCCAAGGCTGCGGGAACCCTAACACTAAAAATCGTTCCTCGAACAGATGCTGCTCGAAGGCTAATGCTTCCGCCCCAGACGGTCACTGTCCGTTTCACAAAGGCGAGCCCAAGCCCTGTACCCTCTACATTCGTGAGACGAGCGAAGGGCTCAAACACTTTCGCCTCGTCAGTCGGTCGAATTCCTGGCCCATCGTCCTCCACTTCGATAATTACATTCCCGCCCTCAAGGTATCCTCTGACCGTGATTGTGCCCGCTGATTTATCATGGTGCTTTGCCGCATTGGTAATCAGATTGCGCATCACCATATCAAAGCACGTTGGGTCAACTTTCACTGCTGGTATGTCCGGCATGACAACAATCGTCATCTGCGATTTCGGGGCCGCGAGTTGAATGATTCCTTCCAACCGCGCATTCGGCATAAAACAAATTGTTTCACCCTGATCTAATTCCGCTTTGGCATACTCAAGAAGGTCGGACACCAGAAGGCTCATCCTGCAGGACAAGTCGGACAGTGTAGTAAAATAGGTCTTTGCCTCGGGTGGGAGGGACAGTTTTGCATCAATAAGATCTTCAGCGATGAACTCCATCAGCGCCTTTTGCTGGACAAGCGGTGCCTTTAGATCATGCGCGGCCATGGCAGTGAACGCTTCCAACTGCTGGTTCTTGCGCATCAACTCACTACTTTGATCCGCAAGCAGTTTTTGTTGGCTATGTACTTCGGTCATGTCGACCCAAATCGCCGCATAATACCGTGTGCCAAGTGGGAACATACTCAGGTCAAAGCTGTGGCCATCCCGCGTAAGAACAGTTCGCTGGTCGTCGTCCCCCTCTTTGAGCTTGCGCGCAGTACGGGCCGCAAGAGCATCAATCCAGCGATCGTTCGTGTCAGAGGCGATGATACCGGTCCGGTGAAACGCGATACAGACCTCTTCCAAAGTTCCGCGCCCCCGGAGCGTCGCGAGAATTTCGGGAAACCGTGCCGCGAATCCACCGTTCCAATGCACCGCCTTCATATCTACGTCAAAGATCGCTATCGCCGCGCGCATCTGATCAAAGGCATCAATCAATAATTGGTTCGCCCCGAACTCTGCCGCCAGCATTACCGATCTGCGGCGCAACCGGAATGCATATATCCCGAGAGCTAACGTAGTGAGCGCAATGCCACCGACAATCATAACCACGTTGCCGAACCAAGGATGCTCCACAATGCTACGGTCTTGACCGAACCACTCCTCGCGGGCCTCCTCAACAAGGTCGGCTGTGGCCTGCATCACAACTCTGGCTTCGATGCGAGCATGCACTTCGGGAAGATCGCGACGCACGATGATGCCATAGGGCGTGATCGCCAAAGGGGGCTTTAAGCGGCGCACTTTGTCCTCAAGAAAGCTGCTGCGCAGACGTGCCTCAAATGTCTCGGCCACCTCTACAACAGCGTCAACTTCGCCGCGTAGAAGCGGCAGGAGTAATCCGTCAGACGTCCGAAACTCGACCATGTTAACGTCAGGAAGCATCTCGGCTGCTGTTTGGCTCACTGATCCGACAACAACGCCGATCCGCGCGCCAGAAAGTGCGCCGATATCTACGGTATCGCTGTCCTGCCGAACATAGACCGAGAGGACATAAGCACCAAGAGACGACGTGGCCAATCCTGCCGCAAGACGCTGTGGTGTTAGGGCCAAAAATGAAGTGAGATCAGCTTCACCCCGCTCAAGTATTTCCAAAAATTGCTGTGGATTTTCGGCGGGAATAAAACGTACGTCATAACCTGCCCGGTCAGCCAGTTGACGTGTTATGTCGATATTGTAACCCTGCGCATTCCCGTCAGATCCGGTAAATCCATAGGGATAAAACTCCCCGTATACCGCGCGCAGAACGGGACGTTTCGCCTCCGGCTCTGCCGACAAAACACATCCCGCGAAAGACGAGACAAACAGGAGCGATGCAGCGAAAAAGAAGCGGAAAACGACAGGCATAGGCGGGACTCACTCTTTACGGTACATGCCGTATCAATAGCTCCGCCACATGAATCTGCAGTTAACTTGCGAAGCTCAACAACGTGATGCTTCGCCTTAGCACCCACGTTACGTCTTTGCGCATATACCGTCCTTTGGGGCAGAGAGATCGTAGTGACTTCGCCTAGCTCTTTTGCAGAAACCACGGGTGTCCAAGCCCTCCGATCCGGTCCCGCGCGACATGCATCCCGACCCAAAGCGACAGCAGCAAACCTGTACCAACCCCCGCCGCGATGCCCAACCGTACGCCCGTCAGACCGCCATCAATAACATAGGCAAAAAGCCATATGAAAAGCGCGATACCGATCCATTGACGGTAGATGCCAATCCACATTGTCCAAGCCGCCTTTTTAAGTGCTTGGAGTAGGGAGTTAATAGAGAATAGGATCACATAGATAGGCAGGATCGCGGCCTCAACTTTGAGAAACAGCGCGGAGACGCGGATGACTTCGGGATCGCTGGAAAACACACGCGCAGCCATGCCGCCGCCAAACCACAAAAACGGGAACGCCAGTGTGGTTCCGATAACCCCAAGGACCCAGCAACGGTGAAATGCCTCACGCACTCGTGCGTTATTGCCTGCGCCAAAGTTCTGCGCCGCGATCGGTACAAGCGAGATCGTGATCCCCAGTGCAGGCAGCAAGAACAGCTGCTCAATTCGCATTGTAATCCCGTAAGCCGCCAGTGCCGCTTCACCGTGATCCTTGAGCGCGAACTGCACGATGAAACCGCTGGAAAAAGTCACGAGAAGCGCGAACCCAGCGGGGAAAGCTTGGGCAATGATTTCATAATATTTTGCAGGTACCGGCTTAAACTCAGCCCAACGCAAATCTTGCATCATCGCGCGCCCGAATACGCGCCACATGATGAAGCCAGCCACACCCGTCTGGCTCAGAACTGTTGCTAATGCGATGCCGTTAAAGCCCATGCCGCCTATCACACCAGGAATGCCGAACATAAGCAGCGGGTTGAGGCCAACGTTGACAAAGAAGGCGACGACCAACGCGCGCTGCATGGTGCGGGTGTCGCCACGTGCTTGTAAAATTCCGTTGGCAGCAGGGCCAATGATAAACCCCGGCAACGCAAAAATCAGCCAGTAGAAGTATCCCAGACCCGCATCACGGTACCCCCCCGGCTCAGACACCACTGAAATCAGCAAAGGGCCGGAAACAGACGCAATAAGAAACATCACAATCGTCATCATCACAGCAAGGCCAATCCCCTGCACCGCTAGATGTCGCGCCTCGCTGTCATCTCTACGCCCGTTTGCATTCCCGACCAGCGCGCTCATTGCGGAACTCAGGCCAAACCCGATGGCGACAAGAATGAAGAAAGCCTGAAACCCAACAGCAAGCCCCGCCTGCGCCTGCGTTCCGAAATACCCAGCATAGAAGGTATCGACCACGTTATAGAGCGTGCTGAACAACATCCCCACTGCAGCAGGAATAGCGAGGCGGCGGAAATGCCCACCGAGGGGGCCTGTAGTGAGGTCTTGGGCAATCATGTCTTCGGCCTTGTGTGCAAAAGGAAAGGGGCGCTCTAGAGCGCCCCTTTGATCGATTATGTATTGGCGCTCAGAGGCCCCATTTCGCGGCTGTTTCTTCAAAGAAGCCTTGGGTTTTTTTCAACTCGATCCAGCTGTTAACGTAGTTGATCCAAACCTGATCAGTTTGCGGCAGCAGCATCGCGATTGGTGTGGGCGCGCGCGGTGATGAGACTTCGACCTGACGTACATTCGGGAACTTCTGAAGAAGAGTAGACCCTTCGATGTTTGAGGTCACAAAGACATCGGCACGGCCCGACAGCACTTCTTGAAATCCGCGCGCTGGCGCTTCGACAACAATGATCTCTGCATTAGGGAACCATTCCTTGACCATCTTCTCAAAGGACGTGCCGAGGGTTGTGGCAACTTTCACGCCCTCCTTGTTGATGCTGTCCCAGCCGTCGAAGTTCGCGACCTTGTCTTCGGTGGTGAATGGGAACATCTCAACCGCGATGTAGCTGTTGGAGTATCCAGCTGCTTTGAGACGTGCAGGGCTGATCGAGGCAGAGCCGGTCATGTGGTAGTTGCCCGCAACAACGCCGTTTACCAGCGTTTTCCAATCGGTCGGAACCATCTCAAGTTCAACACCCAGATCAGCCGCCAGCTCGGTCATGATATCGATATCGTAACCCACATATTCATTGGTCGCTGTGTCGCGCACGGACATAGGGTTCCAATCACCTGTCGTCCCCACTTTCAGCACGCCTTCGCTCAAAATTTCATTGAGCGCTGATTGCGCCATAACGGGCGCTGCCGCAACGCTGGCGGCAAAACCAAATGCAAGGCCGATGGTTTTCAGAAAATTCATGTGTCTTCCCCTATGGATTGGACTATGTGGTCGCAAACGCGACCTGTTAACTTGTGCAGCAACCTAATGCCGGTTGCGCCCATGGCAACTGTCACCTTTACTATACATTCCGAAAGGGAGACGTCCATGGCCGATCAAACCAGCGCCGATCACACAAACGCGATTGAAATCAAAGGCCTGAATAAATGGTATGATCAATATCACGCGCTGAAAGATATCGACCTGACCGTGGCCCATGGTGAGCGAATTGTCGTTTGCGGCCCCTCTGGTTCCGGCAAATCAACGCTCATCCGCTGCGTAAACTCGCTCGAAGCGCATGACAAAGGGCTGATCAGCGTAGACGGTACAGTCATGGGTGACGCGGCCTCCATCGAGGCGATCCGCGCCGAGGTGGGTATGGTCTTCCAGCAGTTCAACCTGTTTCCACACCTAACGATTTTGCAGAACCTCACCCTCGGCCCGATGAAGGCGCGGGGCCTCTCGCGCAAGGATGCAGAAGAGCGGGCCATTAAATATCTTGAGCGTGTACAAATTCCCGAACAGGCGGACAAGAAACCCGGTGCCCTGTCGGGGGGTCAGCAGCAGCGCGTGGCGATTGCGCGATCCTTGTGCATGGAGCCAAAGATTATGCTCTTTGACGAACCCACCTCCGCGCTTGACCCTGAAATGATCTCCGAAGTCCTAGATGTGATTGTTGATCTGGCCGAGAGCGGCATGACGATGATCGTCGTCACTCACGAAATGGGGTTTGCCCGCCGCGCTGCTGACCGCATGGTTTTCATGGACCATGGCGCGATAGTCGAGACAGGCACACCAACCGAATTTTTCGAGAACCCCAAGACTGAGCGCTGCCGCACTTTCCTGAACCAGATTCTAAAGCATTGAGGGTCCCCATGAGAAACATCGTCGCCCTCATAAGCCTGCTGGCCCTCACCGGGTGCGGCGCTGCCGGAAATTGGGGCTGGTACGTCATCGATCCAACAACAAAGCAGGGATGGAACAACATCACATTCCTACTCGATGGATTTGGCGCAACGATCCTGCTGTCAGTGATCGCTGCAGTCCTGTCGATGGTGATCGGTATGATGGTCGCTCTGCCCGGCATGTCATCTAACCGCTGGATCAGAATGCCCAGTCGCATCTACATTGAATTCGTGCGCGCCATCCCGTTGCTGCCCATGCTATTTTGGGTCTTTTATGGCTTGCCAGTAGTGCTCAAATCCATGGGTATCTCGGTCAGCATCGACGCGTTCTGGGGTGCCGTAATCACGCTCGCCATCTCGGATTCTGCCTTCACCGCAGAAATCTACCGCTCAGGCATCCAAAGCATCGCGCGCGGACAAACTGAAGCGGCCAAGACGATTGGCCTAACCTACACGCAAACCATGCGCTATGTGATCCTGCCACAAGCAATCCGCCGCATTCTGCCCCCGCTGGCGAACCAGTTTATCTATATCGTGAAGATGAGCGCCTTTGCCTCAGTGATAGGAATGCAAGAACTTACGCGCCGCGCAAACGAGTTGGTCGTGACCGAATACCGTCCGCTGGAAATCTATAGCCTGCTTATCCTCGAATACCTCGTGCTGGTACTTATCATCAGTTTCTTTGTGCGCTGGCTGGAACGGAAAATGGGCGCGGACGAGAGCCGCTAGTAATGGAGAGAGCTATGAACTGGACCAAATTCCTTGATGAGACTATGGGCCGTATCGGCACTTTGCAGGCCCAGACGCCCAAGATGTTCGAGGGCTTCAACACGATGGGCAAAGCCGCCAAAAAATCTGGTGCGCTGGACGAGAAAACGAAGGAGTTCATCGCTCTCGGCATCGGTATCTCGACCCGCTGTGACAGTTGCATCGGGTTTCACGTCAAGTCACTGGTTCGCCTCGGCACGACCCGAGACGAACTGTGTGAAGCGCTGGAAATGATCGGCTATATGGGCGGTGGCCCGTCGATCGCTTACGGCGCAAAAGCACTTGAAGCATTTGACGAGTTCTCGGCCCCCTGATGTACCGCCGCTATGCCATCTATTTCACGCCAAGCGGCGCATTGGCCCGGACTGGTGCTGCATGGTTGGGCTGGGATATGGCCACGGGTCGCGGGGTTCTTCACCCCGACATCGACGGCTTGGATATCGCGGCAATGACCAAGCGTCCGCGTCGTTACGGACTTCATGCGACTATCAAGCCACCAATGATTTTGGCTAAAGGGATATCAGAAGCGGATTTGATCCAAGCCGCGAAGGAGATCGCAGGAACCCTACCGCAAGTACACCTTGAAGGGTTGAGCGTATCCCGCCTCGGTAGGTTTCTCGCCCTGACAGCAGACGGACCAACTGGCGCCTTAGGCAGGCTTGCTGCCCGCGTCGTCGAAACTCTTGATCCGTTTCGCGCTCCGCTCACGCCAGAGGATCTGGTGCGCCGCTGTCAGAAACCACTCACCCCCTCGCAAGAGCAGAACCTGTTGCAGTGGGGCTATCCAAATGTGATGGAAGATTTTCGTTTTCACATCACTTTGACAGGGCCACTCAAAGACGCGACTGCAATGATGCCAATTGTCTCCGCGCATTTCGCGCCCGTGCTGCCCGTCCCCTTTGTTATCGACCACCTCACCGTCGCAGGAGAGGACGTCGATGGCATGTTTCACAGCATCGCCCACTTGCCCTTAGCGAATTAGCTAGTGCTGCGGGCTCATTCCGCCAACGGCCTGTGCTATCAGTGCGCGTACGTCGGGGATGAGGGCCTCTAATTGCGGAAGATCATTTACGCACAGAAACCTTACATCTCGCAAACCCTCAGCGGTGAGCAACGCGCGCGTCTTCTCGGACGGCTGACCAGCACCCTGCCCGCTTAAGATGTGCAAATGATCTATAGCGCTTCCCTGCACGAACTCGCCGCTGCGCAAACTCATATGGGTATGCGCCCCTTGCGGGAGAAACTGGTTCAAGTCGCGGAAGCGATGACTGATGTTAGAAAGAAACGCATCCCCGTGCTGCGCAAACAAACCCGCCATCACACTGCGCCGCAGCGGATGAACCACATGGGCACAGGCAAATAGGTTCTCGGCCCCATAGCCGTGCAGCGCCGCACCGTTAATATGCATGAAGTGCGCAAAAAGCGCGGGATCAACACGCGCAACGGGATCGTCAAGCAACTTGGAATAATCCACCCACTCCCCGCGCAACACAGGCCTGTTCCCGACAAACACGTCCTCAGGGTCAAGTGGGCTCGTCAGAAATACATCATCGTTGAAATACAAGAACCGCTCTGCCAGCCCCTCGATCCGCCACATCATGCTTTCAATCGCCAACGAATTGAACGTTGGTAGGACGTGGGTATAGCCTTCAAAAATCTGGTCATGCAGTGCGATATGCACTTTGTTGCGCAGGGCCTGCGGCAGGTGGCTCAGGTCAGGCCCCTCTGCCTCAACCAAAATCCAGATACGGCGCACCCAAGGGGCGTGGTTGTGGATGGATTGTAGGCAGTAGTAGATTTCGTGGCTCGACTCCCAGCGGTGCGGGTTTCTGGCATTTTCATTCAGCACCTGCCCGCACTGCGTCATATATTTCGCCCGCCTTGCACGGTGCGCAGGGTCATTGCCATCGACCCAAGTGATCACAGCGTCAATCGGGTCTTGGGTCTCATTTTTCATCACTGGAATATGCACGCTTTTCTATTCTGTATATTCTGGGAGATAGCGCGCGCAGTACAAAAGGGCAGGTTAAATGCGCAAATCAGATTACTTGACGCCATAGACGTCGCCATCGACAGTGTTTTCTCAGAGCAAAAGGACCACCCATGCAGCCAACACTTGACCCCGAGATTTTGTGCCAATGGATCGGCAGGGAAGAACAGCAGGTCGATACGCTTACCCTTGGGCCTGCCAACTTGATGGAAATGACCCTCGACCGCGCACCTAAACTTACTCACGGCGATGTGCTGCCGCCGCTTTGGCACTGGCTCTACTTCTTGCGTTCAGCACGGCTCAGCGCGTTAGGCAGGGATGGGCATCCCGCACGGGGTGGATTCCTTCCGCCTGTAGCCTTGCCGCGACGCATGTGGGCGGGTGGACGGTTTGGCTTTCGTGCAGATGTTCATATCGGCGCTGAAGTCACAAAGCGCTCAGTCATTAAAGAAGTCACCCCGAAAACAGGCCGCTCAGGCGCGCTATGTTTTGTGACTGTCCGGCATGAAGTTAGCGCTGAAGGCAAGCCTGCATTCTGGGAGGAGCACGACATTGTCTACCGCGAAGACCCCACTCCCGATGCTCAACCCCACCTGACCGAACCTGTGGGTGGCGATTGGGACCACAACGAGACGATAACGCCAAGCGAAGTCATTCTCTTTCGGTATTCAGCGCTGACCTTCAACGGCCATCGTATTCACTACGATCGCGATTATGCCTGCACCGTGGAAGGTCATGCGGGACTGGTCGTACATGGTCCGTTGATCGCAACGATGCTGATCGATTTGGCACAGCGCGTGATGCAGGGCGCCGCGCCGCGCAGCTTTGATTTTCGTGCAGCCAGCCCACTGTTCGATGGTTCCCCGTTTACTCTGCATGCCAAACGGACAGGGGACGCGATGGAACTGGCCGCCGCTACGCCAGACGGGCGACTGGCCATGCAGGCAAAGGCACAGTTCTGAAGCTGAAATTTTGTCATACCTAAGGCACTGTAGGTAGATATCTGCATTACGGTTCAACGCGCCATGTACACATGCACGATATCACCATTGTATTACATTGACAGACAAGAGCGCGGACCTCTTTGTACGAACTAACGATTTGCGGGAGCAAGTATTTGATGACGACGGATACACGGCGCGGACGTATGGCGCTTGCGACATGGCCCTTAGCGTCTCCGATTGGACCCATGCAGATGGCCCCGACTGACGGTGGCAAAAGGCTCCCCGCACGGGCTCCCGCAATACACCTTGAAAAACGCTTGGCCGACCTCTCCGCAGTTTTCGATTTGTTCGAGATTTGCGATGGGTCTGTGCTGTCATTCCATCATCATTACCGCAACGGGGATCGGCTGATGAACGCCGTGCTTGCCCATGCGGCAGAGCGCGGATTGCGCGGGCTCACTATCGCGCCAAGCTCATTGTTTCCCGTTCATACGCCCCTCGTCGGGCATATCGAAAGCGGGGTAATCGCGCATGTTCTGACAGATTATGCCAAAGGTCCCGTTGCAGATGCGATGCTCTCGGGACTACTTCGCTCTCCTGCTTTACTCCAAAGCCATGGCGGCCGCGCAAGGGCATTGGAAACGGGGGCGCTCAAGGTAGATGTAGCGTTTATCGGGGCTTCACTTGCCCGTGCCGATGGGGCCTGTACAGGGCGCGGCGGGGCTTTGCCTTGCGGGCCGCTTGGCTATGCGATGGTCGACGCGGCCTACGCCAAACACAGCGTAGTCTGCGCGCATGAGATCACCGACGAGGCCCTGCCCCATACCGACGTTCCTGCCGAACACGTGGATGCTGTCATCCCATTTCCACATCCCGGAGACGTAAGCGGCATCGCCAGCGATACAACGCTGCCCGCGCAGACGCCCCAAGCGAAAGCGATAGGCAGCATGGTCGCGAAGGTGATTGCCGCAGCAGGCTTGCTCAAAGACGGTATATCTTTGCAAACGGGGGCTGGT
>JBALTK010000112.1:0-12888 GCA_036964385.1 Sulfitobacter sp. | reverse complement strand
CAATAATTTCGGCGGCCAACGCGTAATCATTGAGAAAATAATCGGGCTGGGATTGTGGGCAAAGCGGCTCTAACGTTAGGGTTAAGCCTTCGTGCGCATTCTGTGTTGCGACCTTGAGATTGGCAATCATCGTCTCCTTTGCTGCCTCTCCATGGGCCACACCAGACATTACATGGAGCATCGGAACGCGCAGCGCCTGCGCATATCGACCCGCACGGCGCATGTCATGAGCGAAACGCGCTTCATCGCCTACCACTGCAGCAAAACCACGTGCGCCGCCTGTATAATTTGGCGGTGGCGCGTTGATCAGAATCATTTCCAGCCCTCCACGCGTCAACGCACGTTTTGTGTCCTTCGCGGGAACGTCATAAGGAAACAGGACTTCGACCCCAGTGAACCCCACGGCAGCCGCAGCATCAAAACGGTCGAGATAGGGAAGTTCGGGCCAAAGGTGACTTAGATTAGCGGCAGCTTTCATACGCTAGCTCCTGCAATTGAGTTACTCTTCCTTCGGAAGCTCTTCTGACGGGATGATGCCAAAAAACGCACCGCCCGACCAGACGCCAAACCAGCCGTCATGATGCACGCCCAGATCAACCAAACGATAGAAACTTTTGCGATCAATCAGGGCTTCCAAGTTGCGGCGCACGCGCACATAGGGCGAAGGCTCTCCCGTCTCGTCGTCCCGTACAAATCGCAATGGTGCGTCAGGTCCGGCAACAGTCACGTCATCAAGGTTTGTCGTGAAGGTCAGGCGCTGTGCCACTCCTTCCCCCGACATTTCAAAATCAACAGCGACGAACGGAGCATCTTGAACGCGAATGCCCACCTTCTCTACGGGCGTGACGAGAAAGTAATTATCTCCCTCACGAATAAGAATCGACGCGAACAATTTAACCATGCCGGGGCGTCCGATAGGCGTTCCCTCATGAAACCACGTGCCATCGCGACTGATTTCCATGTCAATGTCACCGCAGAACGGAGGGTTCCACGTCTCAACTGGCGGTAAACCGCGTGTTTTAGTTGCTTTTATGGAGGCCGCGAGACCATCTGCCGATGGTGTAACAGTTTTTTGTCCGCTCATAGCTTTTGCCATTCCCTCTAATCGAGATACACTTACATGGTAACGATATAACCTGCACAGCGGAGAAGTCATGACCCAAGCGGACACACAAGCCATCGAAGACATGGTCGAACAGATTGAAGCCTTGGGCGAAAAGCTGGGTGAGGCGCGTAAATCTATCACCGCGCAGTTCATCGGGCAGGACCGCGTGGTTGAACTGACGCTCACGGCACTGCTCTGCGGTGGCCATGGTTTGCTGGTCGGTCTGCCTGGCTTGGGCAAGACGCGTTTAGTCGAGACACTCAGCACCGTAATGGGGATGGACGGGAAGCGAGTTCAGTTCACACCCGATCTAATGCCAGCTGATATCATCGGTTCGGAAGTACTTGATACCGACGCATCAGGCTCACGCAGTTTCCGCTTTATTGAGGGTCCCGTCTTCTGTCAGCTTCTGATGGCCGACGAAATCAACCGCGCCTCACCACGAACGCAATCAGCGCTGCTACAGGCTATGCAGGAAAAGACGGTGACCGTTGCAGGTCAGAACCGTCCACTTGGCAGGCCGTTCCATGTGCTTGCGACACAGAACCCGATTGAACAAGAGGGCACCTATCCACTGCCCGAAGCGCAACTTGACCGCTTTCTCGTGCAGATTGACATCGAATACCCTGATCGCGCGACAGAGCGTGATATCCTGATCGCAACTACGGGTGAAGCCGAAGGAAAGTCCGTTCAGGTCTTCACTTCTGGTGAGTTGCTGGATGCACAACAGCTTTTGCGCCGTATGCCTGTAGGCGATAGTGTGGTTGAGATGATCCTTGATCTGGTCCGTGCTTTCCGCCCCGATGAGGAGGGCGTGAGCGCCCGTGTCAAAGAAACCGTTGCATGGGGCCCCGGCCCGCGTGCGGCGCAAGCGTTGATGCTGGCTGTTCGTGCGCGTGCATTACTGCAGGGCCGTCTGGCACCATCAACCGAAGATGTGATCGACATGGCACGCCCCGTGCTGACGCATCGCATGGCGCTAAACTTTGCAGCGCGTGCCCGAGGCGACAGCCTCACCGCGCTGATCGACGAAACTGCCGCTGCCCTCGCATCCCCAAAAGCTGCCGTTGCATGAGTGATCCCCTTACCCTGCGCGCCGCCTCCGAGACGGAAGCAGCAGCCTTTCCCGCGCTACTTGCGCGGGCAGAGCATCTAGCGGGCGCTGTCCTGCTGGGCGCACACGGGCGTAGGCGCGCAGGTGCAGGTGATGACTTCTGGCAATACCGTCCCGCGCAATTCGGCGACAGCCGCCGCGCGATTGATTATCGCCGTTCTGCTATGGGCGATACAGAGTTTGTGCGTGAGCGCGAATGGCAGATTGCACAATCGGTGATGTTATGGGTTGATCAAGGTGCTTCCATGCGCTTTGCCTCCTCCGAGGCTATCCCGCAAAAAATTGAACGGGCACGTGTGTTGGCGCTGGCCGTTGCGATCATGCTCAACCGTGGGGGTGAACGTGTAGGCCTGACAGGAACCGAGCTTCCTCCGCGCGCGGGACGTCCGCAAATCCTGTCACTGGCACAACTTTTGTGCCGCGATGACATCACTGAATATGCCCCGCCAGAACATCGCGCTATGATCCCGCATGCCCGTGCGGTTTTTATTTCCGACTTTATGGGCGACATTGATGGTGTCCGCACTGCCCTGACAAAAGCTGCTGATCGCGGAGTGAGGGGGGTGCTATGCCATGTCCTTGATCCATCTGAGGAAGAATTTCCGTTTACGGGCCGCACAATTTTTCAATCGATGGGCGGCACAATGAGCCACGAAACTCTCAAGGCCAATGATCTGCGCGACCGATATCTCGCGCGTCTGGCAGAGCGCAAGGCAGAGCTTCAATCACTTTGCGCGCTCACAGGCTGGCGCTATGGCTTGCATCATACCAACACCACAGCACAGACCGGCTTATTGTGGCTTTACGGCGCTCTTGATGCGCGGGCGGTGACCGCATGATGGTTTTGGGCGGCATTGGCTTTACGGCACCATGGTTACTGGTGGCGCTGGGCGCGCTTCCGATCTTGTGGCTGCTCCTACGTGCTGTGCCACCCGCACCCATCAAACGCCGTTTTCCTGGTATCGCGTTATTGCTGGGCCTGAAAGATGACGAAACGGTCTCGGATCGAACCCCTTGGTGGTTGCTGTTACTTCGCACGCTCTGCGTTGCTGCGATCATCGTGGGCCTTGCAGGACCTATCCTCAACCCAGAGGCAGAGCAGGCGGAGGGGAATGGACCCCTACTGTTCGTACTGGATGGATCATGGGCGGGTGCCACCCGCTGGCCACAGCAACAAGAGGCGATTGAAGCACAACTGACCCGCGCGAGCCGCCTTGATCGTACTGTAGGATTTTTGACCCTAACACGGCCCGAAGTGCCCGTTTTCCAGTCTGCTGATGTATGGCGCAGTAGGCTTGCTGGCTTGATCCCTATGCCGTGGCAGCCGAACGAAGAAATGCTATCACGCGCTCAAGGTGCTTTGACTGACTTGGGGCAATTCGACACGCTGTGGTTCAGTGATACGCTTAGCTATGAGGGGCGCGACGATCTTCTGGGGGCTTTGCAAGAACGCGGTACTGTAGAAGCGTATCAGACTGCTACAAATGTGCTCTCCCTGCTGCCCGCTACATACGAAGACGGCGCGATTCAACTGCGGGCTCTGCGCACCATCGGAGGTGACGAACGTGAAGTTGTCATCCAAGCGCAAGGTCGTGATCCGGCAGGCAACAGCCGCATACTTGCGTCAGCTACAGCTACCTTTGAGGAAGGTGAAACAATAGCGCAAACTGCGCTCGCCCTCCCTTCCGAGTTGCGAGCACGGATCACGCGCTTTGACATTGCAGGTCAGCGGTCAGCGGGTGCCAGTACCTTGAGTGATGATGGCCTACGTCGCCGCGAGGTTGCTCTGATTTCCGCACGCGAAAATCGCGAAGGGTTAGAGCTTCTCTCACCCCTCCACTACATTGAGCAAGCCTTGGCCCCCACTGCCGATTTGCTGGACGGATCATTAAGTGATGTTCTTCCTGCCAATCCCGACGTGATCGTCCTAGCAGATATCGCAACCTTGGCCGAGGCAGAAGCAATACCCCTCACCCAAT
Organism: Sulfitobacter sp.; assembly: GCA_036964385.1. Lineage (GTDB taxonomy): Bacteria > Pseudomonadota > Alphaproteobacteria > Rhodobacterales > Rhodobacteraceae > Sulfitobacter. Next base: position 8,690 of record JBALTK010000112.1, on the reverse strand, counting down.
GGGTAGAAGACGGTGGGATGCTTGTCCGCTTTGCCGGTCCACGCATCGCAGCTTCCGATATTTCGCGTATCGATGAAGATCCGCTGATGCCTGTCCGCTTGCGCGCGGGAGGCCGCAGTGTGGGCGGTGCGATGAGTTGGGGAGAGCCGAAAGCGCTGTCACCCTTCGCCAACGGCTCCCCGTTCTTCGGACTGAAAGTGCCCAGCGATGTCACGGTTAGCGCACAAGTTATGGCCCAGCCTGATCCTACATTGGCAGAACGCGTAATCGCCGCACTAAGCGATGGAACACCATTGGTGACCCGCAAAAACGTGGGCCAAGGGCAAATCGTACTGTTCCACGTCACTGCAACGGCTGAGTGGTCTACTCTTCCACTCTCGGGCCTTTTTGTTGAGATGATGGAGCGGCTGGCTGTGTCCTCCTCTGCTGCAAGCGCTACGCAAGAGGCGCTCGAAGGCACAACATGGATACCCCGCCGCGTGCTCGACGGCTTCGGCACATTGCTCGACGCGGGCACATTACCAGGCGTTGACGGTCCCGCACTTATCGAGGCCCCGACAGGTCCGATGCTTCCGCCCGGTCTCTATTCTTCAGGTGATCGCACCCTAGCGCGGAATGTACTTACGGCCGACAGCACTCTCTCTCCTGCGACATGGCCTGCGGACATACCTGTGCGCGGCCTCGCTGTCGCATCTGAACAACCTGTAGCAGGCTGGCTGCTGAGCTTGGCAATCTTTTTATTGCTTGCCGATGTGGTGGTATCTCTGTCCCTGTCGGGTCGTCTTTTGAGCCGCAGCAACGCAGCCGCTGCCGCCCTTGGAGCGTTTATGCTCTTCGGTTTTCCCGCAGACGCCCAAACAGCTGAAGAAGAGTTCGCACTTTCTGCCACAGTGGAACTGACGCTGGCACATGTGATCACGGGGGATGCGCAAGTTGACGAAGTTGCTCTAGCTGGTCTTACAGGGCTAAGCGATACGCTGTTTTTCCGGACCTCGATTGAGCCTTCTACCCCTCTTGGCGTAAACCTTGAAGCAGACGAGCTTGCTTTTTTCCCGATCCTCTATTGGCCGATTACCCCGCGCCAACCCACCCCTTCTGCCAGTGCTTATGCAAAGCTGAATGATTACCTGCGCTCGGGCGGGATGATCCTGTTCGATACACGCGATGCGGATACGGCCAGTTTCGGCGCTTCCAGTCCCAATGGCCGCAAACTTCAAGAACTTGCAGCGCAGCTGGATATCCCAGCATTAGAGCCGCTTCCTAACGATCATGTCATCACCCGAACATTCTATCTGCTTCAGGATTTTCCTGGCCGCCACAATAGCCGCGACGTCTGGGTTGAGGCAGCGGATCCAAACGCGGAACAGATCGAAGGCATGCCTTTTCGAGACCTCAATGACGGCGTGACTCCGGTGGTCATCGGCGGAAATGACTGGGCCGCAGCGTGGGCCGTCAATTCCAGCGGTGCGCCTCTGCTGCCCGTTGGGCGCGGATTTAGCGGTGAGCGACAGCGCGAGATTGCCTATCGCTTTGGCGTCAACCTTGTGATGCATGTACTAACAGGAAACTATAAATCGGATCAGGTCCACGTACCTGCCCTATTGGATCGGTTGGGCCAATGACCACGACGATTGTATTTGATCCGCTGATACCATGGCCGTTGTTTTTAATGGTGGCCGTGATCGTTTGCATTGGTATCCTGCTCGCGCTGGTGCGTGGGCTGAGCGGCTGGCATTTGCGTGGGCTGGCGGGGCTGGTTGTGCTTGCGGCGCTTTCTGGTCCTTCGGTTCAACAAGAGGACCGCGCTCCCCTGAGCGACATCGTCCTGATGATTGAGGACGAAAGTGCCAGTCAGCGTCTCTCAGACCGGGCGGACCAGACTTCATCCGCGGCTGACACCATCGCCGCCCAAATCGAAGCGCGACCCAATACTGAACTACGCCGCATCACTGTTCAGGACGGTGAGGGGGATGCAGGCACAGAGCTCATGAGCGCATTGACCGAAGCATTGGCGGAAGAACCGCGCGCGCGGATTTCAGGTATTGTAGCACTCACTGATGGACGCGTGCATGACGCTGATTTGCCCATTGATCTACCAGCACCATTCCATGTTCTACTTAGTGGAAAAGCAGCCGACTGGGATCGCCGTTTACGCGTGATCGGCGCGCCTGCTTTTGCGATCATCGGAGAACCGGTAATCCTTACGCTGCGCATTGATGATTTAGGAGCAGCCCCTGCGGATGAACCGTTTGCCGCGCTTGATATCTCGATTGACGGTGACGAAGCGCAAACTTTCCGCGTGCCTATTGGCCAAGACCTTCAACTCCCGGTGACCTTGCCCCACGGCGGGCGCAACGTGATCCGCTTTTCCCTGCCCGAAGCGGAGGGAGAGCTGACGGACCGCAACAATTCCGCCGTCATCCAGATGAATGGCGTGCGTGACCGTCTGCGCGTCCTGCTGGTAAGCGGAGAGCCGCATGCGGGAGGGCGAACTTGGCGCAACTTGCTGAAATCAGACAGCTCGGTCGATCTGGTCCATTTTACGATTCTGCGTCCACCTGAAAAACAGGACGGGGTACCCGTGTCGGAACTGTCCCTTATCGCTTTTCCAACGCGGGAACTCTTCATGGAGAAGATTGATGATTTTGACCTGATTATCTTTGATCGCTACAAACGGCGCGGCATCCTGCCTTCGCTCTACCTTGAGAACATCGCTCAATATGTTCGTTCAGGCGGCGCGGTGCTTGTTTCTGCGGGTCCTGATTTCGCCAGTGCTGACAGTTTGTTTCGCACGCCCTTGGGCGCGGTCTTACCAGCCACACCAACAGCACGTGTGATTGAGCAACCGTATTTGCCATTGGTATCAGACCTTGGAAGCCGCCATCCAGTGACTGCTGGCCTGCCCCAAAACGGCGAATGGGGCCGCTGGCTTAGGCAAATTGATGTGACCACTACCTCGGGTAATGTTGTGATGACTGGCGTTGAAGAACGCCCACTTCTGATCCTTGATCGCGTCGAAGAAGGCCGCGTAGCACTGCTTGCCTCTGATCACGCATGGCTCTGGAATCGCGGTTATGAAGGCGGCGGGCCCCAGTTGGAATTGCTTCGCCGTTTGGCACATTGGATGATGGGCGAACCCGAACTTGAGGAAGAGGCCCTGACGGCAACTGCGATAGGCCAAACAATGCGGATAGAGCGGCGGACATTGAGTGAAGAAGTGCCACCCCTGACGATCACCGGACCAGATGGAACAGTCACAGAGCTTCCCCTTTCGCCTGCCGCGCCAGGACGGTTTGAAACGACGTTTACCGGACCAGAAATTGGTTTGTACCGTTTGGAGAACGGAGACCAGTTCAGCGTGATCGGCCTTGGTCCCGCAGCGCCACGCGAATTTGTCGAAACCATCGCTGACGCAGTCGCGCTTGAGCCTGTGATTTCAGCTATGCGTGGGGGCGTAGTCCGTTTTGAAGACGGGCTGCCGAGCGTACGCAATGTGCGTGCAGGACGTCCGGCGGCGGGTCGGGGGTGGATCGGCTTCACACCCCGCGCGGCCTACCAAACGCGTGACGTGCGCCAAACACCCATCTTACCCGGATGGTTGGTGCTTTTGCTCAGTGTTGGTCTGATCACCGCAGCATGGCTGCGCGAAGGTCGGCGCTGACTGCGGTGCACATCCGCGAATTGCACAGTGACGACTTCTCTGCGGCACTTAGGCTCTACCAGATACTTACCCGCGATCCCGTTCCTGTCAGTGAAAGCCATGAGGCTTTCAACACAGTACTGCACCATCCTGGCACTTCTATTTTCGGGATGGAGCAGGATGGCACAATCGTTGCGATGACGACGCTGCATCTGTTGCCCAATATGACCTCGGGTGGTCGACCATATGCGTTGATCGAGAATGTTGTTACAGATCCCGAACATCGCGGCCAAGGCATTGGACGCGCAGTTCTTCAGGCCTGCATCGACTGCGCAAAGTCGGCGAATGCCTATAAGATAATGCTCCTCACAGGAGAGGCACGTGGGGCTCGGGGTTTCTATGAGAAGCTCGGGTTTTCGGGGCATGAAAAGCACGGCTTGGTGCTTCGTTTCTAAAGCAGAACATGCGCCCATAGCGGCAAGACAAGCAACGACAGCACAACCTGCCACGTCATAATATCCGCGTAGAGATCGGCATCGCCGCCCATCTGCTTTGCCACGATATAACCATTGGAAGCGGCGGGCGCTGCAAAAACCAAGACACCCGCGAAGATCTGGATGCCTGATAAACCGATCCAGTACCCCAACATCACAAAGACACTGGAGGTCAGAACGGGCCGCATAAAGGCCCCAAGGCATACACGCCAGTTCAACCGGGCCAACCTCCTAAGGCTGATGCCAGCCCCGACGGCCATGAGGCCCACACCCAATGCACCACGCCCAATCATATCAAATGCTTCCGCAACAGGCACTGGCAGAGAGATGCCAGTAATATTCAGTGTGAGGCCGATGACGCAAGCCTGCACCAACGGGTTGCGCGACAGGGTGTTCAGGACTTTTGATACACTCGCTTTAGACGGACCAAAGGCAGCAAGAACAACGATGCAGGTAATGTTGATCAGTGGGATCAGAACTGCGATCGCCACAGCCATGAGCGCCAAGCCACCACTCAAAAACTGTTCAGCCGCAGCAAGGGCAACAAACGCATTCCAGCGGATACTCCCTTGAAACAGGGACGTAAATGCCGGGTTGTCCAAAGTGCTATACGACAGGAGGCGTAGCGAGAGCGCCAGCGCAGTCATCACCACAAGTGTCCCGACAAGGGCCAGACCAAAGCCACCAAACCGCTCTAAGGACAGGTCAGATTGTGCAATCGCAAGGATAAGGGTCGCAGGGATGAGACCTCTGAATGACAGCGTTTCGATTGCCGACCATCCAGCACGCGGGATGATTTCACTCTTCGCTAGGGCGTAGCCCGCGACGAGGATCAACAGCAAAGGAAGGACAGAAAGGGCAAGAGACATATTCGACCAGTGCCACCCGCTCCGAGATTAGTCCAGACGGATTTCCACGCTATCACTACGGCCTGCCGCATCCACAACAGAAATACGGGTAAACCCTGCATTCTCAAGCGGCAATACAACATCGCGACCACGCATCTTTGTCACCATGGGCATCCCGTCAACCAAAACTGTTAGAGGCAGCACGCCTGCGCGCAGCTTTATCGGTACGCCAAATCCACTCCGCCTTAATACAGCGCCATTGGGCGGGAACGTAAAGGTAGGGCTATTGGCTGTGTCCGAGAATGCTGTGGAACGGCCATGAAATTCACGCAAAGGCTCTGGCAAATGGGCGGTCCCAAGGATCAAAGCATCTGCAGGCGGGGGCGGTAATGGTACGCGATCTGTACTTATACGACCGAATGCCTCAAATAGGATCGGAGCAGCGAACGTACCTCCGAAGGCACCGGGCACTGGTGTTCCATCAGGACGGCCCAGCCACACGCCAATGACATGCTTTCCGTCAAAACCGATGGCCCATGCGTCACGGTGACCATAGGATGTACCTGTCTTGTAGGCGACCTGCCCCATCGCTGCTGCGACACCTTTCGGTGGCGCAATATCCGAGAGGATATGGCTCAGCTGCCAAGCCGCGACAGACGACATGAAATGTTGAGGGTTCGGAGTAGTGGTCTGCTGTTCAACATGGAGTGGAAGCGCCCGCCCACCTTGCGCAATCCCTGCGTAAAGCTGAACCAGATCCGAGAGCCGCAGACCCACGCCGCCTAGTGCTATTGCCAGTCCCGCTTCTCCCGTTGGGAGCTCAGGTCGTGTTCCCGCGCGGCGCAAGCCTGCCATAAGTCGCGGCGCACCAAGCTCATGCGTGAGAAGAATGGGTGGGATGTTGAGCGACAAGATCAGAGCATCGCGCACTGTAAGCATACCGCGAAACTGCCCATCAAAATTTTGCGGCGCATAGGTGCCAAATGAAACGGGCGCGTCATTGATCAATGTGTCTGGGTGCACCAAGCCTTCATCAAACGCGAGACCGTAAACCAAAGGTTTAAGGGTAGATCCAGGGGAGCGTAGCGCGGCGGTCATATCCACAAACCCAAGCGCACCATCCTCAGCCGAGAACGCAGGTGATCCGACGTGGGCAAGCACAGCACCCGTCTGATGATCCGCGATCATAATCGCGGCTGACACACCAGATGCTTGCCCCTCAACCGCGCGGCGGGCCAGCGTCTCCATCTGCCTCTGCAGCTCGGCATCAATCGTAGTGTGATGTTTACGCCGCTCTGGCGCCTTCCGTCGCAAAGTCGCAGCCAGATGCGGCGCATTTTGTGGAAATGTCTGCATGCGGTACGGAACATCCGCCTGCCTGTGGTCAGGTTTCAAACTCAATCGTGCCAAGACGCGCTGGCGTGCTACTCGTGCTGCTTCGGGATGTCGGTCAGGACGCCTGCTTTCGGGTGATTGAGGCAACGCAATCAACAAAGCAGCCTCAGCTTGGGTGAGGCGATGCGGTTCTTTGCCGAACCAAGCATAGCTCGCTGCGCGTAGCCCTTCGACAGGGCCACCATAGGGGGCATGATGAAGATAGAGCGTGAGAATTTCATCCTTGGTCAGTCGCCGCTCCAGCGCCAGCGCCACGCGCATCTGGCGTAGCTTTCCCGCGCGACTGCCTGTGCCTGTGTTCTCTAGCAACCGCGCCACTTGCATCGTTAGCGTGGACGCACCTGAGACGATACGACCATGCCATATTGCCTGACCTGCGGCGCGTATCATTGCGCGAGGGTCAACACCGCTGTGTTTGAAAAAGCGCTTGTCTTCGTAAGCGATCAACATCGCAATGAACTGCGGATCGGCCTGCTCTAACCGAAGCGCCATGCGCATCCGCCCGTTTTCGACAGCAAAGGCACGCAACAGACTGCCATCTCGGGCACGAACTTCCGCCCCGACTTCTGACAGCACGAGCGGCAATTCGGTTTGTTCAATCCATATGTCAATCCTGTTATGCGCATAGGCACCAAGGCCTAAAGAAAATGCGGCAAATACCAGACCATAGCCGAGCAACCTCATGGCGTGACGATCAGGCGTGCTGTTCCCGTGTTGGCGCGGTACTCAGGCCGGTACATGTCCGTGACCAAAGCGGCGGGGTGATGGTAAACACCCGGACTGACGGCTCGCACGACATAGGCGAGTTGGAATTTCCCTACCCCCTCGTGATCGACCGCTGCCAAAAAGCGATCGCTTCGAAACTCGACGTTCTGGGGACTCGCAACTTTGAGCCAATCGAGCGCCTTGACCGAGCCACTCTGCAACAGATTCGGGTTGTCGATCTCAAATCCAGCCGGCAGCGGATCATCAACCATCAGACGCGCACCGATGTCCTCAAACGATTGCACCTCCAACACCGTCACCAACCGTGTGCCAGATGCGACAGGGCCGACCACTACAGTTCCCTCCATCGTGAAATAACGACGGGTGAGCGCATAGCCATAACCGCCCGCCTCTGGTGCCACATCAGGCACACCAAACGCGGTGATTGTGACTTTGGTTGGCGAGGTAGCGGCGTTCCTTATCACGGTTATCACGGGATCGCGGTCAGACATCTCGCGAACGACCTGCCCGTTGATCAACTCTCCGTCCACTTCAATATCCGCGCCTTTTGCTGTGTGACTCACTGCGTGGGCGGCCAAGACGACTTGCGCAGCTTCTTGTGTTGAAAGATCACGCCCTTGCGCTTGCAGCGCTTGCATCAAACTTTTGAGGTCAATGGCTTCGCTCCCCGCCTCTGCAGCAAGCGCTAGTACAGCCGCGCGATCGCGGTAACCGCTGCCAAAGTCATCACGCCACAGTGTGCGATCTGGAGATGTTAGAAGCAGAGCAGCAGCACGCGCAAACAGCCTGTCTGCCCGCGCTGGATCACCATAGGCCGCAAGAGCCGCACCGAGCTGAGCGGCAGCCATAGGCGTCGCAAGGGCATCTGCTTTGGTGTCTGCATAATAGCGCAAGTCACCCATCTGGGCCGCCCCGGCGCGGGTGAGTACCAAAAGCGCATAGGCGATATCTTCACCTCCGTTGTCAAAGTCTGGGGCGAAATTGATCCTGTTGCGCAAATTATCCAGCGCCAGCGCCAAAGCGCGCGGTGGTACGGCATGGCCCTCCTGCTTTGCACGCCACAGAAAATCGGTGACATAAGCATCGAGCCAGAATGCACCTGTCTCCGCGCGCCACATGCCGAACGCCCCGTTAGATGCCTGCCGTGATAGGACGCGGTCAATGCTCATGGCGATTTTCGCATCTATCTCTGATGGTGTACCAAGCCCCGCATCTCGCGCAAGGTTACCCACATAAAGCAGAGGAAGCGAGCCAGACGTTACCTGCTCAGTACACCCGTAGGGATAACGGTCCAGCTGCTGCAATAAACCAGGAATGTTCAACCGTGAGAACGCATCTACGCTCAGTGTGGCGCGTGCTGTACCTGCCTGAAGACCGGCAAGGACCGCAGTATCGAACGTAAACTCTTCTCCCGCACCGAGGGTGAATTGCCGTATGGTTGCCACTTCAGGATCGTTGATGCGAACAGGCATGCCTATCACACGACGCAAGACTGTCCCGTCAGGGGTCGTAAGCTCCACAGTAATATCATGATCGCCAATCTCACGCGCAGTGATTTCGAGAGGCAGGCGCAGGGTGCTTTCTTCA
>JBALTK010000111.1:0-12906 GCA_036964385.1 Sulfitobacter sp. | reverse complement strand
GATAGTTTATCCAAGCGGTGAAACACGCCAGATAGGTCGAATCGACCGGAAAGAACACTGTGTCTATGGTCTTGGCCGCTTTTGTGTTCACCTCGCGCGCATCTTGGAACACCCGCCCGTTGAACAAGTCGATATGCTTGAGCCGAAGGGACGCCACAGCGCCCACACGCGCACCTGTAAGCATGAAGAACGCAAACAGCGCCTTGTCCCGCATCTCGAACTCCGTAGCGCTGGGCATCGCTTGGAAGGCGTGAAACGCGGCCTCTGGTGTCGGGCATTGCTTTTCATTTGCAGTATGGGCGATGCGCGACGATTTCCGGTTGTTGTTGAAATATCGAGTGTCGCTGTAGTTCAGCACCTTTTTGTAGCCGGTCTGACCCGCCAGCCAATGAAAGAACTTGCGCACGAGGGTCAGGGTGGCGTCGACCGTCGAATGGCTCAAGGGTTGCCCGCGCAGGTTTTTTGCTTGGGAAAGGGTGGCCTTGAATTTGGCCGCTTGCTCGATATGAAACCGCTTGAAGGGTTTGAACCCGGTGGACTCTTCAAATTTAAGGATCGCCGCCAGAACCTTGTCGGTAGACTTCGCATCTAGACCGTCCGCTTCCTCAAGATGGAAGACATATTTGCGCTTCATCCTTTCGTTTTCTTCAACAAATTTTCTCATAGCGGATTCCTTATGTAAGCGGTCTTTGGGAGACTGAATTTGAGGCAGTTGGACGGGGTTGCGGCAAGTGCGGTTTGCAAGGTGTGTTGAGGGGTTCGTATAGGCTCAAGGCACACCCTTGATCGCGATGTCATAAATTCCGTCAAACTTGCCTAAATCAGCCTTGCCAGCAAAGCGATGGAGTGACCCGTCACACTCGCCACACAGCCCCATAAGCCGCCCTCTGGTGTCAGTTATGGGAACATAGTCCACCAGCGCCCCAAGCGGTTTTCTGTGCACCTTGCAGGTGAAACAGAACATCTCATCCAGCGCCCCTTTGACAGACCGTTTGACCTGCTGGCGCTCAATGTAGGCAATGAGGGCAGCGCCCAGAATGTAATGGGGTTTGCTGGCGGTCATGACGTCCAAACCGTCCGACCGCCACGCCCTCACCGTGTGGCTTGTGACGCCCAGCACGTCACTTGCCTCTTCATAGGTGTAAAGCCGATGTTTCTTAACCTTGCGCGTAGAAACACGCTTGGCCATTAACGCGCCGCCCTTTTGGATGGATCAACGCGCTGGGCGTCCGCCCACGCATTGAGGTCAGCACCGCGATAGATGATCTTGCGACCCAGCCTGTAGAACGCTGGCCCCATGCCCTTGTGACGCCATTGCGCCAGCTTGTCGCGGTCGCCAATGATGTTCAGTTCATCATCGCCAAGAACGTAGTTGCGGTTTTGCTCGAATAGGTTTGACATGTTTCATCACCCTTCCATGTTGCCCATGAGGGGTGAATGACGTCTATTTATTTAAATAAGAACAGAATGTTATACAGCCTATGGCCCATCACATCACGATGATAAAGCCTACTATTAGGTGCCAGATATGGCAAAGGGCCGATGCCATCTTTAGTTATTCATTATGGCCTAAGGCCTTCTTGGTCAGTCTCAGGATTTCAGGACCAAACTCACCATTTGCTTGAAAATCCTCAAGTGTTTCTAGAAACCATCGCTGGCTTAGAGGTTTACCTTGTGGGCCAATAAAATCGTTCGGTTTCTCCCTGAGCGCAATCTCTCTAATCGTTTGTGAGACCACACCAATTGGCGCACCCAAAAACGCAACGCCCTTTTCTTCGTATGCATGTTCAAAAAAACTTAAACATAGCTTCTTTAGGGCCGAAAATTTTTCAGCGGTTGCATCACCGCCACGAGGACTACCTTTTTTTCGTGCTTCAACTTGTGCATAGAAGTTTAAAGCTGCCTCTTCATGGTTCTCTTTCCACCAAGCATCCCGATACAAAAATCCGATCTTTACACCAGCGTTCACCACACGGTTAAATGGAAAGCGTCTCTCCCTTTTGCGCTCATCCTCGGCGCTGGATAGGTAATAATCATCAACATTCCCAATCAACTCGTCCAATTCAGCTCTTTCATCCGTCTCTTCCTTGATATGTCGCTCAACTTCTTCGCATAATCTATAAATGTGGGCCGCATACCATACTGAACTCTCTGGAGATTGATTGAACATAACTTCATGGTCAGTGCCGTTGAAAAATTCGTCAGCCATCTGAACGCCAGTATTTTTAGCTGTCTCCAAGTCCAGTTGACCATTTCTGTAGGGTATGAAGCATTTGAAAAATATCTCACTAATTAGGTCCAGATCAGCAAGCCAGCCCACTGGTTCTAAACCTGACTGCTTCAATATCTCTACTGCCCAATGCTGCGCATCGACTATATTTGCGGCGTAGCCGTTGTCCGAAAACGCTTTTTCAAAAATTTCCCCTGTCCTTAAACCTGTTTGGCTCGCAAAAACAGCGTCTACATAGCGCTGGGCAAAAGACGTTCCGTGTGGCTCAAAATCGATCAATCCAGCCTTTGGTTTACAAGTCATAGCTAAATCCCCTAGTTGGTTACTTGTAGGCTACTTTGTTGGCAGCGAATTGCGACCAACGCTCCATCAATGCCCTCCGCTTGTCCAGCAAATCAGACCGCGCATATGCCCGCTCAACATTTGACCCGACCGTATGAGCCAAGCTCAATTCGGCAACCTCACGCGGCACGTTCGCCACTTCGCCCGCCCAGTCACGGAAGGTAGAACGGAAGCCGTGGACCGTAACGCCTTCAACCTCCATCCGGCGCAACAGCATCAGCATCGACATATTTGACAGTGGTTTATGCCGCTTCTGACCCTCAAACACACACTCCGACTTCATGGCCTGCAATGGCTCAATGATCGCCAGCATTTCATCCGTCAGCGGTACGCGGTGATCCTCGCCACCCTTCATTCGCACTGCCGGACAGGTCCACAGCCGCGCGTCAAAGTCGATCTCTTCCCAGCGCGCCCCCAAGACCTCGCTGGTCCTTGATCCTGTCAGGCAGGTGAACATCAGCGCTTTCGCGGCCATCGCTTTGCGGTTCTTCAAATCAGCATAGAAGGCTGGCACATCTTTCCAGCCCATTGCCTTGTGATGTTTCACCTTCGCTTTGACCTTTGGCAGCGCGCCCAATTCCTTGATCGCCGTGACGGGGTTCTCACCAGACCGGAAGCCCTTTGAGCGTGCCACGTCCAACACCGTCTTGATTCTTTGCGCCAGCCGCTTTGCCGTTTCGTGCTTGTCGGTCCAAATGGGGGCAAGGCACATCATCACTTCGGGCTGGTTGACGCTATCAATTGGCATCCGTCCGATCTTGGGGAAAGCGTAATCGCGCAGGGTGTTGATCCACTGCTGGCCATGCTTGGCATTCTTCCAAGTCGGCATCCGGTCAATATGGACCTGTTGCGCCACCTCCTCAAAGGTTGGCATCTCTTGGCGCGCATTGAACCGGGGATTCAGACCTTGCTTGGCCATCCTGCGATATTCTAGCGCACGTTCACGGGCTTGATTGAGCGTAACAATGTCAGCACCGCCCAAACCAAAGTCGGTCCGCAATGGCGCGCCCTTCTTGTTTTTCTGGCCTTTTACCACCACCCGCACAATCCACCGTCGCGCGCCGGATGGATCAACCACCAGGTAAAGACCGCTGCCATCCCCATGCCGCCCCGCGCCAAGGTTCTCGACCAGCTTCTTAGTCAGTTTGCCAGTTAGGGCCATTCAAAAATACCACATTCTCTACCACTCAAGGAACGAATATAGGCACCATCGAAAGAAACTCAAGATAAAGCTGAAATTCCGCAAACCCAACGAAACAAACAAAAATGGCCGCCTAGTGCGACCTGACAAAACTGAAAAAAATGGGGGATTGGCGGAGGCTCAGGGATTCGAACCCTGGGGACGCTCTCACGCCCGTCGGTTTTCAAGACCGGTGCAATCGACCACTCTGCCAAACCTCCGCTGTGGGTGCTTCCTAAATCGCCTAAAACGATTCTGCAATTGGGCAATATCACACTTAAAGAGGGGAAATTTGCCTATCGGGGCATGCTTCTCTTGTCGCAGGGGGTCGGGGCGCGCTACAACGACACAAATGCCCCGCAAAAGGGGCGGTCAAGCGTGCGGTTAAAACAGGCACGCGCGCAGGCAAGGACGAGGGTCAATGAGCATTAAAACCATAGAATTGAGCGCGGCAAAGCACGTAAAGACAGGACGTTCACTGTTGGGAGCGGTTGTTATTGCAGGCCTCTTGGCTGGATGTGACGAACAAGGGAAATTCGCATTCCCAACGGCAAACCAAAATCAGGCACAGGCCTCTGCCCCGACCGGCCCCACGGTTGAGCGAGATGTTGAAGCGCCTGAAATTTTTTCCGTTACTGATGACGGACTTTGGGACGGTCGCCCCAGTTTGGGCGGTGTATGGGTCGCGCATCCCGATGTTGACGACCCAGAGCGCGTGATCATTCGCAATCAGGCGAATGGTAAATTCGTCGTCGGTGCCCTCTTCCGCCGCGAGCGTGACATTCCGGGTCCGAGCCTGCAAATCTCGTCTGACGCGGCCACGGCATTGGGCATTCTCGCCGGCGCACCCACGAAGCTGAACGTAACAGCGCTGAGCAAGGTGCAAGAAGCCGCGCCAGCTCCGGAAACCCAAGCTACTGCTGCAACAGTTGATCCTGCCCCCAGCGTGGCAACGGCATCACTCGACCCTGTGACGACAGCAGCGGGTGCAGCCATTGATGCGGCGAAACCAACGCCAGCTCCGACGCCCAAACCTGCTGCACCGACCCAAGCGTCTAGCCTGTCCAAGCCGTTTATCCAGATTGGTATTTTCAGCATCGAGGCCAATGCAAACCGCGCGGCCAAACAGATGCGCGGTGCTGGCCTTGCCCCCAGCGTGAAGCAAAGCCAGATTAACGGTAAAACGTTCTGGCGCGTTGTGGTCGGCCCTGCCGCGAACAGCTCCGAGCGCACAAAAATTCTGTCTACCATCAAATCGGAAGGCTTCACCGATGCCTACGCCGTTTCCAACTGATCCTTGAGAGGTGCCTGATATGCGCGGAATGAAACTTGCTCTTAGTGCATTTGCACTCTTGGTCTCTTCGGTCAGTGCAAATGCATTCGATACCCGTGCGAACGCTGCTTTTGTTGTGGATTATACCAGCGGCACCGTGCTGATGGCCAAGAATGCCGACCAGCCATTGCCGCCGGCATCCATGTCGAAGTTGATGACGCTTTATATGGCATTCGAGGCCGTAGAGAACGGCATCCTCGACCTTGACCAGCAATTGCCTGTGTCCGCAGCGGCGCAACAATACGGCGGCTCAACGATGTTCCTCAAAGAAGGGGAGCGGGTCAAAGTCGAAGACCTCATTCGCGGGATTATCGTGCTGTCGGGCAATGACGCATGCGTTGTGATCGCCGAGGCTCTCGCAGGAACAGAAGCCAAATTTGCGCGCCAGATGACCATGCGCGCACAGCAGTTGGGTATGACCAACTCGACGTTCTCCAACTCGAATGGATGGCCAAAGGCAGGTCACCGCATGTCGATGCGTGATCTGGGTCTGATCGCGGGAAAGTTGATCAAGGACTACCCGCAATACTATCCTATGTTTTCGCAAAAAGAATTCCTGTTCGATCCTGCTGAATCCGCCAACCGACTGAACAGAAACCCGCTTTTGGGTTTGGGCATCGGCGCGGACGGCCTCAAAACGGGTCATACCGAAGAGGCTGGCTACGGCCTTGTTGGATCTGCCAAGCAAGGTGATCGACGCATTATCTTTGTGCTTTCAGGCTTGGACACAGCACAAGCGCGTGCGCGTGAATCCGAAGCCGTAACGAACTGGGCATTCCGCCAATTTGCACAAACCGATTTAGGCACAGCTGGAACGAAAATCGCAGATGCCGACGTCTCTGTCGGTGCAGAGCCGACTGTCGGAATGGAGCTGGCCGAGGATATCTCTTTGCTGCTCCCCGTGAACCCGATCGAACCATTAAAGACCGAAGTTGTCTATAACGGTCCGATCAAAGCCCCCATTTCGAAAGGGCAGGAAATCGGAGAGCTGATTATCAGTCCTGAAGGGTTGCCCGAATTGCGTATTGCCCTGCTTGCGGATCGGGACATCGCGCCCCACGGCTTTGTCAGCCGCATGGTCGCCGCCGCACAACATCTAGCAAACCGGATCAACGCAGGCCCCGCGCCGGAGGCATCGTGACCGCACAGCCTTCCCACGAGGGGCTCTTTATCAGTTTTGAAGGCATCGACGGCTCGGGCAAATCTACCCAAGTCACGCGCCTTGCTGAATACTTGCGCCGATCAGGCCGTGAGGTCGTTGTGACGCGTGAACCCGGTGGTTCGGACGGAGCGGAAGAAATCCGCGCCCTTGTTCTACAAGGAGATCCCGACCGCTGGTCCGCCGAGACGGAAATTCTTCTCTTTACCGCTGCGCGGCGCGACCATCTGGAGCGGTTGATACGCCCTGCCCTAGCTGCTGGGAAAATCGTGATCTGTGACCGCTTTGCCGATAGCACGCGTATGTATCAAGGGCTGAGCCGTGGCGATCTGCGCGGAACTGTCGACAAGTTGCATGATCTGATGATCGGAGTGGAACCTGACCTTACCATCCTCATCGACATGGACCCCATCGAAGGATTGAAGCGCGCTAAGGGCCGTAATGGCACCGAAGAGCGGTTCGAAGACTTCGGGGCGGACCTCCAATCCGCGATGCGCGCAGGATTCATCGAATTATCAAAAGAATACAGCGAGCGTTTTCGAGTGATCGATGGCGGACAGGAAATGGATGCTGTTGCCGCCGACATCCAAGCGGCGGTTGAACAAGCGTTCAGCACGCGGCAATAACTGTTTTCAAGACGAAATGGACAGGATGTTTGAAAAACTTCCCGCGCTTGCCTGAAAGCGCACCTGCCCCATTTCAAACCTGCACAATCCCCGATAAACCCCTCTCATGAGCGACGATATCCCTCCCCAGCCAGAGCGCCTTGATGGCGCACCGCATCCGCGTGATACGCCTCGCCTGATTGGTCAGGACGCGGCGCAAATGGCGTTTGTCGATGCATTTAATACGGGTCGCTTGCACCACGCATGGATGCTCACTGGCCCGCGCGGCGTCGGAAAGGCTACGCTGGCATGGCAGATCGCACGATTTTTACTCGCTACGCCTGAGCCTGATGACGGCGGGATGTTTGCGCACGATGTGCCGACCACGCTCCAGATTCCCCCCGATCATCCCGTGGCCTTGCGCGTGGCCGCAGGTGGTGAGGGGCGCATCCGCAATGTCACCCGCACGATCAATCCAACTACAAAGAAGATGCGTCAGGAGATTGTCGCGGACGATATTCGTGCGCTGAACGGATTTTTCCAGATGTCAGCGCCGGATGGCGGCTACCGTGTTGTTATCATCGATGATGCCGACCTGATGAACGTAACGGCGGCAAACGCCCTGCTAAAAATGCTTGAGGAACCGCCTGCCCGCGCATTGCTGATCCTTATATCACATCAGCCGTCTGGCCTCCTTCCGACCATCCGCTCGCGTTGTCGCACGCTGGCGCTTCGCACGCTCAACGCTGCTGAAGTAGCCGAAGCGATGGCGCAAGCAGACGTCCTAGCGGCCAATACAGATTCGCTTGCTGCACTTTCAGGCGGCTCTGTCGGAGGAGCGATGCGGCTCTCGTTGCTGGGCGGTGCCGCGCTTTATATGGAATTGGTGGGCATTATGGGCACTATGCCAAATATGGACCGCCCGCGCGTGCTGAAACTGGCTGAACTTGCCGCTGCCCGCGGGGGCGAAGCCAAGCGCGACTTGCTCTTTACGCTCATTGATCTGATGCTGAGCCGTCTGGCGCGTACTGGTGCCATGGGAGCGCCTCCCACCCCACAGGCGGCAAATGGCGAAGCTGATATTCTCATGCGTCTGTCGCCCCACCCACACCAAGCGCGGGTCTGGGCAGATCTTGCCGCCCAAATCAGTGCGCGTGCGCGCCACGGCATCGCGGTCAACCTTGACCCTGCTGCACTGGTCCTAGATACCTTTACCAAGATGGCACAGGCAGCGCCGCGCTGACCTTTTGCAAAAGAATTCCGGAGCGTTATGACTGATATCCCCACCATCACTGACAGCCATTGCCACCTCGATTTCCCTGAATTGATCGAAGAGCTACCTGACGTGATTTCCCGTGCAGCCGAAGCAGGTGTGGCGCGGATGGTGACGATCTGCACCAAGCTCAAGAACGAACCAGCCGTGCGCGCCATTGCCGAAGCACACGCCACCGTTTTCTATGCCGCTGGCACACACCCGATGAGTGTCGCGTCAGAGCCGATGGCGACGTTAGAGCAGCTCATCGAAATCGCCCAGCATCCCAAGATGGTCGGCATTGGCGAGACTGGCCTTGATTATCATTACACCGCCGAGAGCGCGCAGATGCAGCAAGACAGTTTGCGCATCCATATCGCCGCTGCGCGGGAAACTGGTTTGCCGCTTATCATCCACAGCCGCGATGCCGACGACGACATGGCCTTGATCCTGCGCGATGAACACACAAAGGGCGCGTACACCTGCGTCATGCACTGCTTTTCCTCCTCGCCAGAGCTTGGCCGTGCGGCACTCGATCTGGGGTTCTACCTCAGCATGTCGGGCATCACTGCCTTTCCCAAAAGCCAAGAACTGCGCGATATCTTTGCCGCTGCTCCCGTCGAGAGGATCTTGGTCGAGACCGACAGTCCCTACCTCGCACCTCCACCGCACCGTGGCCGCCGCAACGAACCTGCGTTCACCGCTCATACAGCGCGCAAGGCCGCTGAAACATTCGGCATGGACTACGCCGACTTTGCCGCACAGTCAGAGGCGAATTTTGAGCGTTTGTTCACCAAGGTCGCCGCGTATGAGGTCCCTTCATGACAGACACAATGCGGGTCACGATCCTCGGCTGCGGCTCGTCGGGCGGTGTGCCGCGTTTGGGCGGTGTTTGGGGGGCTTGTGATCCCTCCGAGCCGCGCAATGCACGCCGTCGCTGTTCTGCCTTAGTGGAGCGGATCACGGACGCGGGCACAACTTCGGTCCTGATTGATACATCTCCAGATATGCGCAGCCAGCTTCTGGATGCGGGCGTGGGCCGCCTTGATGCCATTCTCTACACCCATGCTCATGCCGACCATGTGCATGGTATAGATGATCTGCGCATGATCGTGTTCAACATGCGCGCCCGTCTGCCCGTCTGGGCAGATCAACCCACCCATGACGCGCTGATGGACCGCTTTGGCTATGCGTTTATCCAACCAAAAGGCTCCATGTATCCGCCCATCCTTGATATGAACCTGATGGACGGTGATGTGGTGATTGACGGACCTGGTGGTTCGCTAGAATTCACACCTTTCCTCGTGCCCCACGGCGGCATGGATGCGCTGGGGTTTCGCGTGAACGACGTTGCCTATCTGCCTGATGTTGCAAGTATCCCTGACCACATCTGGCCCCACCTCGACAATTTACGGTGCTGGATCGTGGATGCGCTGCGCCGTGAGCCGCACCCGACCCACAGCCACTTGGCCCAGACCCTTGAATGGATCAAGAAAGTGCAGCCGCGCGAAGCCGTGCTGACCAACATGCACAACGACCTCGACTATGCCACCGTCGCGGCAGAGACGCCCGACCACATCCAACCCGCTTTCGACGGCATGCAGCTTGATTTCGATCTCAGCTAACTTCCTGCCCAGGCGCATCTGACCCGAACCGAGACTGCGCCCCATGCAATTGCTCCTTGATGTTATTATGCCCGTGTTTCTGGTCATCGGCTTTGGCTATGTCGCGGTCTGGCGTGGCCTATTTCCAATGGCAGGCGTCGACGGCGTCTCGCGGTTTGCTCAAAACTTTGCGCTGCCTTGCCTTCTGTTCCAAGCGATTGCCAATCTTGATCTGAGTGCGGCGTTCGACGCGCGGCTGCTGTTCAGCTTCTACACTGGGGCCGCAATCTGCTTTGCACTTGGCATAATCGGCGCAAGGGTATTTTTCAAACGCGAGTGGGAGGATTGTGTCGCCATCGGCTTTTGCTGCTTGTTCTCGAACTCGGTTCTACTCGGCCTTCCCATATCGGAGCGGGCGTATGGCGCGGATCAACTCACCGGGAACTACATGATCATCGCCGTGCATTCGCCATTCTGCTACGGCCTTGGCATTACGGTGATGGAGTTTGTGCGCAACCGTGGGCAAAGCGGCTTGACCCTTGCCCGTTCCATAAGCCGTGCGATGTTCCACAACCCTCTTGTGATCGGGATAATGGCGGGATTTTTCGTTAACTTCACCGGTTTTGTAATTCCGTCCGTTGTCGATGATGCTCTGTCGCTCATCGTGCGGGCCGCCCTCCCCGCCGCCCTCTTCGCATTGGGCGGTGTGTTGATCCAGTATAAGCCCGAAGGTGATATGAAGGCAATTGCGATGGTCTGTTGCATCGGCTTAGTGGTGCACCCCGCGATTGTCTGGACCATGGGATCGGCACTGTCCCTACCACCAGACCTCTTCCGCTCAGGTGTTCTCACTGCCGCCATGGCACCGGGGTTCAATGCCTACATATTTGCCAATATGTACGGGCGTGGGCGGCGCGTTGCAGCCTCCTCGGTGCTCATCGCTACGGCCTCTTCCATCTTGACGGTCTGGGTCTGGTTGAGTTTGCTTGGCTAGCCATTATTACCAACACCTTTTCGGGATCAGGCGGATCAATAGCGAGACGATTGTCGCGAAAAGCACTGCTGCAACCAAGAATGGTGCGGCTAGAAACTCCCCCCCCCAACCGAGCACTTCCCCTAAAAACGCCCAGAGCGGCTGGCGAAACCATATTGGCGAACTGAGATACAGGGATATGCATGTTTGATGCAGAAAGCAGCGTGTCGGATACGTCGGACAGCGGATACTTGTTAGGCAGTGGTCTGCTCGCAACCAGTGTTATGGGCTGGGCCGCAGGGTGCTGTTGATGCGGTGACCTTTCTCTGCTCTGGTAACCGAAATGCTCTCAGAGGTCCGCCATGCTTACAAATCTTGATCTACTTGAACTAGCAACCTTTCGTCGCGAACTTCACCAATTCCCCGAAATCTCGGGTGAAGAGGTCGAGACAGCACGCAGGATCACCGAAGCACTCAAAGCTCTCTCCCCCACGCGTATTCTGACTGGACTGGGCGGTCACGGTGTCGCTGCGGTTTTCGACAGTGGAGAGGAAGGACCAACAGTCTTGTTTCGCGCCGAACTGGATGCCCTGCCGATCGCGGAACAAAATGACATTGCCTGGGCTTCAACCATTAAGGGCAAAAGCCATGTCTGCGGTCACGACGGCCATATGACCATGCTGCTCGCCTTGGGTCGGATGATTGCGCGCACGCCTTTGGCGCGGGGGCGCGTTGTTTTGATGTTCCAGCCCGCTGAAGAAGACGGCAGCGGCGCAAAAGCAGTTGTTGCTGATCCCGCCTACACGGACATTCAAGCAGACTGGGCCTTTGCGATCCACATCGAGCCGGGGCGCCCGTTCGGATATGTTTCCACCTGTGCGGGGCTGATCAACTGCGCCTCAATGGGGCTCAAAATTAAATTGAACGGCAAGACAGCGCATGCCGCCGACCCTGAGGATGGCATATCTCCAGCACAGGCTGTAGCGCAACTGATCCCCGCGCTGGACGCGTTGGGCAACGGAGGGGCGCTAGACGATGACTTCCGATTGGTGACGATCACCCATGTAAACGTTGGCGAGCCAACCTTTGGCATTGCCCCGGGTGAGGCGGAAATTTACGCGACATTACGCACGGCGGGAGACAACGGCATGGAAAGCCTTGAAGCGGAAGCGCGCGGCCTTGCTCTTTCAGCATCAGCGCAGTTCGGCCTGAGCGTCGAGTTCGATGTTTGCGATAGCTTTGCCGCCTCCATTAACAACGCGGATGCCTATGCCGTCGCGGTAGCAGCGATGGACGGTATCGGCGTGATGCATGGCGATGCAGGAGTGCCAATGCGTGCCTCCGAGGATTTTGGTGTCTTTGGCTGGGGGGCAAAAGCTGCTATGCTATGTTTGGGACCTGGGGAGGACTATGCCGCGCTGCACAATCCCGACTATGATTTTTCCGACGATTTGATCCCCGTCGGCAGCGCAATCTTCGAACGTATTGCACGTGACCTTCTTGGCACTGCAACGGCGGTGCCTACACCCTAAGCGGCACAAACGATGAGAACGAAACCACGTGAGAAAATCGACAGCGATCAGGGCGTCAGCAGTTGAAAACATTCAAGAAAATGAATTAATTCTGCCAGTTTTTTCCAACCACACGCCCTTGCCATTGGTCCAAAATAATTCAACCTTAAACTATAAATTTACAAAAACGGGGAATCTAGATGAAACGTACAACAGCAACACTTATCGGCGCTTTGCTGATCACCACCGCGGCACCACTCAGCGCGGAGACACTACGCTGGGCGCGCTCAGGCGATGCACTTACCCTTGATCCGCATTCGCAAAACGAAGGACCGACACACACGATCCGCCATCAGATGTACGAACCGCTGATCATCCGCGATGTTACAGGCGCGTTCGAGCCTGCCTTGGCCACCGACTGGGCGCCAAAAGCGGACGACCCGAATGTCTGGGTTTTCAACCTTCGCCAAGGTGTGAAATTCCACGATGGTGCTGATTTCACTGCCGAAGATGTCGTGTTCAGTTTCGAGCGCGCCAAGCAGCCTAACTCTGACATGAAAGAGCTGATCGGCTCCATCACCGAAGTGCGCGCAGTGGGTGAGCACACGGTCGAGATC
Organism: Sulfitobacter sp.; assembly: GCA_036964385.1. GTDB lineage: Bacteria > Pseudomonadota > Alphaproteobacteria > Rhodobacterales > Rhodobacteraceae > Sulfitobacter. Next base: position 100 of record JBALTK010000111.1, on the reverse strand, counting down.
GTTACAGACGGGCCGAACCCGATCCTGCCCTCCAACCTCACAAACCTGTTTATGATGGACAAAGGTTGGACCGAGGCGAACAATACTGTCGACGTGCAGG
>JBALTK010000110.1:0-12956 GCA_036964385.1 Sulfitobacter sp. | reverse complement strand
CTGCAACCGACATTTACCGCACGATCAAAAGAATTCCCCGGATACGACCATTCGCGTCGGTTTTCGCTGTCCCTCGCCCTCCAAAAGCGCACAATGATGCCAAATGCGGATGTTAATTTCCTTTGCGGCGCTGTTTTTTTCAGTCGTCCTACTTCAGCTTTCGTCCGGCGGCGTTGGCCCCTTGGACGTGCTCTCTGGTATCGCGCTCGGATTTTCCCGCCAAGAGATCGGTATGCTTGGCTCTGCGCATTTCTTTGGCTTCTTCATCGGTTGCTGGTTTGCGCCACGCCTGCTTGGCTCCGTCGGCCACTCCCGTGCATTTGCAGCATTCACAGCGGCAGGCAGCATTGGCCTCATCGCACATATGATGGTGATCAACCCCTACGCCTGGGCGCTGATGCGGGTCGCCTCGGGCCTTTGCGTGGCGGGATGCTATACCGTGGTTGAAGCATGGCTGCAGGCAAAGGTCACCAACGAGACACGCGGCCGCGCCATGGGCACCTACCGCATGGTCGACATGACAGGCAGTCTTGCCGCGCAGGGCATCATCGGCATTCTCGCACCCGCCGATTATATCTCCTACAACATCCTCGCCATCCTGTGCTGTGCTGCGCTTTTGCCCATTACACTGACCACCGTTACGCAGCCCGAAACACCTAAATCCCCCCGCCTGCGGCCTATGCTGGCCTATGTCCGTTCGCCGCTTGCTGTTGCTGGCGTGATTGTCGCTGCCCTTTCAAGCGCATCTTTTCGCATGGTCGGTCCAATCTACGGCCAAGAAGTCGGCCTCAGCGCTGGCCAGATTGCATGGTTTCTCGCCGCCTTTGTAGTCGGCGGCGCGCTCGCGCAAATCCCTGTCGGCTGGATCGCGGATAAGTTCGACCGCCGCAAAGTGCTGATCTGGCTCTCGGTCGCGGCCATCTTTAGCTGCTTTGTCACGATGCAAACCGCAGGGTTGGGCCTTTATGGCATCTTATTTTCCTCTGCCCTCTTTGGCCTCACGACTTTCCCGATTTACTCCGTCGCGGCAGCCCACGCTCACGACTTTGCAAGCTCGGACGAGCGGGTGGAGCTATCCGCAGCGCTGATGTTCTGGTTCGCAATGGGCGCCATCGCTGCCCCCTACGGCGCGTCGGTTCTGATCGAGAATTACGGCCCCCAAGCTTTGTTCATTATGCTCGCTGCGGGCCACACATCACTCATCGTGTTTGGCATTGTGCGCATGCGCACTGGCCGAACGGTGCGCCGCCGCACCCACTATATCAACGCGCTGCGTACCAGCTTTGTCATCGGTCGCCTCACCGGTCGTAGCCGCGACAAGCCCCCGCACGATTGATCGCGCTGGAAACAGGACCCAGCCCCTGCTAAAGACCGCCTTAACACAAGCCAAAGGCGCATATCATGACCCGTCACCTCATCACTTCCGCCATTCCCTATATCAACGGGATCAAACACCTCGGCAATCTGGTGGGCAGCCAACTGCCCGCCGATCTCTATGCCCGCTACCTGCGCGCCCGTGGCAACGAAGTGCTATTCCTCTGCGCCACGGATGAGCACGGCACCCCTGCTGAGTTGGCCGCCGCCAAAGCAGGCAAACCCGTTGAGGAATACTGCGCTGAGATGTACGCCGTACAACGCGACATCGCAAAAGGCTTCGGCCTCAGCTTTGACCATTTCGGCCGTTCTTCGTCCAAGCAAAATAAACGGCTGACGCAGCATTTTGCAGGTGCGCTTGCCGACGAAGGCCTGATCGAAGAAGTCGATCAAAGCCAGATTTACTCCAAGACCGATGGCCGCTTCCTTCCCGACCGCTATGTCGAGGGCACCTGCCCCAACTGCGGCTTCGAGGACGCACGCGGCGACCAATGTGACAACTGCACCAAGCAGCTTGATCCCGAAGACCTGATCACCCCCCGCTCAACCATCTCTGGCGCCACCGATCTGGAAATGCGCGAAACAAAGCATCTGTTCCTCAAACAGTCAAAAATGAAGGACCGGCTGAACGACTGGATCGAAAGTAAGACAGACTGGCCTGTCCTCACCACTTCTATCGCGAAAAAATGGCTGCATGACGGTGACGGCCTACAAGATCGCGGCATCACCCGTGATCTAAAGTGGGGCGTTCCCGTCCAACGTGGCGATGCACCTTGGCCCGGCATGGAGGGCAAGGTTTTCTATGTCTGGTTCGATGCGCCTATCGAATACATCGCCTGTGCCCAAGAATGGGTCGACGCGGGCAAAGGCGACAACTGGGAGCGCTGGTGGCGCACCGACAAGGGCGCAGATGACGTCCGCTATACCCAGTTCATGGGCAAGGATAACGTCCCCTTCCACACGCTGTCATTCCCCGCCACGATCATGGGCAGCAACGAGCCATGGAAACTGGTCGATTACATCAAGTCCTTCAACTACCTGAACTACGACGGTGGCCAGTTCTCCACGTCACGCGGACGCGGCGTATTCATGGATCAGGCGCTGGAAATCCTGCCCGCCGACTACTGGCGCTGGTGGCTGTTGTCCCACGCGCCAGAAACATCAGATTCCGAGTTCACATGGGAAAACTTCCAATCGGCTACGAACAAAGATCTCGCCGATGTGCTGGGCAACTTCGTCAGCCGCATCACCAAGTTCTGCCGCTCCAAATTCGGCGAAGCCGTGCCATCCGCAGGCGAATACGGCCCTGACGAGCACGCTCTCATCGCAGACCTGACCGAGCGCGTCGCCCGCTACAATGCCCACATGGACGCCATGGAAGTGCGCAAATCCGCAGCCGAATTGCGCGCGATCTGGGCCGCTGGTAACGAATATCTTCAAGCACAGGCGCCGTGGACAACGTTCAAAACCGACCCTGACCGTGCCGCCGCGCAAACTCGCCTCGCGCTCAACCTTATCCCACTGTACGCCACGCTGGCGGCCCCCTTCATCCCGGACGCCGCCGAAAAGATGCTCGCCGGCATGAAAATCGCCGACGCAGGCTGGCCCGATGATGTCCCCGCTGCTGTCGCCCAACTTCCCGCTGGGCATGTGTTCGAGGTCCCCGAAGTTCTCTTTGCAAAGATCACGGACGAGCAGCGAGAGGAATGGGCCGAGCGTTTTGCGGGCAAACGGGACTGAAGCAGTAAGTCATGCACCATCGCCAGCTTAGCTAATACATCAGCGACCGCTTACAAAGACGACGTCGAGCGCGCTTGGGATCAAGCGCGCTCCGGTCACATTTCTAGAACAGGAAATCGTTGGCTGTCAGATTTACCTCGTTGATATCTGTCAGCGTGATTGTGTTGGCACCATCCGCGATCACTGCATTTGAGCCTACTTGGGTCAGACTCGATTGGTGCAAGCGGACTCGCAAGCACAACAATCCAAGGGCTCATTACCCTAGAACACACCTATCTTGTGATGGGGGCCGTCCCAGTTTGCGTGATTTGGGCGACCGACGTGGTAGCCGTCATCACTCTCGCTTCTCGGGCCTTTGCACTGTTTTATGCACTTCAATGTGTGGTGGCAGTTCTGGTCGCGCGGCACAATGGGGACCGCGGGAAAGAAAAGTGGTTTGGTTTTCTGACCCTAATCGCCTTTGCCGTTGCGGTTTTGAGTATCCCCGCCAGCGGCTAATCTCAAAAGAATTCAACTTCGAAGCAGATCAAATTGGGGAATGCTCCTTACGTCTTTGCTGGAAAAAAAGCGTTCAATGTGAAAACTCAACGCCGTTCCTGCGCTGCAATCGGCGTTGCCACTGTCCTTGGTGCGATGACGTCAAATTCCGCAATGGCCGCGTCCACCGACCGACTTGACTATGTAGAGTTACTCAAACATGCAAGCTCGGCCGTGGCCTTCGTGGTAGTTATGGCCAACGTTCAAGAGGCGGATACTGAAGGTCGCCTAACACCTGACCGACGTCTTGAAGAATTTATGAAACGTTTTGGTGGTGAGATGCCGCCACAACCGCGCAGTACACCGCAAACGGGCGTTGGTTCTGTTTTAAGAATTACAGATGACTGATGCCGTATCGTTTCATTTGGACCTTCAAGGACCGCGTTTACTTCATGGCCTAGAACTCCGTGACATACGCAGACCAATAAGGTCCAAAACTACTCATATTGCTTAATATATCGCCATAAAGTCTGCTATTCATCAAGAGAGCTGTCTTCTACATTCGAGATAACCGCTTCCACTGTTTCGTTGAATTTCGCCCAAGCCTATGGCTGGCGTCTACTCCCCTCGGCGCTTAGGGGTTCGACCATCATAGAAGCCACCACCCATGTTCATGCTTCCAATAATTTGCAGCCCCCCAAATCGCCTGAGCGAAATAGACACCGTTTGACAGTTGAGGCCCGAACCACAGCGCCTTATTCGTAGCTTTCTTCCTTGCAGTCTTCGAAAGATTTTCGTTCTGATCTAAATCACAAATATTACTTCAACATGTATTTCTGTACCGACGCGAATCCCGCTCCGATAAGAAATTCCACACGGTCTCCTCCCCATCATTGCTTACTTCTAAACTACAAATTTCGGCATCAAGAATTTCAAGAGGCCGCGACAAGTCCCCAATAAACAAATCACTACCGTCGACACTCATCAATCAGACTCCTTTGGCGAAGTTTCTTTTTCAAACCAGCCAATATTTCAATGAGAAATTCAGCTTAAAGTGATGAATACAGCTATCACTTCAAGCGCCAATACGGACGCGTAAACCATGTGTGGAATATGCTAAATTAGAAAACCACGTCAAACCAGAATCGACATAACTGACTGAAATATATTTAAAAATTAACTACAGGTGCCATCCGGATATAGCATTAATTCTTTTATTCCTGTCACTTAAACTGGAATGGTGCGGGCGGGGGGACTCGAACCCCCACGGGCATACGCCCAACAGATTTTAAGTCTGGTGTGTCTACCATTCCACCACGCCCGCACTGTGCGCAACATACCGTCCCCAGACGCGGTGTAAATGTCTCAAATGTCTTCACCCTCAAGGCCGAGGGGCGCCCCTTTGGCCAGCAGCGCTTTTTCCGACAGCCACGGGTTATTGCCCACTGCCTCCAGCATCTGACGGCGCGCCTCTGCAATCCGCCCAAGGTTCATCAGCGTCAGCCCCCTGCCCGATTGCGCTGCCACGTGGCGCGGCTGCAATTCCAGCGCGCGGTCAAGGTCGGTCAAAGCCGCAGCATAGTCCTCTCGCAGAAAACTGATATAGGCGCGCTGGTTCCAGCCTTCGGCATAATCAGGACAATACTCTGTAAGTCGCGTAAATTGTGCGTAAGCTTCGACAAAATCGAAGCTGCCCCGCGCCGCCATGCCACGATCGAGCACTGCTTGGGCCGCATCATCAGGTGCGCGCAGCCAAACTTTCCACATCGCATCCGAAGCTGCCTGCCCCTCGCGAAAATCTTCTGCGTTCTGTGCCTGAGCGAACAGTTCCTCCAACTCGGCACTGACATCCGCAGGTGCAGGGCATTCCTGTGCTAAGGCGGCAGAGGAGAACACGGGGCCGACCATTACGGCTAAGGCAAACAGAAGTCGCATGCGTAAAAGGATGGCGCGCAGGACGCTCAGGTCAAGCCCCCTCTGACAGCATCACTTCCTTCACCGCTTCCATCGCCACATAAGTCGAGGTTGATGCCACATGCGGCAGCGCCGAAATCGTATCGCCCAAAAACGCGCGGTAGCTGTTCATATCCCGCGTCCGCACTTTGAGCAGATAGTCAAAGTTGCCAGCGATCATATGGGCCTGCTCGATCTGCGGCACACGCGTCACAGCCGCGTTAAACGCCGCCAACGCCGCCTCACGCGTATCGGTCAGCCGCACCTCGACAAACGCCACATGATCCAGCCCTAGACGGATGGGATTCAGCATGGCACGGTACCCCAAGATCACGCCGTTTTCCTCCAGCCGTCGCAGCCGCGCTTGCGTCGGTGATTTGGAAAGGCCGATGCGTTTGGACAGATCAGTAATACTGATCCGCCCGTCCTGAGCCAGTGTCGCCAGAATCGCCTGATCGAACTGATCGAGGTCAGAAGTGTTTTGCACCATAAAACTACCCTAAATGACATTTTTGGCCCTACATTGCGGGCATCTTCAGTCAACATGCCCGCAAATACCCTGATAAACTAGTCGAAACTCACCCATGGAGCATCCAAAATGGCACGTGACACATCCCTTTCCCTGCGCGCAACCATCGACACAGGCACTTACGCCGAACCCGACGCCGTATTGGCCGCTCTGATCAAGACTGCCAACCTCTCGGTGAAAGACCGCAAAGATATCACCGCCATGGCCGCGGGCCTCGTACGTGACATCCGCGGCACCACCTCCCCCGGTCTGATGGAAGTTTTCCTTGCCGAATACGGCCTCTCCACCGATGAAGGTGTCGCCCTGATGTGCCTCGCCGAGGCGCTCTTGCGTGTGCCAGACGCCGAAACAATGGATGCCCTGATCGAAGACAAGATCGCGCCATCGGATTGGGGTCGGCACATGGGCCACTCCACCTCTACCATGGTCAACGCCTCTACTTGGGCACTGATGCTGACAGGCCGCGTTCTGGATGACGAACAACCCGGACCCGTCCGACACCTGCGCGCTGCGATCAAACGCATGGGCGAACCTGTGATCCGCACCGCCGTGGCCCGCGCCATGAAGGAAATGGGTCGTCAGTTCGTTCTGGGCGAGGACATCAAAAAAGCCATGAAACGCGCCGCTGGGATGGAGGAAAAGGGCTTCACCTACTCCTATGACATGCTCGGCGAAGCAGCCCGCACCGAAGGTGACGCCCGCCGCTACCACCTGAGCTATTCCGACGCGATCTCCTCCATCGCCAAGGGGTGTACCCACGACGACATCCGCAAAAACCCCGGAATTTCGGTTAAACTCTCTGCTCTGCATCCGCGTTACGAAGTGGCGCAAGAAGCATCCGTAATGAAAGATCTCGTCCCCCGCCTGCGCGCTTTGTGCCTGCTCGCCAAATCCGCAGGCATGGGTTTGAACGTAGACGCAGAAGAGGCCGACCGCCTTGGGCTGTCCCTCGACGTGATTAACGCTGTGATGAGTGAGCCTGCCCTCGCAGGCTGGGACGGTTTCGGCATCGTGGTCCAAGCGTATGGCCCCCGCGCGGCGGCCACCATCGACGCGCTCTATAGCATGGCTGAAACCCACGACCGCCGCATCATGGTCCGCCTCGTTAAAGGCGCTTATTGGGACACCGAAATCAAACGCGCGCAGGTCGAAGGCGTCGATGGCTTTCCCGTGTTCACCCGTAAAGCGGCAACTGATGTCAGCTACATTTCGAACGCCCGCAAGCTGCTGGGCATGACCGACCGTATCTACCCCCAGTTCGCGACCCATAACGCACACACCGTTGCTGCCGTTCTGCACATGGGCCAAGACAAAGAGACTTACGAATTCCAGCGCCTGCACGGCATGGGTGAAACACTCCACAACATCGTGCTCAAGCAGCACAAAAGCCGTTGCCGCATCTATGCCCCTGTGGGCGCGCACAAAGACTTGCTCGCCTATCTGGTCCGCCGCCTGTTGGAAAATGGCGCAAACTCCAGCTTTGTGAACCAGATCGTTGACGAAGACGTGGCCCCCGAAGAAGTCGCCGCCGATCCGTTCTCAAAACTCGAAGAAACCATTCCTGTAATTCCGCGCGGCCCCGAAATCTTCCGCCCTCTACGCGCCAATGCAATGGGGTTCGACCTAACGCACACGCCAACCCTCACAGCTATTGAGGCCGCGCGCGCGCCATTTTCCGATGCCACATGGACGGCCAAGCCGCTCGTCGCTGGCGGCGCAAAAGGTGGCACAGCTGAAGAGGTGCAAAACCCCACTGGCCTCGGCACTTCACCGGGCAAAGTGCACCCAGCAACCCCCGCAGATACCGCCAAGGCACTGGACGCCGCGACACCGTGGAGCGCGCCGCTTGATGAACGCCGCAAAACACTCCTGCGCGCTGCTGATATTTATGAGGAACGCTATGGCGAAATCTTTGCCCTGCTGACGCGCGAAGCTGGCAAAGGTCTACCTGACTGCGTTGCCGAACTGCGCGAAGGCGTCGATTTCCTGCGCTACTATGCGGCCCAAGCCACCAACATGCCCCCTGCCGGTGTCTTTACCTGCATCTCACCTTGGAACTTCCCCTTCGCGATCTTCTTGGGCCAGATCAGCGCCGCCCTCGCCGCTGGCAATGCCGTGTTGGCAAAACCAGCCGAGCAAACACCCCTCATCGCCCACATGGCGATTTCCGTCCTGCACGAAGCAGGCGTCCCCCTCACCGCCCTCCAACTGCTTCCCGGTGGTGGCGATGTGGGTGCTGCCCTGACCTCTGACGTGCGCGTTAACGGCGTGGCCTTCACGGGCTCCACTGGCACCGCCCAGCGTATTCGCTCGGCCATGGCCAATCACTGCGCCCCCGGCACGCCGCTCATCGCGGAAACTGGTGGCCTCAACGCGATGATCGTGGACAGCACCGCGTTGCCCGAACAGGCGGTCCAAGCGATCGTGGAAAGTGCATTCCAATCCGCAGGCCAACGCTGCTCCGCCCTGCGCTGCCTATACGTTCAAGAGGACATCGCAGAGCCGTTTACAAAGATGCTCATTGGCGCGATGCAAGCCCTGCAAATAGGCGACCCGTGGGACCTCAGCACCGATGTGGGTCCTGTCATCGACGAAACAGCCCGCGCAGGTATCGCCAGCCATATCACAGCTGCCCGTGACGATGGTCGCCTTGTCGCCGAACTACATACGCCGGTTCACGGCACCTACATCGCGCCCACAATCATCAAGGTTAAGGGCATCGGCGATTTGGAGCGTGAAATCTTTGGTCCTGTCCTGCACATGGCCACCTTCAAGTCGGGTGAATTGGATAAGGTCATCAATGCGATCAACGCCACGGGCTATGGCCTTACCTTCGGCCTGCACACCCGCATCGATGACCGCGTGCAATATGTGTCCGAGCGGATCGAGGCAGGTAACATCTACATCAACCGCAACCAGATCGGTGCAATTGTAGGCTCTCAACCCTTCGGCGGAGAAGGCCTGTCAGGCACGGGACCCAAAGCAGGTGGACCAAACTATCTACCGCGCTTCTCTGCACCGGACTTGGCCGATACCTCTCCCGTCTGCAGCACCGCAGGCACCCTGCCCGCGCTTCCCCCGCATACAGGCAAGGCCATCGACACCCTGTCCCTCCCTGGCCCAACGGGCGAGAGCAACCGCCTCTCCACACTGCCACGGCCCGCAATCCTCTGCCTTGGGCCAACAGCCGATACTGAAGCAGCCCAAAAGCATGCCGTTGAGGCCTTGGGCGGCGTTGCTGTACTTGCAGCCGGCGCAATAGCACCGACCGATTTGTCTTCAGGCCCCGATTATGGCGGCGTCCTGTGGTGGGGTGAGGTCAACCTTGCACGCGCATACGAACAAGCGCTGGCAAAACGCAAAGGCCCGATCATTCCGCTCCTGCGCGGTCTGCCTGATACAGCACGCGTTCGCCAAGAACGCCATGTCTGCGTCGACACCACAGCATCGGGTGGCAACGCCGCCCTCTTGGGCGCTTCCGCATAAGACAACTATTGGCCCCCTGATATCGGGGGGCCAACGTTCCATAACGAAACCCTTTTTCTTTGTTTGCGCCAAACTCATCGTCGCCCTTGACGCCCCAACCGCAATCGCAGAACGTGGCGCGATGTTTCCCATCCGTGATCATAACCCCTCGGGCCGCGTGCCATATGTGACCTACGCGCTCATGGCAGCGAACATTGGTATATTTCTCAGCATGCTGCCCATCTCGGGTGATGAACGCGCGCTTGCGCAGATCTATTATGACTACGCCCTCCTGCCCCGCCGCGTGATGGAGGGGGACGGCTATAACGCCCTGCTCAGCTCGCAGTTTCTTCATGCAGGATGGGGGCATCTGGGCGGCAATATGCTGTTCTTGTGGGTGTTCGGCGACAACATCGAGGACGAGATGGGCCATGCCCCGTTCTTGGGCTTCTACCTTCTGGCTGGCGCGCTATCAGGCTACGCCCATGTTCTCGCAGATCAAAACTCCTATATCCCCACAGTTGGCGCATCAGGTGCCATCGCTGGCGTCATGGGCGCCTACCTGCTTCTGTTTCCCAGAGCCCGCGTCGACATTCTCCTTTTCGTCAAAATTCTGCCCGTACCTGCGTGGATCATGCTGATGATCTGGTTTGCGATGCAATTCATTGGCGGCCTCGGCGCATCCGCCGAGACAGGCGGCGTCGCGTATTGGGCCCATTCAGGTGGCTTTATCGCAGGCCTCCTGCTCGCTCTCCCGCTTTGGATAAGCCGCGGTGGCCCTAAGTTTTGGAAGGCTACACACGGCTATCCGCCACATCCGCCTGCACGCTACGCAATGCCAAAGGTAAAACGCAAATGAGCCTTAGGATCACAGCGACTTGCCATTGTGGCGCGGTTGAGCTGACAGGTGATGCTCCAAACGGCTATGCAGACGCTGCACGCTGCAACTGCTCTTTTTGCAAGCGAAGACAGGCGGCGAACATTGGCGTAACGTCAACAAGCCTCCAAGTAACCAAAGGGGCAGAGAACCTAGGCCTCTACAGCTTTGGCACGCATACAGCCCAGCACTATTTCTGCAAAACTTGCGGTATCTACACCCACCACCAAACGCGTTCAGACCCGCTGGTGAGTGGTGTAAATCTGGGCTGCATCGACACAACGCACCCGTTGGATCACGAACCTATTCCGTGGCGGGATGGCATAAACCACCCCTCGGATCGCAGATAATTCTTAGCCGCGTACGAGTTTCGAGAAACCGGTAAAGATCGCTTCATTCGCAGCAATAATCTCGCCGTCCTGAACGACATCACCACGCGGATTGATCGGCTCAACCAGACCACCCGCTTCTTTGACGATGATCACACCAGCCGCCAAATCCCAAGAATTCAAACGACGCTCCCAAAAGCCATCATAGCGGCCCGCAGCCACATAAGCCAAATCGAGCGATGCCGCTCCCCAGCGGCGAATGCCCGCGCAGCTGGGCGCAATACGCGCCATATCCTGCAAAGTCGCTGGCAGATCAGAGCGCCCGCCAAACGGAATACCCGTGGCAAAGATCGACTCGATCATCTTGTGACGTGCCGAAACCCGCATGCGCGTTTCGTTCATCCAAGCGCCCGCGCCCTTCTCTGCGAAAAACATCTCTTCCTTGGCAGCATCGAACACAACGCCCGCCACAACCTGCCCCTTATGCTCAAGCGCGATGGAAATCGCCCAATGCGGCAAGCCGTGCAAAAAGTTCGTAGTTCCATCCAGCGGGTCAACGATCCAGCGGCGCGTCGGGTCTTCACCCTCCTCTTCACCACCTTCTTCGGCGATCCAGCCATAAGTCGGGCGCGCAGTGCGCAACTCGTCTTTAATGATCTTTTCGGCGTTGATATCGGCACGGCTAACAAAGTCGCCTGCCCCCTTCATGGACACCTGAAGTTGCTCTACTTCACGAAAGTCCTTAACCAACGCACGCCCCGCTTTGCGCGCAGCCTTGATCATGATGTTAAGATTTGCACTGCCTACCATGTCACTACGGCCTTTATCTAAGAGGATTTCCGCTCTCTTAGGCTGTGCTGGTCCAATTGCCAAGAGCCAGTGACGCAGCGTGCCGCTTGCTACACACTACAACTGCGATAGCGTGAGCATAATCAAAGGAGAACTCCATGTCAGATATGATGAAACAAATCGTCCTCGCAAGCCGCCCCGACGGCGCACCCACCCCTGGAAACTTCCGTATGGAAGAGCTGCCGATCCCGACGCCAGCCGAGGGCGAAGTCCTTGTACGCGTTCACTACATGTCGCTCGACCCCTATATGCGTGGCCGCATGGATGACGCGAAATCCTACGCCGCCAACATCCCCGTTGATGGCAAAATGGAAGGTGGCTCCGTGGGTGAGATCATCGCGTCCAATGCCAAAGGCTTTGAGGTTGGCGAATTTGTCATGGGTGGCTTTGGTTGGGCCACACATTCGGTCGCACCCGCAGCAGGCCTCGCAAAGATTGATCCTAACACGGCCCCCATCACCTACGCACTTGGCGTCCTCGGCATGCCGGGTCTCACAGGCTGGTACGGCCTGACGGAGCTGGGCAAACCAAAAGCAGGCGAAACGCTTGTTGTTGCTGCTGCCACAGGTCCTGTCGGCTCCATGGTTGGCCAGATCGCCAAGTCACGCGGACTGCATACCGTGGGCATCGCAGGTGGCCCCGAGAAATGCAAAACCGCTGTTGAGCATTTTGGCTTTGACGTCTGCCTCGACCACCGCGCGTATGCAACTGCCGCCGAACTCCGCGCAGCGATCCAGGAAGCAGCCCCAAAAGGCGTCGATATCTACTTCGAAAACGTCGGCGGTAAAGTGCTTGAGGCGGTCATGCCGCTGATGAACCAACATGGCCGCATTCCGATCTGCGGCATGATCTCATGGTACAACGAGGGCGGCCTCGGCGCCGACGCAATCGAGAAAAGCCTGAGCGCACCAAAACTGTGGCGCACGATTCTCGTCAACTTCTTGACCGTGACAGGCTTTATCATCTCCAACCACTGGAACCGCATGGGTGACTTCCACAAAGAAGTCGGCCCGATGATCGCCGATGGCTCCGTCAAAGTACAAGAAGACATCACCGAGGGCCTAGAGAACGCCCCCGAGGCCTTCATCAAACTCCTGACAGGCGGCAACACTGGCAAAGCCATGGTAAAAGTCATCTAAAACCAACGAACCCGCGCTGCCCCTACACGCAGCGCGGGGATCTTCTTTGCACTTGCTGCAATGGGCCGCATTGAGCTCAGAGTGTCAAATGCTGCAAGCTGCACCAGTGTTCGCTATCGCGAAATGATCCAGATACTTCCAACAAGATGCTGGTTTAAAAGGCATTTTTGATGGCTTCTATCGACGCGGCTTAGGGGCGTTCACTTTTGGCTCATTGGATGTGC
>JBALTK010000109.1:0-12989 GCA_036964385.1 Sulfitobacter sp. | reverse complement strand
GTGGTCCTGCGATGATCCGCTCTGGCGCAAAGAACCACGGGTTTGTTAGCGTGATTGTGGATGTCGAAGATTACGCGCCCTTCATTGCCGAGCTTGAAGCGAATGATGGCCAAACGACCTACGCCCTGCGCCAGCGTTTGGCTCAAACTGCTTATGCGCGCACAGCGGCCTATGACACGGCAGTCAGTACTTGGATGGCCGATGCCGTGGGTGGAACACCGCGCCGCCGTACCTTTGGTGGTACGCTGACGCAGACCCTGCGCTATGGTGAGAACCCGCACCAGTCAGCGGCGTTCTATAGCGATGGTTCGTCCCGTGCAGGTGTGGCCACGGCCCAGCAGCATCAGGGCAAAGAGCTGTCCTACAACAACATCAACGATACCGATGCCGCGTTTGAGCTTGTCTCGGAGTTTGATCCAGAGAATGGCCCAGCGGTAGCGATCATCAAGCACGCCAACCCCTGCGGTGTGGCGACAGGTACGACCATGGCCGAGGCCTATGCGCGTGCGTTTGACTGTGACCGCACCTCTGCCTTTGGCGGTATCATCGCATTGAACCAGACATTGGACGCGGAGACTGCCGAAGCGATCACGGGCATCTTTACCGAAGTTGTGATTGCGCCTGATGCGGATGAGGATGCGGTCAAGATTTTTGCGGCCAAGAAGAACTTGCGCCTTCTTACGACTGGCGGCTTGGCCGATCCAACCGCTGCACGCCTCGCACCGCGTCAGGTGTCTGGTGGCTGGTTGGTGCAGGACCGCGATGTTGGACGCATCAGCATGGATGACCTCAAAGTCGTGACCAAGCGCCAGCCCTCCGAGCAGGAGCTGAAAGATATGATGTTTGCGTGGACTGTGGCCAAGCATGTTAAGTCCAATGCAATTATTTACGTCAAAGATGGCGCGACTGTGGGTGTGGGCGCTGGGCAAATGAGCCGTGTAGACAGCACGCGCATCGCAGCACGCAAAGCGGTCGACATGGCCGAGGCTATGGGTCTGTCCGCGCCACTGACGCAAGGATCTGTTGTTGCGTCTGATGCCTTCTTCCCCTTCGCGGATGGTCTGGTGACTGCTGCTGAAGCGGGCGCGACTGCGCTTATCCAGCCGGGTGGTTCCATGCGTGACGATGAAGTGATCGCGGCGGCGGACGAGGCGGGGCTTGCGATGGTATTCACGGGAATGCGCCACTTCCGGCACTAATTAACGAGGAGCATACTGTATGCGGGTGATTTTCTGGGCGGGCTTTGCGGCTTTTGCTATCGACCAGATCAGCAAATATGTGGTGATCCACATGATGGAGCTTGCGCGCATCCGCAGCATCGACGTGCTGCCGCCCCTCGTGAATTTCCGCTATGGTGAAAACCGCGGCATCAATTTCGGCCTTTTTGGCGGCGGATCAGAAGCGAGCCGCTGGATTTTGATTGTTCTGGCATTGGTAATTTGCACGGCCGTTGTTTGGTGGGCCCGTCAAAATGCGCAAACGCAAATCGCGCGGATTAGTGCGGGTTTGCTGATCGGCGGTGCGTTGGCCAATGTGGTGGATAGGTTGATCTATGGCTATGTCCTTGATTTCTTGAACATGTCTTGCTGTGGTATCAACAATCCATTTGTGTTCAATATCGCCGATATCTTCATTTTTGCGGGTGCGCTGGGGCTTATTTTCTTTACCGATAGTGGTGAGGATGCTGCCAAATCAGGTGGCAGGAACAAGCCACGCAGCAAGCCTGCGAAAAAAGGCGGGTGACATTGCACGTTTGCCTGCGATATTGAGAGGCAATGGCGATCTGGAGGCCTTTGATGCGTATATCTGCTTTGTTGTTTGTATTGCCCGTGCTTGTTGCGGGTTGTGCGAATGTTGGTCTGCGTCAATTGCAGAGCAATTCCAAAGGCCCTGACGAGTTTGGCATCCAGCCAGTTGCCACGTTGCAGGAACCTGCCAACTATACCGAACTGCCCAAACCTACGCCGGGTGGCTCCAACCTTACGGACCGCTCTGCCGTCGCAGAGGGCGTCAAAGCGCTTGGTGGTACTGTGGGTGATCCAAACGGGCCGATCCCCGCGAGCGATGGTGCGTTGGTCCGGCACGCAAGCCGGCTGGGCGTTAGTCCTGATATCCGCACGACACTTGCACAGACGGATGCTGATTTTCGCCGCCGCAAGGCGCGCTTGACGCAATACCGCATTGTTCCGGTTGATCGTTACAATCAGGCATACCGCCGCCAAGCACTTGATGCGCAGGCCGAGCTACGCCGCTGGCGTGGTGCGGGCGCTCGTACTCCCTCGGCCCCTCCGGCCAACTGAACCGTCATTACATATCTGTGATAATACGCCGCGCGGCTTGAACCTGCGCGCCGCGCGCGTACCTGTTGTACACGCGCCCTGACGTTTGACCGAAAAGGACCACTTTGATGTTGCGATACGCCCGAAATGCCCTGATGGCTTCTCTGTTGCTGCCTTCCGCCGCACTGGCCCAAACGAGCGGTAAGGTCACCGACTTTATGCTCGACAACGGGATGCAAGTGGTTGTGGTGGAAGATCACCGTGCCCCTGTCGTGCAGCATATGCTGTGGTACCGCGCAGGGTCGGCTGACGAACCCAAGGGTTCATCAGGCGTGGCGCACTTCCTTGAACATCTGTTGTTCAAGGCGACGGACAATTTGGAGGCGGGTGAGTTCTCGTCGGTTGTGGCGGCAAACGGGGGGCGCGATAACGCGTTCACCAGCTATGACTACACTGCGTATTTCCAACGTGTCGCGGCGGACCGTCTTGAACTGATGATGACGATGGAAGCGGATCGGATGAAGAATATCCGCCTCACTCCCGAGAATATCGCAACTGAACGCGATGTGATTATCGAAGAGCGCAACCAGCGCACAGAGAACAGCCCCCAAGCGCTGTTCGGGGAGCAACTGTCTGCCGCGCAATATCTCAACCACCGCTACGGCACGCCGATCATCGGCTGGATGCACGAGATGGAAGAGTTGGACCTTGACGATGCGCTGAGCTTTTACGAGCTGTATTACTCCCCAAATAACACAATCCTTGTGGTGTCCGGCGACGTTACGCCGGACGAAGTGCGCAGCTTGGCCGAAAAGCATTATGGCCCAATCCCGCGTAATTCTGATCTGCCCGACCGTCTACGCACAGAAGAGCCGCGTCAGAACGCCGAGCGGCGGGTGATTTTCCGCGATGCGCGTGTGGCGCAGCCGTACATTTCGCGCAGCTATCTGGTGCCAGAACGTGACAGTGGCGCGCAGGAAACTGCAGCCGCTTTGACGATTTTATCCGAGATTTTGGGTGGCGGAACGACCTCATATTTTACCGAAAAACTGCAGTTTGACCAACAGGTGGGCACCTATACGGCTGCGTGGTATTCTGGTGTATCGCTGGACGATACAACCTTCCGCATGATCATTGTGCCCTCCGAGGGAGTGAGCCTTGAAGAAGGTGAAGCTGCCCTTGATCAGGCATTTGCCGACTTTCTGGAAGCTGGCGTTGACCAAGAGCAGCTAGAGCGGATCAAGCTACAAATCCGCGCTTCTGAGATTTATGCGCAGGACAATGTCGATGGCATCGCCAACCGCTATGGCCGTGCGCTGACGTCTGGCCTCACGATTGATGACGTCGAGGCATGGCCTGCCATCCTTGATGCTGTGACTGCCGAAGATATCATGCAAGCCGCCACCCTACTGCGCCGTGAAGCGTCGGTGACGGGTTGGTTGACCCGCCCTGAAGGAGAAGCCGAATGATCCGTTTTGCAACTGCCCTGTTTTTGGGGGCCGCAGCGGCCCTTCCAGCGCGCGCCGAAGTCGATATCCAGACTGTCACATCTCCTGATGGAGTTGGCGCATGGCTGGTCGAGGAACACTCGTTGCCGTTTATCGCACTCGAGATTGCCTTTGTTGGGGGCACGTCACTTGATGTGGAGGGCAAGCGGGGCGCGGTCAATCTGATGACCGGACTGCTTGAAGAAGGGTCTGGTGCTCTGGATTCACGCGGTTTCGCACGGGCGAAAGAAGCGCTCGCGAGTAGTTTCAGCTTTAGCTCTGATCCAGAGAAGGTGTCGATCTCGGCCCGCTTTTTGACCGAAAATTTCGATGCATCGGTCGCGCTGCTGCGGGACGCGATGCAGAACCCCCGTTTTGAAGAAGCCGACATCCAGAGGGTGCGGGCGCAAGTGATTTCAGGGCTGTCTTTTGCTGCAAAAGACCCGAACGATATCGCAGGTAAAACCTTTGCGAGTATGGCATACGGGGAGCACCCCTATGGTACAGTCGCCGCTGGCACGCCCGAGAGCGTCGGTGCGCTCACCCGCGATGATCTGGTTGAGGCCCATCGCAATGTACTGGTCCGTGACCGTGTGTTGGTCGGTGCTGTTGGTGATATCACTCCAGAGCAATTAGGCAGCCTGTTGGACCTGCTGCTTGGCGATCTTCCAGAGTCCGGCCCGATGTTGCCGCCAAAAGTAGAACCGCAAATCGAGGGCGGCATAACCGTCGTAGAGTTCGACACCCCTCAGTCCGTGGCGCTGTTTGGTCAGCGCGGAATCTCCATCGACGACGATGATTATTTTGCCGCTGTTTTGCTGAATCAGATTTTGGGTGGTGGGTCGTTCGAGAGCCGGTTGATGCAAGAAGTCCGCGAGAAGCGTGGCCTCACATACGGCGTCTATTCGTACCTCTATTCACGCGATCTGGCTGATGCTTTTATGGGCTCTGTCAGCTCTGCCAACGACCGCATCGGTGAAGCGGTTAGTGTGATCAAGGATCAGTGGCGTCTGGCTGCCGAAAACGGTGTGACCGAAGAAGAGCTGGGCAATGCCAAGACATTTTTGACTGGTGCCTATCCGTTGCGTTTTGACGGAAATGGAACGATCGCTGGTATCCTCGTGGGGATGCAGTTGATCGGGTTGGAGCCTGAATACATCAAGACCCGCAACGAGAAAGTGGAGAGTGTGACGCTCGAAGATGTAAAACGGGTGGCAGGTGAATTGATGAATTCTGACGGACTGCATTTCGTGGTGGTGGGTAAACCAGAAGGCCTCGTCGTCGAGTGACCTTTGCCAACTCTCTGCCCCCTGAGGGGCAGAGAGTTCGTTTTTCCTAGTAAGCCAAATCGGGCGTTACTCGCCGTAGGGCAGCCAGATGTTCTTGACCTCGGTGGCGTGGGTCAGGAATGTTTTGGCGTCAGGCTTGGTCCAGTCGATGGCGGTGCCGTTCTGGACCCATGTACGCTTGAGGTTGCTCGCCGATCCATGCTCGATTGTACTGTCGTGCGCAGGATCGCTGAAGCTCCATACAGCATCGATGTCCATGTGGCGCGCCATTGTCTCGGCCACGTCGCTGTGGCGGCCCGTCAGGATATTCACGACACCTGCGGGTACATCTGATGTTTCAAGAATTTGCATGAAATCGGTAGCGGCGAGGGGGAACGGCTCGGACGCGCTCAGAATGATGCGGTTGCCCATGGCAATAGCGGGAGCCATCGTGGCGACAAGGCCCAAGAGGGGTGTATCGGCAGCGCAGAGGGCCGCGATGACGCCAACGGGTTCCTTCATCGCCAAGGCCACGCCACGGATAGGTACACCGTGAATTTGCCCGTCGAATTTGTCGGCCCATGCGGCATAGGTGAAGAGGCTTTGAACAGCTGCATCCACCTCTTTCGCGCCTGATTTGCCGCCTTGCATGTCGTCAATCCGCTTAGCGAACTCATCGCCACGGGCGGCGAGGTTCTCTGCGATAAAGTACAGGATTTGTGCACGGGTGTGGCCGGTGGTTTTGCTCCATCCTTTGGCGGATTGGGCGGCCTCTACTGCGTTGCGCACATCCTTGCGGGAGGCATCTGGCACATGGCCGAGGAGCGTTCCGTTTTTGGCCCAAACAGGAGTGGAGTAGCCGCTGTCGGGACGGGATTGTTTGCCGCCGATGTAGAGTTTCGCAGTGCGGTCAATCTCGTCTGTTGGCGCACCACTACCTGTCATTGGGGCGATTGCTTTGACGGCTTTGCCTTTCTTGGCGGGCTTGGTGTAGGCGCTCAGGCCTTCCCAGCCGCCCTCACGACCAAAGCCGCTTTCGCGCACGCCGCCAAAGCCTGCTGCGGCATCCATCATGTTCGTGCCGTTGATCCAGACAATGCCAGCGGCAAGTTTGGGGGCTATGTCGAGGGCGAGGTTTATGTTCTCGCTCCAAACACTCGCGGCCAATCCGTAGCGGGTGTTGTTGGCAATGCTCACCGCCTCCTCAGGGGTGCGGAATGTCGTGGAGACGAGGACAGGGCCAAAGATTTCTTCCTGCATCAGCGTATCCGCTGGGTGCAAATCGGTGATGAGGGTCGGGGGATAAAAGCTGCCCTCGACAGGCATTTCGCAGGCCGCAACGTGGGTGATGCCAGCAGAATTGGCGGCGACCATCGTGGTGATGGCGTTCAATTGCTTGGGGTCAACGATCGCGCCAACGTCGATGCTTTTGTCCAAGGGGGAGCCGATGCGGAGCTTGTCCATACGGGCGCGGAGTTTCGCGTGGAAGATGTCGGCGACGGGTTCATGCACCAGAAGGCGCGAGCCAGCGCAGCAGACCTGCCCTTGGTTAAACCAGATCGCGTCGACCAGACCTTCAACTGCGGAATCGATATCGGCGTCGTCAAACACGATGTAGGGGGACTTACCGCCCAGTTCCAAGGACAGGGCCTTGCCGCTGCCTGCGGTGGCCTCGCGGATGCGGCGACCCACGGCGGTGGAGCCTGTGAAGGCCACTTTGTCGATTTCCGCGTTTACAATCATCTCGCCCACGGCACCGTCACCTGTGACGATGTTGACCACACCTTTTGGCACGCCTGCTTGGGTGCAGATGTCAGCAAAGAGGAGTGCAGTCAGTGATGTGTACTCGGCGGGTTTCAGGACGACCGTGTTGCCCATCGCGAGCGCGGGCGCAATTTTCCACGCGAGCATCAGCAGGGGGAAGTTCCACGGGATGACTTGACCACAAACGCCAAGGGCCGCTGAATCGGGGAGTTCGCTCTCCATCAGTTGGGCCATGCCCGCGTGATAGTAGAAGTGGCGCTGCGCCAGCGGGATATCGATGTCACGCGCCTCGCGGATTGGTTTGCCGTTGTCGAGGCTTTCGAGAACGGCGAACAGGCGACTGTGCTTTTGCAGCAACCGTGCGAGGGCATAGAGAACCTTTGCGCGGGCGTGACCGCCTGCGGCTTCCCATTTCGGTTGGGCGCGGCGCGCAGCTTTTACTGCGGCGTCCACATCGTCTTGGGTCGCTTGGGACAAATGTGCGAGGATTTCGCCATTGGCGGGATTGCGGCTTTCGAACACCTCACCCACCGGGGTCATGGTGCCGTCGATGAAGTGGCCAAAGCGGCTGCCCTGATCCACAATCCAGGCCAGTGCTTCGGATGCGTTCTCGGGGGCGGTGCCATAGTCCATGGTCGCGAAAATGTCGGATACGGTCATGTGTGTCGCTCTCGGTTCAGGATGTGGGGTGGCGATAGGTGGCAGAGTAGTTGCCGGTCACGTGGTGCTCTAGTTGTCGCTCAATGTCGTTGAGCAATGACGAGGCACCGAAGCGGAACAAGTCAGGCTGGAGCCAGCGATCTCCAAGCTCCTCCTTGATCAGCGCGAGATAGGTGATTGCGTCCTTCGCCTTTGAAATTCCGCCAGCAGGTTTGTAGCCTACGCGGTAGCCAGTGTGGTCAAAGTAGTCACGGATTGCGCGGATCATCACGAGGGTAACAGGCAGCGTAGCGTTCACTGTTTCCTTACCCGTCGAGGTTTTGATGAAATCGGCACCTGCCATCATGCAAACGAGGCTGGCGCGCGCAACATTGCGAAGGCTACCCAGTTCTCCGGTGGCAAGGATCGCTTTTACATGGGCGTCACCACAGGCGACGCGAAACGCGCGCATCTCGTCATAGAGCGCTTGCCAGTTGCCCTCCAGCACGTGGCGGCGGGAGATAACGATGTCGATCTCTGCCGCACCTGCTGCCACGCTCTGCTCGATCTCGGCAATGCGGAGCGGTAGCGGCGAGAGGCCAGCGGGAAAGCCGGTGGAGACGGCGGCAACGGGGATGCCAGTGCCGCGCAGGGCGGTAACGGCGGGAGCGATCATCTCATGATAAACACAGACGGCGCCCACAGTGATTGGAGGCATATCCAATGCATTGAGCACATTGGACGCAATTGGTTGGCGGGCCTTTGCGCAAAGGCGCCCCACGCGGCGTGCGGTGTCATCACCCGACAGTGTAGTCAGGTCGATGCAGGTCACGGCCTTGAGCAGCCATGCCGCTTGGTAGGCCTTCTTGACCGACCTGCGGGCTGGTATCGACGCGGCGCGCCGCTCAATCGCGGAGGTGTTGGCCTGTGCGCCAAGCACCCAATTGAGATCAAGTGGCATCCCCGCATTTCGCGGCTCAGTCACTTGCGGTAGTTGCACGGTGGCATGTGTAGTGCTGGTGTAGGTATCGACGGACATAAGGCATCGCCTTTCAGAGAATTGCCCGCCTAAACTCGCATGTCTCGCGGCCTGTTTGCAAGGCAGCGTGGCGTAGCGTCAGCTACCGCGATAGGTCGAAAACCCGAAAGGAGAGAGCAGCAGGGGGACATGATAATGCGAGTCCTGTTCGGAGATGCCGAAACGGATCGGAATTTCGTCGAGAAAACGGGGTTCTTCGGGCGGAGTTCCGATGGCATCAAGATATGCACCTGCGGCAAAGACCAGCTCATAAGTACCTGTGGTGAACGCGCCTTTGGGCAGGATCGGACTGTCGGTGCGCCCGTCTGCATTGGTGCGCATCTGCGCGCATTGGGTGCGTGTGTCGCCCTCAATCCGAAACAACGTGATTTGCAGGTCTGCGGCAGGGCGACCCAAAGCGGTGTCTAGGACATGTGTGGTCAAAAAGCCGTCGGACATGCAGTGCTCCAGTGGTTTATAGGGGTTTGATTAACTCTTAGAATAATTAGCGAATTTTGGCGCGCTGTACAGAAGGCCCTAAAATCCCGCTGTTAGGGAAGATGTTCTCGCCACGCGAGAAGTGCTGGGCAGCTTTTCCCCTTTGTGGGTGGTTTTTGCTTTGACGACTGATTCGCTATCAGCCTATATCTAGTTTCATTATGTTCGGACGACCATTTTTGTGGCAGCAAAAACTATATATGGTGTCCAAGGTCTGGGGGACGGCATGATTAGACGGGCAGCATTCATAGCCGCAGCATTTCTGATGCATGGGGCGACAGTTCACGCACAGGATCGCGGGGCCACTGCGCAAGTTGCGTTCAACTTCGGTGGTGGACGTATCCAGATTGCGCCCGACGCTGCGAATGCCGCGACCTATGCCAGCCGATTTGCGGCGATCCCTGCGTCCTGTGACCCTTATTGCATTGCGCCACAAACAGCAGCGGTCGGTATCGAGGCGCTGATCGAGGGTCAGGTTCTGGATTTTCTGGTTGAAGCAGTTGGCAAAAATGAAGGCTTGCTAGTGGATGCCCGTATGCCCGAAGGACGCGCGCTGGGCCATATCCCTGGATCAGTGAGCCTGCCGCACCAGACGCTCGCACCCGAAAATGAATTCCGTGAGGAAATCCTCAAGGCACTTGGTGCGCGTGCTTTTGAGGGGGTGTTTAACTTCGCCGACGCGCAAAGCCTCGTCGTTTATGACAATGGGCCGACCCAGAATGATGCAGGTGTCTTGATTTCGCATCTTCTGGAAGTGGGCTACCCCCCTGAGAAAATTCGCTATTATCGCGGTGGTATGCAGGTGTGGTCCGTTGTTGGTCTGACAGTTCAGGAAGAATGACAGTGAAATCCCATAAGCCTAAAATTTCGTTCAACACCTCTCCTGGTCCGCGTGTAGAAGTTGCTCCTGAACCGCGCCACGTGGATGCCGCGTTGCAGGTGCAATCTGAAAATGCGCAAGCGCAATATGATGACACCGCACCCCTGATGCAGGGCAACGTCGTGAACGACTTTTATGAAGGCGGATCACCGGAGGTGTTTGAGCCTGCGCCCGCGCCGCGCCCGGATGTTAAGGCGATGGATGATCTTGAATTTGACCGTGCCGAATGGGAGAAGCAGCTGACTGCGCCCACACCAGCGGCTGCGGTTACACCTGCGCCAATTCCGATGCCAAAGCCAAAGTCACAGAATGCCCGTCTGGCGGCGCTTGGTCAGATGGCACCACCCAAGCGGGATTTCATGTCACGCAACGGCGGCATGCTTGGAGTGGCCGCAATAGTCGGGGTGACATTCTTTCTGGGACTGGGGGCTGCCATCTCGTTCTTTGGCGATGATCAGGACGAAGTGTCCGAACGTGCCACATTCTCTGACCCTATGACCGTGCCTGTTTTCTCCTCGTCCGACGTGACAGAACCAGCGACCGAAACGGCTACGCGTGCACTCACGGCTGATATGACGGACGTGAGCACTTTGACGCCGGCAATGGTGACGAACTCAACGTCTAGTCTGACCGCCACCGTTTTGGCGGCGCTTCAACCAGAATTGAGTGGGCCGGAACAGGTCGAGCCCGGCAACACGCGTCTAAGCAGAGATGCGCTGGACATTCTGATCCGCAATAACATCCGTATGTTGCGCGAGGGTGTGTTGGCGGATGTTTATGAAATCGAGACTTATGAACAAAGCGGTGTCGAGCGGGTCAGATTGCGCGCACTCAACGCGCCTTTGATCAACGAGCAGACGTCCGAGGTTCTGCTTAAAGCGGTGGAAATAGGTCAGCTCGAGCTGTCGGAATCCCTGATCACGCCTGAAGGCACTGTCGATGTCGAAACGATGATGTTTAATCTTGTGCAAACATCGCTGAACAATGACCGCAACCCCGCAGCTGTAGACGCCGCACTTGTGCTATCGCGCAAGGTTTTTGCCGCGTCTGCTGCGCGCACTCAAAACGTAAACGGCGATCGCGTCTACCGCGTTCAGGCTGGCGATAGCCTTGCTTATATCGCACTCCAATTCTACGGCAGCCCCACAGCGTACAAACGCATTCTTGAGGCTAACCGCAGCAAGCTACAATCTCCCGAACAGATCCAGTTAGGCCAGCGGTTAATAATACCCAGCTGAAATAATAATAAAAAACATGTCTCAGTGACAATCGGGCGAGCGGCGGGCTGGACAGAAATGTCCGGCCCGACTGTATTTAGGGTGCGCTAATCTAAGGGGGACTGCGTTTGGAAATTGCGGGTATCATTTGTTTTGTGCAATGTGACGGCGCACAGCGTGAGAGGATTTTCAATGAACCGCTATCCCAGAGATTTCACCGGTTACGGCGCTGCGCCCGTTGATCCGAAATGGCCCAATGGCGCGAGGATCGCTGTGCAGTTTGTCCTTAACTACGAAGAGGGCGGCGAGAATAATATCCTGCATGGGGATGCGGCATCCGAAGCATTCCTGTCAGAGATTGTCGGTGCCGCGCCTTGGCCCGGACAGCGGCATTGGAACATGGAGAGCATCTATGACTATGGCGCGCGCGCAGGATTCTGGCGCTTGCACCGTTTGTTCACACAGGCCCAAGTACCGGTCACGGTTTACGGTGTCGCGAGCGCGCTGGCCCGTGCGCCAGAGCAGGTCGAGGCCATGCAGACCGCAGGCTGGGAGATTGCCAGTCACGGTTTGAAATGGATCGACTACCGTGATCATAGCGAAGAGGCCGAAGCGGCAGATATGGCCGAGGCGATCCGTCTGCACACCGAAGTCACAGGGGAAGCTCCACGCGGGTGGTATTGTGGCCGTACCAGTGCCAATACCGTGCGCCTTGCAGCGCAGACAGGTGCGTTTGATTATGTGTCGGATACCTATGATGATGATCTGCCTTACTGGTCCGACATCGCAGGCACAGAACAGTTGATCATTCCCTACACGCTGGATTGTAACGACATGCGCTTTGCCACACCGCAGGGGTTCAATTCGGGCGACCAGTTCTACACCTACCTCTGCGATACCTTTGATGCGCTTTATGCCGAAGGCGTGGCAGGAGCGGCCAAGATGATGTCAATCGGGCTGCATTGCCGCTTGATCGGGCGGCCCGGTCGCGTGCAGGCATTGGCCCGCTTTCTTGAATACATCAAAGGGTTTGAGGGGGTCTGGACCCCACGCCGCATCGAGATTTCGGACCATTGGCGTAGCGTCCATCCCCCCGTTGCATGCGCGCATCCCAGCAGGATGGTGCGCGCCGAATTCGTCGAGCGTTTCAGTAGCATATTCGAGCATTCCGCATGGATCGCCGAACGTGCCTTTGAACTAGAACTTGGGCCTGCCCATGATAGCGCCGCTGGCATGCACAGTGCATTGGCGCGCATGTTCCGTTCGGCCAGCCATGCGGAGCGGCTTGGCGTTCTTACCGCTCACCCAGATCTCGCAGGGAAATTGGCAGCAGCGAAAAGCCTCACAGCAGAGAGCTCTTCCGAGCAAGCCAGTGCTGGCCTTGACGCGCTCACCGATGCGGAACGGGCGCGCTTCACCGAGTTGAACACTACCTATGTGGCCAAGCACGGCTTTCCCTTTATTATCGCGGTAAAGGATCACACAAAGGACGGCATTCTGCGCGCATTCGAGACGCGGATTGCCAACGATACCGATACCGAATTCACCACCGCCTGTAAGCAGGTCGAGCGCATCGCGCGCATCAGATTGGATCAAATACTATGAGTTATGGATTCCCCATCGGCGGACTGCCGGATCAAAGCGTGTCGCCTGAAGGCACTGCCGTGTTCACACCCGCCTACGCTGTGCTGCCTGCTGTAACCCATCGCGATATTGTCACCAGCTTTCTTCCAGGTTGGACTGGTATGCGGATGTGGGTGCTGGCCCGTCCTATGTCAGGCTTTGCCGAGACGTTCAGCCAATACGCAGTCGAGCTTGCTCCCGGAGGTGGCACAGACGCCCCCGAAGTTGATGAAGAAGCGCAATCGGTCATCTTTGTCGCCTCGGGTCAGGTGACGCTCAACATCGATGGATCGCGTCATGTGTTGGAAGCAGGCGG
>JBALTK010000108.1:0-13122 GCA_036964385.1 Sulfitobacter sp. | reverse complement strand
AGAGCTACGCGAATTTCACGGGCCGTCTTGCCCACACCTGAAAAGACAATCTTGTCACCGGAAACACCCGCCGCCTTGGCGCGCAGATATTCACCTTCGCTCACGACATCCATACCAGCACCCGCTTGCGCCAAAGTGCGCAGGACTGCCTGATTGGAGTTGGCCTTCATCGCGTAGCACACCAGGTGATCGATCCCTTCCAGCGCTTCGTCAAAGGCGCGGAAATGGCGCAGTAACGTCGCTGTAGAATAGACGTAGAACGGTGTGCCTACTTGCGCTGCAATCTCTGCCACGGGGACATCTTCGGCAAAAAGCGCGCCGTCACGATACAGGAAATGATCCATTTAGTTATTTTGCCTTTAAACTGCATCCCATTCTAACGAACAGGCGCTGACCTCAAAAATAGATAGAGCGGTAAGCCACAGCTTACCCCAATGCAAAACGTCGCAGGGATCGCAATCAGCGCACCCCAGTTACGGCGAGTGGCGACTTCAGCGATGATCCAGATGGTCAGTGCCATCGCGGCAATTGTCAGATCCCAGACCAGACCGCTGGTCGCGGTATTGACGTGCCACGCATCCACCATTGCCATGAGATCCCAACCATTTTCCTGAAACCACTGAACGAAATAATACATCGGATGGACCGCACCCCAGACCGCAAGCGCAAGATAGATCAATCGCAAAACTGACATCAGTAACTCCGAACCACGCCGACGTTCACATGCCCGGATACGTGAACACCTGGTGTTGTGTTGCTCGGTTCTTGGCGCACATGCGGCTCGGCTGGCGAACGCACGTCAGGCGGGCCGCAAGCGGCCAGCGCCAACAGGCATGCTGTCGCCCATAGCTTCACAGACCAAGGCCTACGCGCAGCGGACCCTTGCTTAGGCCCACGTTAGCACCAAGGCCAACACCGCTGCTGCTCAGTATAACGTTCACGCCGCCCGTTGGCTGAACAGGCTCTCCATCAACACCACATCCAGCCAGCATCAAAGCAGCCAGAACAATCATCTTCTTCATTTCATGTGCTCCTTCCAGCGGGCGATCTGGGCGCGCACTTGTGCGGGCGCGGTACCGCCATATGAAGTGCGCGAGTTTACCGAGTTATCAACCCCCAACACGGTGAATACCCCTTCGGTGATCCCCGCATGAGCGGATTGCATCTGCTCCAGAGTTAGATCAGGCAAATCGCAGCCCTGCGCCTCGGCCATCGCCACCAAAGCGCCTGTAATGTGGTGCGCATCGCGGAAAGGCAGGCCCAGAACCCGAACGAGCCAGTCAGCCAGATCAGTCGCTGTAGAGAATCCACTGCCCGCAGCAGCCGCAAGTTGTGGGCGGTTCGCATTCATATCACGCACCATCCCCTCCATCGCAGCGAGCGCCAGCATGAGGTTGTCGGCAGCATCAAATACCTGCTCTTTGTCTTCTTGCATATCTTTGGAGTAGGCCAACGGCAGACCCTTCATCACCATCATCAGCGCGACATTGGCACCGAAAATGCGACCAATCTTGGCGCGGATCAGTTCTGCCGCGTCAGGGTTCTTTTTCTGCGGCATGATTGAAGAGCCAGTCGAGAAGCGGTCCGACAGAGTCACAAAACGGAATTGCGCCGAGGACCAGATCACCAGTTCTTCGGCAAAGCGGCTCAGGTGCATGGCACAAATGCTGGACGCGCCAAGAAATTCGAGCGCAAAGTCACGGTCACTTACCGCATCTAGGCTGTTGGCGGAAGGGCGGTCAAAGCCGAGTGCCTGCGCCGTCATATCACGGTCAATCGGGAAGGATGTCCCCGCCAATGCGGCAGCCCCCAAGGGTGACTCGTTCATCCGCGCACGTGCATCGCGCATACGGCTGAGATCACGACCAAACATCTCGACATAGGCCATCATGTGATGCCCCCACGTGACGGGCTGGGCCGTTTGCAAATGCGTAAATCCTGGCATGACCCAATCGGCACCTGCCTCTGCCTGAGCGAGCAACGCGCCGATCAAAGCAATCAACGCGCCCTCGGCTGCGTCAAATTGATCCCGCACCCACAGCTTGAAATCAGTTGCCACTTGATCATTGCGCGAACGACCTGTGTGCAAACGGCCCGCAGGCTCGCCGATAACTTCCTTGAGGCGCGCCTCCACATTCATGTGGATATCCTCAAGCGCGGTCGAATATTCAAAAGCTCCGCCCTCGATTTCTGACAAGACCGTGAGGAGGCCTTCCCGAATGGTCTCGGCATCGCTAGTCTCAATTATACCCTGTGCGCCGAGCATCGCCGCATGGGCCCGAGACCCGGCAATATCTTGCGCCGCCATCCGCTTGTCAAAACTGATCGAAGCATTAATTGCTTCCATGATCGCATCAGGACCAGCGGCAAACCGGCCGCCCCACATTTTGTTCGAAGTCTTATCTACCATTTGCCTAATTCCCCGGAGGGACCCATGAAGAAATTGTTGCTTGCCCTCGTCTATACGGCCCTCACGGCGGGTGCAAACCCCGCGCTCGCCTCCGATGCCGATATCATTGTGCCGATGTTGGCCGGAGATATGAAAAAACTGGCCGTGCATGAGACGCCCAAAGCAACCACAGACGCGTCTTTCGACCTTGCGGACGATGCGGGGCGTGCATCGCTTGAGGATTATCGTGGCAAATATGTGCTGGTAAATTTTTGGGCCACATGGTGTGCACCTTGCCGCAAGGAAATGCCACACCTCTCGGAGCTACAGACGGAATTGGGTGGACCCGACTTCGAAGTTCTCACGATCGCGACAGGACGCAATTCGCCGGCTGGCATATCCAAGTTCTTTAAAGAAATCGGCGTAACAAACCTGCCCCGCCACCAAGACCCAAAACAGTCACTTGCGAGCCAGATGGGCATTTTCGGCCTGCCCATTACGGTGTTGATCGATCCAGAAGGACGGGAAATTGCACGCTTGCGCGGCGATGCCGACTGGGCCAGCGATACGGCCAAGGGTATTATAAAAGCGCTCATTGAGGCGCATAAAGCGGGATAAGATCGGGCGACATTTCGGCGCCGCCCTACTAAATCTACGCGGCGTGCCGCATGATCGCCGCCTCTGAAGGCGATAGTGTCCGGCGGGCAAAGCTGCCGTAAGTATGCGGATCATACTCAAGCTGTGGATACTCGGCCAGTAAACGCTTGCGATCCTTTTGATCCAGTGAGGCAAAGGCAGCGGAAGCTGGATGAAAGCTCTCTGACTCCAAGCCGTTCGCCATCAGGATTTGATGTTCGTCCAGCAACACATGGATATAGGTCACTTCACGCAGTTGCATGTCTACGGTGATTGTAGTCCCATTGATCAGGTCCTTCGCGGTGACCAGAACTTCAGACGTATTAAACAGGCTCTGCGCCGCGCTTCCCTTGATCAACATGCGGTGCTCAGGCGAGACGAGCAAATCCTCGTCAGGGCGATCAACGCCCAATGCCCCGCCAGAAATACGAATAGGCCGCAGTTTTGGCATCGCAAAAAGACGCGCACCACTCATCCGGCGTTGGCCGATCCAACGCAGAGGTTGCAGGCCGTTGTCTTTCGTCTGGACGGTATCGCCTTCACGCAGGTCTTCGATCAAACGATCACCTCCGCTCGTTTGAATACGAGTGCCAGGGGTAAAGCAAATCACACCGCTTTGCTGCCCACCGGAGGTCTCTCCCGCGACGGAGCCAAGGGTATGGTGCACGATCCACAAATCACAATTGCGCGGCGGCATCTCGTTCAGGAACATCAGCAAGGGCTGCGTACCACCGCCGACTTCGATCAAGGTCACACTATAGCTTTTACCGCCGTCGGTAACGACAAAGCTATTGTCCATCAAAGGTGAATTCTCAGCACTTTTGTCCCAAGTGCGTTGACTTGTGTCCCGCTCCAACGCGGTTCCCACAAGCCGGTGCACCATGCGTGCCGCCCGTTTGCGTAAATTTTCTGCCCCATCCGCATCATCAAGTCGCAAAACATCAGATGGCCCATCCACACGCACTGCGTCCCCACGCCATGCCCATGCTGCTCCAACACTCAACGCCTGCACTGGTGCAGCATCAAGACCATCAATTTCTGTTTGCGACCAGGAAATTACGAACGTGCCACGAAAGCCCGTTGCCATTTACTCTTCGCCTGCCTCAGTTTATTTTTTTATTACTCAATCGTTAACAAGAATGTTTTGAGCTGGGAAGAGTAAATGAGGCGTTTGAAACAGGACTGTTGCGTAATGACCCGACTAGAAGCTGAACTTCACACGTAAGGAGCCGACCAACTGGCCCTCGGTTTGAGCTTCAAACTCTTCACCTAGATAGGTCACACCGTAGAAGGCAGATGACCCGTAGCCTTGCCAATGCACCCCTGCGCGCAAACGGTCGCGGCTCTCCGTGAGCTCATATCCACGATCTTCGGGCAGGTAGATGCTGTCGCTGACATGGGCAATGTCGGCCCCCAACAAAAAGGTGAAACCCGTCACCTCCTCGTTCCGGACGACGCGGTATCGCTGCCCTGTCACGCTTTCACGCACCATCAAATCACCCCGCCCAACCTGACCAAAGGTCAGATCGAAACCTGCGCGCACCAGCGTCTCCGCGCCTGCGCGGCCCTCAAGGAAAGGTCGCAGATGCAAATTGGGTGTCACGGCAAGCTCGCGGCTCATTTCACCGACAATGGTCGGGTGCAGCCCACCAGCGATCTGGTCATCAAGCGTGGATTGGGACGGCACCGTTGCGCCAAGGATCTTATGGACCTCACGCTGAAAGCTGCCCAAGCCCGTGCCAGAACCTGTTACAACCATATCCGCGCCAAGCGCCGCGTCAAAACCCTGCCACATGAAGTGGGTATGCGCCCCTATCGACAGAGCTCCTGCGTAGGGCCGGTCTCCCGCAGCAGGACGGCTTACATTACTTGGAACAATAATTTCAGATGAAAGCCGCAGCTCGATCAAATCGCCAAAACGCGCAGGCGCCTGCCCCGTCCATTCGGAACCCCAAACCCGTGATGATGTCAGAGACCCCGTGCGCCAGCGGTCTTTGCCATCGCCGAAGTAATCATTGGTGACCAAACGGCCATACCCAAGCTTTTCGCGCGGACCTGCATCAGCAGGCTCACCGACCAGCAAAAGGGAAAGTACGAGCGCAATAGCCGAGCCGGCGACGTGTCTAAACATCAGACAATCCTGTCAATTCCGCCCCCACAGCGGTCTTCTGTTTACTTTAGCTACTCGATTCGAGCCAAGAACCTATTAACGCCTTCGATGCCTCAGTCTGTGATTGCGTCATTGATGCCACGCTTTCACACTGGAAATACGGATGTCGAATGTGGTTACCTGACCGCAACAGAAGGACCTTGCCATGAACATTCTCTTCATCATGTATGACCAGTTGCGGTTCGATTATCTAAGCTGTGCAGGGCATCCACATTTAGAGACCCCCCATTTTGACCGTGTCGCCACAATGGGGGTGAGGTTCACAAACGCTTATGTGCAATCACCGATCTGTGGTGCCAGCCGCATGTGTTACTATACAGGCCGCTATGCCTCCAGCCATGGCGCGCAATGGAATGGCTTTCCTCTGCGCGTGGGTGAGCAGACCTTGGGCGATCATCTGCGCAAGGTCGGCATGGATTGCTGGCTGTTGGGCAAGACCCATATGAAGGCGGATGCAGAAGGGATGGAACGCCTCGGCCTTGCGCCCGACAGCACAATTGGCGCGCGGCAGGCTGAATGTGGGTTTGACGCATGGGCGCGGGATGACGGGCTGTGGGGCTACGGCCCAGACGGGTTTTATGACGAAAAGCGGTCACCCTATAATGAATATCTAAAATCAAAGGGGTATGACGGCGAAAACCCATGGGCCGACTATGCCAATGCGGGCATTAGCGACGAACAGATCGCGTCAGGCTGGATGTTCCGTAACGCTGATCTACCTGCGAACATCCGTGAGCAGGACAGCGAGACACCGTGGCTTACGACCCAAACCATCGAGTTTATGGCCGAAACAAAAGGTCCGTGGTGCGCTCATGTCAGCTTTATCAAGCCGCATTGGCCCTACATCGTGCCTGCGCCCTATCATAATATGTTCGGCGCCGAGCATGTGCCACCAGCGCTGCGTGACGACGTCGAGTTGGAGAACCCCCATCCCGTCTACGGCGCTTACCAAGGCAATAAAATCGCCAGCGCCTTCCAGCGCGAGGAAGTCCGCGACAAAGTAATCCCTGCCTATATGGGTCTGATTAAACAGTGTGATGACCAGTTGGGCCGCCTTTTGGACCATCTGGAAGAGACTGATACCCTCAAAGAGACAATGATCGTCCTGACGTCCGACCACGGCGACTACCTAGGCGATCATTGGTTGGGGGAAAAAGACCTCTTTCACGAGCAATCGGTCAAGGTTCCCCTCATCATCTTTGATCCACGCGAAAGCGCTGATGCCACGCGGGGTACGGTTTGTGATGCATTGGTCGAGAGTATCGATTTGGCCGCAACTTTTGTCGATGCAGCGGGCGGTAAGGTACCTGATCACATCATCGAAGGTCGCTCCCTGATGCCGTGGCTACGCGGTGAAACGCCTGATTGGCGCGAATTTGTGATTTCGGAATACGATTACTCCGCCACACCACAATGCACAAAACTGGGGCTAGAGCCACGCGATGCCCGGTTGTTCATGGTCTTCGACGGGCGTTTCAAGTTGATGCACGCTGAAGGGGGGATGCGGCCCATGCTGTTCGATCTGGAGACCGACCCTGAAGAATTCCATGATCTGGCCAAGGTGGACACCCATCAGGTCGAGATTGATCGCCTATATGGGATGCTCGCCCAATGGGGTCGTCGCATGTCCCAGCGTGTGACCAAGTCTGAAGACGACATCAAGGCGATGCGCGGAGCGTCCATGGGTAAAGGCATTCTGCCATTCTTGTATGACGGCTCCGAAGTGGATGAGAAGTTTACCGAGAAGTATCGCGGCCCAGCGCGGCAAAGTTACCTTGAGGACAGCAACGACTAGCGCTTGATTTCCACAACTTGCAAATCCTCAAGCATGTCGAGCAGCTGCTCAAACTTTTCATCACCGTATTTAGCCCGCAGGTCGGTCACCAATTCACGGGCCTGCGTGCCGTAATCTTCCAAAACAGCACGCCCTGCGGCCTCGATCTTTACGATGCTGCGGCGGCGGTCGGCATCATCAGCACGTCGTGAAACGAGACCATCCGCCTCCATCGTGCTCAGTATACGCGTCAAGCTGGGAAGGAGCAGACAGGCCCGTTTCGCAATGGTGTTCTGATCCAGCGCCCCGCCTTCATCCAGCACGCGCAGCACACGCCACTTTTGTTCATTCACCGGACTGTTCGAGAGCATCTCACGCACGGGACCCATAACTGTTTCGCGCGCGCGCAACAGTGCGATGGGCAAGGACCTGTTGGTCCGGCGTAAGCTAGAGGACGGTTCACTTGAGGTATCATAATTTTCCATAACGCAACTATGAGCCACCCTTGGCGAATTGACACAACCCATATTTTTGATTAACAAAGCAAGTAATATCAAATTGGGGGACCTATGCCGCATATAACATTGGAGTATTCGTCGAATCTCGACGCCGCGCTGGATATGTATGGATTATGCGTTGCTGTGAAAAACGCGGCTGCGGCGACAGGTGTCTTCCCACCTGCAGGTATCCGCGTTCGCGCCATCGCCTGCACCCATGTGGTTATTGCGGATGGTGATCCACGCCACGGTTTCATCGACATTTCTGTCCGCTTGCGCGCGGGGCGCACATCACAGACCAAAACGGAAGCGGCCGATGCAATTTTTTGTGCGGCAACCGAATTCACAGCGGCGCACATGGCCGCACACCCCTTTATGCTGTCGCTTGAAATGCGCGACATTGATGCCGATTTGAGCCGCAAGACCAGCTCGATCCGCAATTACCTGCCGGAGGATATGGCATGAGCACTCTGAATAAAAATCTGTCCCGCCTTGGAGGTCATCTGGAGCGGTTTCGAAAGACAGGTATCCAGAACTTGATCGACGGCAAGGACGAGGCGGGCAGCAAGACCTTTGAGACCCGCTCCCCAGTTGACGAAAGTTTGATCGCTGATGTGGCCCGTGGCGATGCATCCGACATTGACCGCGCAGCCAAAGCTGCCAAGGCCGCCTTCCCTGCATGGGCCGCCATGCCCGGCAAAGAGCGCAAGGCCCTCCTGCACAAAATCGCAGACGCCATCGAGGCGCGCGCGGATGAAATCGCCCTGTGCGAATGTTGGGACACGGGCCAAGCAATGCGCTTCATGTCCAAGGCCGCTCTGCGCGGAGCTGCCAACTTCCGCTTTTACGCTGATCTCGCGCCCTCCGCACAGGATGGCAAATCTTTGCCCTCCCCCGATCACATGAACATCACAGGCCGCAAAGCTATTGGGCCTGTTGGTGTCATCACCCCGTGGAACACGCCATTCATGCTCTCCACATGGAAAATTGCTCCTGCCCTCGCAGCGGGGTGTACTGTAGTGCATAAACCAGCCGAGTTCTCCCCGCTGACAGCGCGTCTTCTGTCAGAAATTTGCCGCGACGCGGGACTGCCAGATGGTGTACTGAACCTCGTGAACGGCATGGGCGAAGATGCAGGAAAAGCCCTGACCGAGCATCCCGACATCAAAGCCATCGCGTTTGTTGGCGAAAGTAAAACCGGTTCGATGATCATGAAGCAGGGAGCCGACACGCTCAAACGTGTGCATTTTGAACTCGGCGGCAAGAACCCTGTCATCGTGTTCGACGACGCAGATCTGGACCGCGCTTTGGATGCTGCAGTCTTTATGATTTACTCGCTCAATGGCGAGCGTTGCACCTCCTCCTCCCGCCTTTTGATCCAAGAGAGCGTGCGTGAGGAATTTGAAACCAAACTTATCAAGCGCGTGAATAATATCCGTGTGGGTCATCCTCTTGATCCTGATACCGAAGTCGGCCCCCTGATCCACAAGGTCCACTACGACAAGGTCGTGGGTTATTTCGATATCGCCCGCGAAGACGGTGCGACCATCGCCGCTGGCGGCACCACGCCTGAGAGTGACGGCCACTATGTAGCGCCGACACTTTTCACCAACGCGACCCCCGATATGCGCGTGGCCCAAGAAGAAATCTTTGGTCCCGTCCTTACCTCCATCGCGTTCAAAGACGAGGCCGAAGCGCTGCACATCGCCAATGATGTGGCTTATGGGCTGGCGGGCTATCTTTGGACCAACGACCTGACCCGCGCGCTGCGCTTCTCGGATTCGCTTGAGGCTGGTATGATATGGGTGAACTCCGAGAACGTGCGCCACCTGCCCGCTCCCTTTGGCGGCACCAAGGCAAGCGGCATCGGCCGCGATGGCGGCGATTGGTCATTCGAGTTTTATATGGAACAGAAAAACATCGCGATTGCGACAGGGCTGCACCGCATCCCACAGCTAGGCGCCTAAAGGAGTACCGCAATGCCGATCCCAGCCCCGAACCTGTACCCCGATTTCAACATCATCCGCCTCAGCCACATCGAGCTTTTCGTGCGCGATCTGGCGTGGTCGCGTGCCTATTACGTCGACACACTGGGCCTGCAAGTCACTTATGAAGACGCCGACGCCATCTATCTGCGCGCCATGGAAGAGCGCGGCCACCACTGCCTCATCCTGCGCAAAGGGACCAGCGGCGAAGTAGGCGTGTTGGGCTTCAAAGTCTGGGACGAAGGCGAATTGGACAAGGCGGAGGCTTGGTTCAAAGCCCGCGATCTGCCAACCGAATGGATCGAACGTCCGTTTATGGGCCGTGTATTGCGCACCCGCGATCCATGGGGTGTGCCGCTCGAGTTCTATGCCAAGATGGACCGCCTGCCCGTCATTGCACAGGAATACAAACTTTACCGAGGCGTCAAACCGCTGCGCATCGACCACTTCAATCTGTTCAGCTCGAATGTGGATGCGGCTGTCGCCTTCTACGGCGATATGGGCTTTCGCGTAACCGAATATACCGCTGATGAAGAAACCGACCGCACATGGGCCGCTTGGATGCACCGCAAAGGCGGCGTGCATGACATCGCCTTTACCAACGGAACTGGTCCGCGCCTGCACCATATGGCGTTCTGGGTGCCAACGCCGCTCAATATCATCGACCTGCTCGATCTGATGGCCACCACCGGATACGTCAGCAACATCGAGCGCGGCCCTGGACGGCACGGCATCTCCAACGCCTTCTTCCTTTATATCCGCGACCAAGACGGCCACCGCACGGAAATCTATTGCTCTGATTACCAGACCCTCGACCCCGATCTGGAGCCAATCAAATGGGATCTTAAAGACCCCCAGCGTCAGACGCTTTGGGGGGCGCCCGCGCCCAAATCCTGGTTTGAACTGGGATCAAAGTTCGAGGGGGCCGAGCTTGTCGAGAGTGACCTCAAAGCCCAACCGATTATTGCACCTTAAGGGGAAATAACATGAAGTGGGATGAATTCGCCCAATGGGGCCGCCAGATCGCCGACTGGGGCCGCGACTATCACGAGAACCTGCGCGATCGCCCCGTGCGGGCGCAAACCCGCTATGGCGACATCGCCGCCCAACTGCCCAAGACGGCCCCCGAAGGGCCGGAAGCTATGGAGCAGATATTCGGTGATTTTGAGAAGATCGTGATGCCGGGCATGACCCATTGGCAGCATCCACGCTTCTTTGCCTACTTCCCTGCTAACGCCTCCC
Source organism: Sulfitobacter sp. (assembly GCA_036964385.1). GTDB lineage: Bacteria > Pseudomonadota > Alphaproteobacteria > Rhodobacterales > Rhodobacteraceae > Sulfitobacter. Next base: position 2,429 of record JBALTK010000108.1, on the reverse strand, counting down.
CCCCATCAATGTTGGCGGAGTTCCTTGTTACCACGCTGGCGGCGCAATGCATGCTTTGGCAGACGTCCCCCGCCGCGACGGAAATGGAAACGCGTATGCTGGAATGGCTGCGTGACGGGATCGGCCTGCCTGATGACTTTCACGGCGTAATCCAAGACAGCGCGTCTTCTGCAACCCTCGCAGCCGTGCTGGTGATGCGCGAACGTGCAACCGACTGGCGCGGGAACGAGGATGGCTTGAACGGCCAAGGGCGGTTGCGGGTGTATGCCTCTGCCGAGGTGCATTCCTCCGTCGATCGCGCCGTTTGGGTGTCGGGTATTGGGCGGAACAATCTGGTACGCATCCCGACAAAGGGCGCAACGCGCAGCATGGATCCCACGGCCCTTGCAGCCGCGATCAAAGCGGACCGTGAAGCTGGGTTTATCCCTGCTGGAATCGTAGCCTGCACGGGTGGTACAGGCACAGGCGCATGTGATGACATTGCAGGCGTTGTGGCCGTGGCAAAGGCCGAAGGGCTTTATTGTCATGTGGACGCTGCATGGGCGGGCGCGGGCATGATCTGTCCCGAATTCCGCAGCCTTTGGGCAGGTATCGAGGGCGCGGACAGTGTTGTCTTCAACCCGCACAAATGGCTGGGCGCACAGTTTGACTGCTCCGCCCATTTCATCCGCGACCCTGAAGCGCTGGTCAAAACGCTGGCGATGCGTGCAGACTATCTGCTAACGCCCGGCGCCGAAGACGTCATCGACTATTCGGAATGGTCGATCCCGTTGGGCCGCCGTTTCCGCGCACTCAAGCTGTGGTTCCTTATGCGTTCCTACGGCATGGAAGGGCTGCGGAACCGTTTGCGCAACCATGTGAACTGGGCCGAAGATCTGGCTGAGAAACTCCGCGCACATCGCCGTTTCGAGATCGTAACCGAGCCTGTCTTGTCGTTGTTTACGTTCAAGCTGACAGGTGTGGATAGCGATGGTCAACTCGCCTTTGTCGAGCGGGTTAATAATGACGGGCGCATATACATCACCCAGACCCGCGTGGGCGGTGACATGGTGATCCGCTTCCAGATCGGCCAATTTGACTGCACAAAAGATGACATCGACACAGGCTATAACGTGCTGTGTGAACTGGCGGAGGCCTCATGAATTTTGCAACCTACACCGCAGACGACCAGCAGTTTTACGGCGCAGTAGCCGAGACTGGCATGATTGCCCTTTCGCCTGATTGTCCCGACTGGCCAACGATGCGCAATGTGATCGAGGCGGGCGGGCTACCCAAGCTCGCCGAGATGGCGCAGGGCCGCGATGTAACTCACGCTTTTGACACCTTCCGCTGGGACATTCCGGTGCCGAACCCAGAGAAAATCATTTGCGTTGGTGTCAATTTTCCAGACCGGAATGCCGAGTATAAGGACGGACAAGAGGCGCCACCCAATATGTCGCTCTTCCCCCGTTTCCCGCGCTCTTTCGTGGGCCACCGCACACCACTGACCCGCCCACCAGAGACACCCCAGCTTGACTACGAAGGCGAGATCGCCGTGATCATCGGCAAAGGGGGGCGCCGGATTCCGCAAGAAGACGCGCTGGGCCATATCGCAGCATTGACGCTCTGCAACGAAGGGACACTACGCGATTGGGTCCGCCATGCGAAATTCAATGTAACACAAGGGAAGAACTGGGACGGTTCAGGCGCGATGGGGCCATGGTTGGTTCCGTTTGAGCGGGACGAGCAGATCACGGATGTGGCCCTGCAAACACGCGTGAACGGCGAACTGCGTCAGGACGACCGAACAGGTCACATGATGTTCCCTGCCGCTCGGCAGATCGCTTACATCTCGACCTTCACCACACTTGTTCCCGGTGATATTATTGTATCTGGCACGCCAACGGGTGCAGGCGCACGGTTCGATCCGCCCCGCTTCCTCGTTCCCGGTGACCAAATTGATGTGTTCGCCGAAGGCATCGGCACACTCACAAACGGAGTGGTAGACGAATGACGCCAAACGATGTCACCACCGCCGCCACAATGCTGTTTGAGGCTGACAGGGCGGGCCTGCAATGCGGCCTCATCTCTTCTGCCTTTCCCGAAGCAAAGCTGGAGGATGCCTACCGCATCCAAGACGCGCTCATCGACATGCACTACGCCGCAGGGCGCAGCAGGATCGGTTGGAAGATTGGTCTGACCAGTCGCGCAATGCAGCAGGCGCTAGGCATTACCACACCTGATAGTGGTGTGCTGCTGGATAACATGCTGTTTCAGAGCGGCGAGACTGTACCCGAAGGCCGTTTCATCCAACCGCGCATTGAAGCCGAGATCGCCTTTGTCATGGGTGCGCATATTTCTGGGACGGGTCACAGCCGCGAGGATGTGATCGAAGCCACCGACCATGTTGCCCCTTGCTTGGAAATTCTTGATACCCGCATACTGCGGGC
>JBALTK010000107.1:0-13147 GCA_036964385.1 Sulfitobacter sp. | reverse complement strand
GCTCATCTTTATGGGTGTGTTTGGTGTGGGAACTGCGCTCGCTGGTGTCGCTGGTGTGATCGCTGGGCCTGTACTCGGGACCTTCCCGGGAATGGCCTTTGTCCTCGGTTCGATTGTGTTTGTGACCATTGTGATCGGGGGGCTTGGCTCGCTTTGGGGTGCGCTTGTGGCGTCCTTGCTGATCGGTTGGATAACGACATTCGCCAAATCCTATAACATTGAGATGGAGAACATCCTCAACGCGATCGGCATTGCTACGCCAGAGAACATGGATGAAAGTATCTTCCGTGACTTCTGGAGCCTGACGTCACCGCAAATCGCCGACATTCTTCCCTACATCCTGATGGTGCTGATCCTTATCTTCCGCCCTGCAGGTCTTTTCGGAAAGCGCACACAATGAACGAGCAGCTTAAAACCGACCCGACAAAGCCTGCACAGCGGATGCGTGCCGGCTCTATGACGATCACTCTGCTGCCATGGATCATTGCATCAATCGCGATGCTGGTATTGCCGATGATCTTTACCAACAACTCCGCGCTGACGATCATGAACCAGATGTCGATCACGATCATCTTTGCGCTCGCGTATAACATGCTGCTGGGACAGGGGGGCATGCTCTCCTTTGGTCATGCAGTTTATGCGGGTGTTGGCGGGTTCTTCTGTATGCACCTGATGAACATGTCCGACTTCTTTGCGGCGATGCCATTGCCAATCCTGCCATTGTTTGGCGGTTTGTTCGGCATGGGGCTGGCGTTGATTGTTGGTTCCTTCTCGACCCGCTCTGCGGGGACGGTATTTGCGATGATCTCACTTGGCGTGGGTGAATTGATTGCGGCCAGCTCTGTAATCGTCGTTGCATTCTTCGGCGGCGAGGAAGGTATATCTGGCGACCGTACATATGCTCAGCCTTTCTTTGGCGTTGAGTTCTTGCAGCAGCAAGAAGTCTATTACCTCACCGCTGCATGGGTCATCATTTCTGCTGCTCTCATGTACGCATGGAGCCGCACACCTGTTGGCCGCATGGCAAACGCCGTACGCGATAACCCCGAGCGGGCGGAATTCCTTGGCTACTCAGCACGCTGGGTCCGCTACTACAGCTTTGTCGCGTCGGGCTTTTTCGCTGGTGTCTCCGGTGGTCTCTTCGCGATCAACTACGAAATCCTGACGGAGGAAAACCTCAATGCGGCTTCCTCTGGGGTGATCTTGCTTGTGACCTTCCTTGGCGGTGTTGGCTTCTTTTTCGGACCAATTATCGGCGCGATTGTTTTCACGCTGCTTCAAACCGTGCTGAGCCTTCAGACAGAGTTGTGGGCGTTCTATGCAGGCTCACTTTTCTTGGCCACGGTGATGTTCTTCCCAGGTGGTTTGGCGGGTCTGATCATGATGCATGTTCCTGCTATCAAACTGGGTAAATGGAAGCTGCTGATCGCGCCATATTTCAAAACGCTGCTGCCTGCTGCCATCGGTATCCTTGGCCTCAGCGCATTGGTCGAGATGACGTTCCATTACCGTCATGGTGCGACGGGCGACAACGAGATGACGTTGTTCTGGACCACATTTGACAGCCACACAATCATGCCTTGGATCATTGCAGGGGCCATCACAGTCATCGGTATCGGCATTGCCCGCTTGACGGCTGCGGATCTCAAAGACGCATGGAACGAAGCTAACACGGCAGGAGGCGCATCATGAGCACACCAGCACTTGAACTCAAAGGCCTCAAGAAGAGCTTTGGCAAGGCCGAGATTATTCGCGGCATTGATCTGAGCATCGGCAAGGCAGAACGACACGCGATTATTGGTCCAAATGGTGCGGGTAAATCCACGCTGTTCAACCTGATCACAGCTCGCTTTGCACCAACGGCAGGGTCGGTCAAACTTCACGGTGAGAACCTCGCGGGGCTGGAGCCTTTCCAGATCAATCGCAAGGGCCTCAGCCGCTCGTTCCAGATCACCAACATCTTCCCGAAGATGAGCGTGTTCGAAAACATCCGCTGCGCATTGTTGTGGTCCAACGGCTACAAATACAGCTTTTGGAACATCGTGAACCGCCAACGCGAACTTTCGGAACAGGCTGATGCGATCCTTGATCAGATCAACCTGCTGGGACGTCGCGACCTTCCTGCGGGCACGCTCAGCTATGCCGAGCAGCGTGCGTTGGAAATTGGTATCACCATCGCTGGTGGCGCTGATGTCATCATGCTGGACGAACCCACAGCAGGGATGAGCCATTCCGAGACCGACTATATCACCGACCTGATCATGAAAGTGACCGAGGGCAAAACTCTCATTATGGTTGAGCATGACATGGGCGTGGTCTTTGGTCTTGCCGACCGTATTTCGGTGCTGGTCTACGGCGAAATCATCGCAACAGGCACACCCGAAGCGGTGCGTGCGGATGCGAAAGTACAAGAAGCCTATCTGGGTGCTGCACTGGAGGAAGAACATTGATAGAAGTCACCGACATGCACGCCTATTACGGCAAATCCCACATTCTACAGGGCGTAACCCTGAATGTGCAGGAGGGTGAGATTGTCGCTCTGCTGGGCCGCAATGGCGTAGGCCGTTCCACCACCTGCAAGGCGATCATGGGCGAGGTAGAACCGAAAGGATCTGTTAAGTTCCGCGGGAAAGAAATCTCGGGCAAGAAGGCCTATGAAATTGCCAACATGGGCATCGGCTATGTGCCAGAAAACCGCGATATTTTTCCTGGTCTGACAACACGTCAAAACCTGACACTGGGCCTCAAACCGGGTCAGAAAGACGGGGCAGGGCGCTGGTCCATGCAGATGATGTTCGACATGTTCGAAAACCTTGACCGCCGCGCGGATGTCGAAGCTTCTGTTTTGTCAGGTGGCGAACAGCAGATGCTGACCATGTGCCGCACGTTGATGGGTGACCCTGATTTTGTGATGATCGATGAGCCAACCGAGGGCCTTAGCCCCCAAATGGTTCAGAAAGTTGCCGAAGTTCTCAAGGCTATTGCCGAGAAAGGGATTTCCACGCTGCTGGTCGAGCAAAAACTCTCCATCGCAATGGACATCGCCGACCGCGTCTATGTCATGGGCCATGGTCAGGTCGTCTTTGAGGGGACGCCCGCAGAACTCAAAGCTCGCGAGGACGTGCGCAAGGAGTGGTTAGAAGTTTAATGACCACTTTTGACGCGACGCGCCTGAACCGCATTGGCGATTGGATGCAAACCTATATCGACGCCCGCCGCTTTGCGGGGGCGTCGGTCCTTGTAGCTCAAGGCGGAAGGGAAGTTTATTATCACGATTGTGGCCTACGTGATGTGGCCGCAAATCAGCCATGGCAACGCGATACCGTGGCGCGCATATACTCCATGACCAAGCCGGTCACTTCTGTCGCGATCATGATGCTGGCCGAGCGTGGGTTGTTCCATCTCGATGCCCCGCTTTCCGATTTTATCCCAGCATTCAGTGAGATGCGGTGTCTTGTGTCTGGCGCTACAAGCATCGGCCAAACCGAGGCGTGCGCAACGCCCACGCTGCATCAGCTTCTGACGCATACTTCCGGTCTCAGCTACGGGTTCAACCCTGGTGTTCTGGGTGCGGAGATGGCTGAACAACACATTGAGTTTCGCGGTGACAAACTCACTATGACGCAGATGGCTGACAAGGTTGCGGCACTCCCTCTTGCGTTCGCGCCGGGTTCACGATGGGAATACTCTGTTGCAACAGACGTCCTTGGCCGTGTGATCGAGGTGGTCACAGGTAAGACGTTGGAGCAGTTCTTTATAGACGAGATTTTTGATCCCTTGGGCATGACCGAAACGCGCTTTGTCGTGCCGCCCGCAGCAAAGGACCGCTTCGCAGCTTGCTATACGCCTCTTGCTGGAAACGCATTTTCGGTGGGTAAAGTAGACACAGGCGCAGATACGCTACGCCAGCTCGACGGTGCCGATAAATCGCCGTTTCTTAACCCGCAAATTCAATCAGGTGGGGGCGGCCTTGTTGGTACCATCGACGATTACCTGAAATTTACCGAGATGATGCGTACAGGTGGTGCGGGCCTCATCGGTCCCAAGACGCTCGACTTTATGATGCGCAATCATCTGGGTGGCGATATCGCCTCGATGGGGCCAAGGAGCTTTGCCGAGCAACCGATGGAGGGCATGGGCTTTGGTCTTGGCGGTGCTGTCCTGCTCGATCCCGGCCGCGCGCGCGCGCCGGGTAGTATCGGTGATTTTAGCTGGGGTGGTATGGCATCAACGGCCTTCTGGATTGACCCTGTCTTTGACCTATCGGTTATCTTCTTCACCCAACTCATCCCGAGCAGCGCGTATCCTGCACGCCCGCAACTCAGAGCACTTGTCCATGGAGCGCTGACATGAACCCTGTCCTCTGGACCCCTACGCCCGAGCGCGCGAATGCCTCGACCATGGCAAAGTTCGAGCGGTTCGTGGAAGAGAAGCAGGGCGTTACCTTTGCTAACTACAATGAAATGTGGGAGTGGAGCGTCACTGATCTCGACGCCTTTTGGGCCGCCATTTGGGATTTCTTTAACGTCCGCGCCAGTGAACCATACGAAAAGATTCTAGCAACCCGCACCATGCCGGGGGCACAGTGGTGCCCCGGTGCGATGCTCAACTATGCTGATAATATTCTGTCTCATGCTGAGGGTCGTGAGGACCATCCTGCGATTGTAAGCTTCTCTGAGACCTTGGGCCGTAAGGAGCTCTCATGGGGAGAGCTGCGCGCCCAAGTGGCCTCCGTGGCGCATCATCTAAAGGGCATGGGTGTCACACAAGGTGATCGCGTCGTTGCCGTGCTGCCAAATACTGAAGCAGCCTTGATCGCCTTTCTCGCTACCGTGAGCCTCGGCGCTGCGTGGTCGCTGTGCGCGCCCGATATGGGCCACGTTGCCATCCTTGACCGTTTCAAGCAGATCGCGCCTAAAGTATTTATCGCGCAAGATGGTTATACCCATATGGGCAAGACCATCGACCGTCGCGAGGTTTTGGCCGAAATCACATCGCACCTGCCGAGTGTAGCTCAATTCATCACGCTCCCCGTAGTGGGAGATATTCCTGAAGGCCATGTATCATGGGACAGCCTGCTGCACGATGATGTACCATTCGCGCCGACCCAAGTGCCCTTCGATCAGCCGCTCTGGATCGTCTATTCCTCTGGCACCACGGGCAATCCCAAACCCATCGTGCATGGCCACGGTGGGGTGATCCTTGAGGCGGCTAAACAATCTCTCCATCATGACATCACCCGAGATGACCGCTTTTGCTGGCTGACCTCTTCGGGTTGGATCATGTGGAACGCGCAATGGATGGCATTGGGGCAGGGCGCAACTGTTTGCTTGTTTGACGGCGCTCCTAACCATCCTGACATGCTCGCGCTCTGGCGCTTTGCCGCGGATGAAAAACTCACTTATCTCGGTGCTGGTGCCGCCTTCTTTGCTGGGTGTCTCAAGGCAGGTATTATGCCGCGTGAGGACGTGGACCTCTCCAACCTTCGCTCTCTTGGGTCGACGGGATCGCCGCTCAGCTCTGATGCCTATGAGTGGATTTACCGCGACGTGAAAGCTGACCTTTGGCTTGCGCCTATCTCGGGTGGGACTGATCTGGCGGGGGCGTTTGTCCTCGGTCATCCGGGAATGCCAGTTCGTGCGGGCGAGATGCAGTGTCGCGCACTTGGCAACGCTGTGCGCGCATACGATCCCGAAGGCCGCGAATTGATTGGCGAAGTGGGAGAGCTTGTCTGTACCGAGCCGCTTCCCTCCATGCCGCTTTTCTTTTGGGGGGATGACGACGGCTCCCGCCTGTTCGAGAGTTATTACGACACCTATCCTGGCATCTGGCGCCACGGTGACTGGATCAGTATTGATGAATCTGGTGCAAGCGTCATTTATGGCCGCTCCGACGCCACGATTAACCGTAAAGGTCTGCGCCTTGGCTCGGCCGAGATATATCAAGCCGTCGAAGGCCTTGATGATATTCTCGACAGTCTAGTCGTTGATTTGGAGTTCTTGGGCCGCGACAGTTTTATGCCGCTTTTCATCGTTCCATCCAAGGGTGTGCCTTTCGACGATGCACTCAAAGACAAGGTCAATGATGCCATCCGTAAAGGTGTCTCCGCCCGCTTCATCCCGAATGAGATTATCGAAGTGAAGGAAATACCCCGCACTCTATCAGGTAAAAAGCTTGAGGTTCCGGTGAAAAAGCTATTGTTGGGAGGTGACCCCGAGCGCGTGGTGAACCGTGATAGCATGGCAAACCCCGACAGCTTTGATTTCTTTATCGCCTATGCCAACGCACGGGCCACGACCTAAAAGGCCCACCCGCATGAGCACAGCAGCCGATCAACTTCTCGAACTTCTCGACATTGAACAGCTCGAAGTCGATCTGTTTCGCGGCATGGGCAACGGAGGCGAAACCACGACGCGCATTTTCGGCGGGCATGTCATAGCTCAGGCGCTGATGGCGGCCTATCGCACAGTTCCTGATCGCTTGTGCCATAGCTTGCACGCCTACTTTATCCGTCCTGGTGACCCGAAGATTCCGGTGATCTACCAAGTGGACCGCGCCCGTGATGGCGGCAGCTTCACCACCCGCCGCGTTGTCGCGATTCAGCATGGTAAAGAAATCTTCAATCTCTTGGCCTCTTTCCATGTGGATGAGGAGGGCTGGAACTATCAACATACAATGCCTGATGTTGGTTCACCGGAGGATTGGCCTAACCGTGACGAACTACGCGAGGCGCATGTCGATAAAATTCCCGAAAAATTCCACGATGATTTCCTGCGCGAACGCCCGATTGAGCTGCGCGAGGTGGCCCCCCGTGACTTCTTCACTCCAGAAAAAGCCAGCGACAAAAACCATCTTTGGTTTCGCATGGAAGCTGCCAAAGGGCAGGGGCCGCAAATGCAGCACTGCTTGCTTGCCTACGCGTCTGATATGAATTTGCTTGGCTCATCCCTTCGCCCCCATGGCCTCACATGGTTTCAAGGGAATGTAATGAGTGCGAGCCTTGACCACGCCATGTGGTTTCATGGCCCGATCCAGTTCAACGATTGGCATCTCTACGATCTCGATGCCCCGTGGACAGGTAAAGCGCGCGGCTTTAACCGTGGATCAATCTACAGTGCCGACGGTACATTGGTTGCAAGTGTCGCCCAAGAAGGCCTCGTACGTCCTCTAAAGAAAAAGTGAGCCGCGCTCGCAGGCTGGCTCACTCTCTTATCTTGGTTTGAAGTGGTATTCTGTGTTGTCAGTCGACAGCGTGTTTATCCAAACATGAAGAAACACAGTTTATTGCCGTCTGGGTCCTTCACGTAGGACCCATAAAAGCGGTCGGGAATACGTTGGCCAGGAGGGCCGTCGCATGTTGCGCCCAACTCAAGTGCGCGTGCATGCAAACGGTCAGCTTCGTCTTTTTCCTCGATGGGAAAAGCGATCATCACACCATTACCGGGCGTGGGCGCTTCCTTGTCGTAAGGTTCGCACACGGCCAGCATCGGTTCACCGCGTTTGGTGCCGATGAATGCAATACGTCCCGCGTCAATCACGACCTTTGCACCTTTGTCTGCGAACAGATCACAGTAGAACTTTTTGGCGCGCTCCATGTCGCTCACGCCGATTGTGGTATAGCCGATCATCAAATTTTCCTAACTGTCAAAGCTGCCAAAACGGCGGTTCAGCTTCCGCATCCCACCGATCCAACGGTCATAGTTATCTGTCTTGTTGCGCATGTATTGCTCGACCTCCTTGTGCGGGAGGACAAGGAAAGTTTCGGCGCGGATAGTTTCGACACAGGCCTCGGCCACAGGGCCCGGTTCCATCATGCCGTTGATTGCAGCGACGTGATCTTCATGGCCACGGGTCATCTCTGTACGCACCGCCTGTGGACACAGGACCGATACTTTGATCCCCTGATCGCCATACGTCAGCGCCAGCCATTCGGCTAAACCAACAGCGGCGTGCTTTGTCACACCGTAAGGTGCTGAGCCGATCTGGTTCAACAACCCTGCCGCTGAAGACGTGTTGAGGAGGTAGCCGCCGCCACGTGCAGACATAAGTGGGACCAGATGACGTGCGGCCCAGACATGGGACATCACGTTGATCTCCCAAATCCGCTGCCATTCGTCGTCCTCAACTTCGACACCACCCGCAATCGAAATCCCCGCGTTGGAGCAGAACAGGTCAATCGGACCTGCATCTGCTTCAACCGCGTCGATCATGCCAGTGATTTGGTCTTTGACCGCAACATCAACTTGATAGGCTTTGCCACCCATCATTTTGGCCGTCTCTTCGGCACCCGCCAAGTCACGGTCGACGCAGGCGATGTGTTTCGCGCCTTCCTCGGAATAGCGCAGGCACATGGCGCGCCCGATACCGGACGCCGCCCCCGTTACAACGATGATTTTATCTTTGAGTTCCATCGTTTACGCCCACATGCTTGAACCGCCACAGACGGTAAGTGCCTGACCGGTCATGTATTTGCTGGCGTCTGAGCCAAGGAAGACCGCGAGGCCTGCGAAATCTTCGGGCTCACCCAAACGGCGCAGCGGAATGCCTTTGGAATACTTCTCTTCGATACCTGGTTTGTCCCACAGTTCGCGGGCAAAGTCGGTTTTGATCAGGCCAGGACAGATTGCGTTGAAGCGGATGCCTTGGGGACCAAACTCCATCGCGAGGTTGCGCACCAGACTGATCAGCGCCAACTTTGACATGCCGTAAACGCCGAGCGTGTCTGACGGCTTGAACGCACCAATGGACGATGTGAACATCATCGATCCTGTGCCTTTGGCGGCCATATCTGGTGCAACCATTTTGGCCAGCCACAGGTTGGACTGCACGTTGGCGTTCATCGTCCGCTCATAGTCTTTGTCGGAGATGCCCGCGATCGGGCCAAAGTAAGGGTTCACCCCCGCATTGCCGACGACGATGTCAATCGGCCCTGCGATTTCGTGAGTCTTGTCCACAAGCGACTGAAGTGAGTCCTTGTGCACGATGTTGGCAGCGACGCCATAGGCACGCGTAGCGCCCACAGCATCGTTGATCTCCTTTGCGGCGACATCAAGGTCTTCTTGCGTCCGCGAGGAAATGATCACAGTGGCACCTTGGGCTGCGAGTCCCTTGGCCATCTCGAACCCCATGCCTTTGGACGCTCCTGTCAGGAGCGCCACCTTTCCGGTCAGGTCAAACATGCTCATACACCGCTCCGTGTGCGACCTGTTGCAATTTCATTGCGCGCAGCATTGGTGCGAGAGTTGCTCTCTTTGTAGTCCTTCACTTCGGCGCGGGCGATAACATGGTGGTGGACCTCATCAGGGCCATCCGCATAACGCAAGGTGCGCTGTGCCGTGTACATGCCAGACAGCGGCGACCATTGGGAAATGCCCGTCGCACCGTGGACCTGCATCGCTTCATCGATGATGTTACAGACCTGCTCAGGTACTTTTGCTTTGATCATGGAAACCCAAATACGGGCTTCTTTGTTGCCAAGTACATCCATCGCTTTGGCGGCTTTCAGGACCAGCAGACGCATGGCTTCGATCTCGATCTTCGCACGCGAGATCGTTTCCATGTTCTTTCCGAGATCAATGATCTTTTTGCCGAACGCTTCACGCGAGAGGCCGCGCTCGATCATCAGATCAAGGGCTTTTTCCGCGGCGCCAATGGAGCGCATGCAGTGGTGGATACGGCCAGGTCCAAGGCGTACCTGAGAAATTTCAAAGCCTTTGCCTTCGCCCCACAATATGTTGCTCTCTGGCACGCGAACATTGGTGAACTTGATGTGCATGTGACCATGCGGTGCGTCGTCATGACCGAAGACGTGCATCGGGCCAACAATTTCGACGCCTGGGGTGTCGATGGGTACGAGGATCTGTGACTGCTGGCGGAAAGGCTCCGCATCAGGGGACGTCTTGACCATCGTGATCATGATCTTACAGCGCGGATCGCCCGCTCCGGAGATATAGTACTTCTCACCATTGATGACCCATTCGCCGTTTTCAAGGACTGCAGAGGTTGAGATGTTCTTGGCATCAGAGGATGCCATGTCAGGCTCTGTCATCGCAAAGGCAGAGCGAATTTTGCCTGCAAGCAGCGGCTTGAGCCATTCTTCTTTCTGCTCTTTCGTGCCGATCCGTTCCAACACTTCCATGTTGCCAGTATCAGGCGCGTTACAGTTCAATGTCTCTGGGGCCAGTGGGCTTTTGCCCAGTTCAGCAGCGATGTAGGCATAGTCGAGGTTGCTAAGGCCTTCGCCTGTTTCGGCATTTGGCAGAAAGAAGTTCCACAGACCTGCGTCACGCGCTTTTTGCTTTGCTTTTTCGAGCAGCTCTAGCTGACCGGGTGCATAGGACCAGCGGTCCGCGCGGCCTTCGCCAAGCGCGAAAAACTCGTCGGTCATTGGATCTACGTTTTCGCGGATGTGCTTGATTACTGCTGCGAGCAGCGGCTTTGCCTTTTCGGACATTGCCAGATTGTTCATTTCCATTGGTGTATCAGACATTCAATGTCTCCCTGTTGATTGTTTGTATCGGGGTGGTGATTACTTGTTCACCCACTCCGCTTTGCGTTTCTCGACAAAAGCGTTCACGCCTTCTTTGAAATCTTCGGTCTTGGCCAAATCTGCGATGACCTCACGGGAATAGGCGATGCTGCCCTCCATCCCGTCGCGGACATACATATCGTTCAGCACACGCTTGGTCGCTTTGACAGCAGAGGGGGAGACGGTGCACAACTGCTCTGCCTTCTCCATTGCTTTTGTCATCAGATCACCATGCGGATGCACCTCGTTGACGCATCCCAATGCAAGCGCTTCATCTGCTAGAATGGTGCGGCCTGTGTACATCATCTCTTGCGCAGCAAGCCGCCCGATGTAGCGCGACAAACGCTGTACGCCGGATGCGGCGGCGAAGAAACCGACCTTCACTTCGGGCAGGGCGAATTTCGCATTCTCTGAGGCGAGGATGATGTCGCATGACAGCGCCGTCTCAAACCCACCGCCCATCGCAAATCCGTTAACGGCAGCGATGATGGGTTTCTCTAGAGTGAAGCGGGAGGAAAGACCTGCAAACCCCATTGGTGTCATTGTGGCCTTAGACCCTCCTGCGGCTGTCGCTTTGAGGTCGTTGCCTGCACAAAACGCCTTGTCGCCCGCGCCCGTAAGCACAGCAACCCAGAGGTCCTGATCCGCTGCGAAGGCGTCCCAGCAATCAGCCATCTCGTTGTGCATATCCACATGCACCGCGTTGTAGACGTCGGGTCGGTTCATCGTGACGACGAGGACATGCCCCTTCTTTTCGGTCGTGATATATTCGTAGCTCATACTTTCAGCCCTCCGGTATCGATGTCGGTGAATTTGCCGCCCGTGGCCGCAAGTTGGCGCAGAAGGTCGGCAGGAGCAAAGGCAGGATCATCCGCGCCCAGTTTTTCCATACGGTCCAAAACAGCTTGGGCGCCAACCATGTCGCCATAAAACATCGGCCCACCCTTATCTGCAGGCCAACCGTAGCCGTTGAGCCAGACCACATCGATGTCGGACGGGCGCTGCGCCTTGTTCTCTTCAAGGATTTTCACGGCTTCGTTGATCATCGGATAGATGCAGATCTCGATGATCTCCTCTGCGCTCATGGTCGAGGCTTCAGCACCTGTCACGTTCTTGATGATGCCAGCCGTCACATCGGACGGGATAGGGCGGCGGTTTTCGTCATAGTCATAAAAGCCCGCTTGAGTTTTTTGCCCACGGCGGTCCATCTCGCACAGCATGTCGCGGATTGGATTGTCTGTGGTGGCCCCTTTGGACCAACCAATATCAAGGCCCGCCAAATCGCTCATCTGGAATGGACCCATTTTGAACCCGAAGGCATTCAGTGCCGCATCGACATCCCAAGGCATCAGACCTTTGGCGAGCAGTTTGTTCGCCTGAATTTGGCGTGCAAACAGAATGCGGTTACCCACGAAGCCGGGGCAGACACCGACGAGTGCGGCAATTTTGTTGATCTTAGCGGCCAATGCCATGGACGTGGCGACAACATCGTCTGCGGTATGTGCGGCGCGTACAATCTCAAGCAGCTTCATCACGTTTGCGGGGGAGAAGAAGTGCAGCCCTATCACATCTTGCGGGCGGCGAGTCATCGCAGCAATCTCGTTGATGTCGAGTGCGGAGGTGTTGGTTGCGAGGATAGCGCCCTCTTTGCAGACGCGGTCCAACTCGGTGAAAATCTTGCGCTTGAGGTCCATATCTTCGAACACCGCTTCGATGATCAGATCACAGTCCGCCAGATCGGCCAGTTCAAGCCGTCCGTCGAAACGGCCCATGCGTGCCTCGACTTCGTCCTGTGGAAAGCGGCCCTTGTCGCTGGAACGCTGGTAGTTTCCGCGTACAACGGCCAGACCGCGGTCCAGCGCCTCTTGGGTCGTCTCTACTATCTTCACATTATAGCCTGCGGTCGCAAAGTTCATAGCGATGCCGCCGCCCATGGTGCCTGCGCCAATAATGCCAACGGTTTTAATCTCACGCTGTGGCGCGTTTGCGTCCAGTCCTGGAACCTCCCACGCTGCTTTGCCTGCTGTGGCGATGTATTCGCCGATTTGCTCTGTTGTTGGTGTCATGTATTTGCCCCTAGGTTTTTCAGACAGACCGTGCGCACACCGCGACGGTCCAGTTTATCAGTCGCACCCCGCATCAAGGGCGCATGTTGCGTCCAGAGATACTCGGGTGTTTTGAATTTCGCGATATGCCCTTCAAGGGCCGCCGCCATTTCGTCTTTGCTCAATGTCGCTCCGTTGCGCAGCTCTACACAGGCGCCGACAACTTCGCCCAAGCGTTCATCAGGGACCGAAAAGGCACAGGCCTCAATCACATCAGGCAAGCGGTGCAGCGCACCTTCCACATCGAGACAAGCGATGTTCTCGCCGCCGCGGATGATGATGTTTTTCTTACGGTCCAAAATAGTGATGAAGCCTTCTTCGTCCATTACGGCCAGATCACCCGTGCGCAACCAACCGTCTTGCAACGTCTCTGCTGTCTCTTCTGGTTTGTTCAGGTAACAGCGCATGTTTGCGGGGCTCTTGACCGTGATTTCACCCAACTGGCCCAAGGCCACGTCATTACCTGAATCGTCCAGCAGGCGCAGCTCTTGCAACGGGGGGTGCAACTTGCCGG
>JBALTK010000106.1:0-13333 GCA_036964385.1 Sulfitobacter sp. | reverse complement strand
GTCGAAGTATTTGTGGACGATGTGGCTGGTCCAGACGTGGCGCAGAAGGTTCAGCGTCGCCTCCAGCACTTCATTGACCGGAAAGTGGCGAGCCTGTTCGAGCCACTGGTCGCGCTCAAGAATGACGAGGCCCTAACGGGTCTGGCCCGTGGCTTTGCCTTCCGCATGGTCGAGGGTTTCGGCATCCTTACGCGCGCCGAATTGGCCGAAGAAGTGAAGTCGTTGGATCAAGATGCTCGCGGTGCGCTGCGCAAGCACGGCATCCGTTTTGGTCAGTTCACTATCTTCATGCCATTGCTCCTCAAGCCTGCGCCAACGCGCTTGCGTCTGGTGTTGTGGTCACTGACCAAAGGTCTCTCCGAGTTCCCCGAATCGCCTCCTCCTGGTTTGGTGACAATTCCGGTTGAGCAGGGCGCGCCAGCAGGGGCCGACACAATGTCGGGCTACCGCAATGCTGGTACTCGTGCGATCCGCATCGATATGTTGGAGCGTTTGGCGGATATGCTGCGCGGCGAAGATTCGCGCGGCGGTTTTGAGGCTAAGGCCGATATGCTCTCGATCTCTGGCACCACACTCGAGCAGTTTGCCGATCTGATGCGCGGCCTAGGATATAAAGCCGAAGCGGGCGAGCGGGCAAAAGTGAAGTCCGTGACCGAAGTTATGCCTAAAGCAGCTAAGGATGTGGCCGCTGATACGCCTGTCATGGATATGAACGCCCCTGCGGAAGGTGCGATCATCGAAGATCCGTCTGTACCAACCGCAGCGGATACGCCTGAGGAAGTTGCAGCGATCATCGACGAAGGTATCGCACCGATTTTGTCGGAGCCTGTAATGGGCGGCGAGGTCGAAGCTGCAATCCCCGAGATGTCCGAGACAGAGACGCCCCAAGGTACTGCGCCCGACGCGCAGATCGCTGGTGCGGAGATGGAGACTTTCTATACCTTCACGTGGGCACGCCCTGCACGGCGTCAACAGCCTGCTGGCGGGGACCGTCCAAAGGGTAAGGGAAAGCCGAACCCGCGTGGCAAAAAAGGCCAACGTGACGGGGACAAAGGCAATAAGAGCCAGAACTTCTCGGCCCGTCCACCAAAGGCTGAAAAGAAGATCGATCCTGACAACCCGTTTGCGGCCGCTCTTATGGGCCTCAAAAACGACAAGTGACGGAAACCCCTGCGGAAAAATTACGGCTGGATAAGTGGCTGTGGTACGCACGGTTTTTTAAAACACGCACTCTGGCGGCATCTACTGTCGCCGGAGGCAACGTTCGGATCAACGGGACGCTAGCCTACAAGCGTAGTGCGACAATTACGTCCGGTGATGTGCTGACCTTCCCCAAAGACGATCATATTCGCGTGATCCAGATCGACGGCTTGGGGGTGCGGCGTGGTCCTGCGCCTGAAGCGCAGGCGCTTTATACCGATTTGTCCCCGCCGACGTGTACGCCAAAGGACAAAACCACGCAAAATCCAGCGTTTGAGGGAAAGGGTCGCCCAACCAAGCGTGACCGGCGTCAGCTTGATCTTTCTAAGGCCCGCCACCTTGAATGATTGGCGCTGCTGTTCTAGCTACGTTTCAATCAAATATGACAGAGATATCTCCCAATGACCTATATCGTGAACGACGCCTGTATCGCCTGTAAATACACCGACTGTGTCGAGGTCTGTCCTGTAGATTGTTTCTATGAAGGCGAAAATATGCTGGTGATCCATCCAGACGAATGTATCGACTGTGGCGTCTGCGAGCCCGAGTGCCCTGCTGACGCTATCCGTCCGGATACAGAGCCTGACATGGAGAAGTGGGTCGAGTTCAACCGCAAATACTCGGAACTGTGGCCAGTCATTATCACAAAGAAAGATCCGCTGCCTGCAGCAGAGGAGATGGACGGCAAAGAGGGCAAGATGGATCTGTTCTCCGAAGCTCCAGGCGAGGGTGGCTAAGCGAAATTACGTGATTCGCGGCTCATTCGCTCTGATCGCCCCATCGTCATGATATGTTGGCATTTGCCCTCCCTTTTAGGGGGGGCATTTTTGTGTTATACAGACCTCAATGATATCGAATTTGACACATAAAGACGCCGCCCAGCCACGGCGCAACTGACCATTAAATCTTAGACGTGGGTTTCGCGGGCAATTGCCTGTCGAAGCAGCGTCTTTTGTGCGTTCTCCATTACGGATTGCGCCCTTTCAGGAGTTTGAAGAGTATGACCAAATCCAAAAAACTTGACTTCCGCCCTAACGAATTCGTCGTTTATCCCGCGCACGGCGTGGGCCAGATCGTTAACGTCGAGGAGCAGGAAATTGCAGGCACCACCCTTGAGTTGTTTGTGATTGCCTTCGAGAAGGACAAGATGACCCTGCGCGTGCCAACGCACAAAGCGACCGAGATCGGGATGCGCGCGCTCAGCTCGCCTGACGTGATCGAAAAAGCGATGAAGACGCTTAAAGGCAAAGCAAAGGTCAAACGTGCCATGTGGTCGCGTCGCGCCCAAGAGTACGAGCAAAAGATCAACTGTGGTGATCTGCTTTCTATCGCAGAAGTCGTCCGCGACCTGCACCGCACGGACGACCAGCGTGAGCAGTCCTATTCCGAGCGTCAGCTTTATGAAGCAGCGCTTGAGCGTCTGACCCGCGAAGTTTCGGCCGTTTCTAACGGGGACGAACTTGGTGCTGCCAAGCGGATCGGTGACGTTCTGCAGAGCCGTATCGCACCTGTGGTCGTAGCAACAACCTAAGCGGCGCTCCCAAGCTATGCATTAAGTCGCGTCTGATCCAATCAGGCGCGGCTTTTGCGTATCTAGAGCATGGCCGTACAGGTGAGTAAGATCGCCGCTTCACTAAGCTGTTGTGCGGCGCCCAGCACATCGCCTGTCTGGCCACCGATTTTCCGATTGGCCAATACGCCAATCACTGTAGCTGCCGTGACTGCAATCACAGTCATCGCAACACCTGTCAGCCCTACGCAAAGCAGGCTGATCGCTGCGCCGATTACGATGCTCAGGCTTGCGGTGGTTAAGTCAGGACGCCCTACGCTGTGCGACAGCCCGTCGGCGCGGGCGTGGGGGAGGGCGTGCATCAACGCAGGCATTACGCCGCGTGAAAGTGCCGCAGCAGCGCCAATCGCAAGCGGTGCTGTGTCCAACAAAACGGCGAGCGCGCTAATTTTTACGACACTCATCAACACCAGCGCCAGCACGCCATAGGTGCCGATTTGGCTGTCGCGCATGATCTCCAACCGTCGCGCAGGGGAAAAACCGCCCCAGAACCCGTCAAACAGGTCGGCCAGCCCGTCCTCATGCATTGCACCTGTAAGGAGTGTCATGACCCCGAGGGCCAGCACCGCCGCTGCCCAGGTGGAGATCCCGACCCATATTCCAAGACAGCCGACCACTGCCCCAGTAGCGCCAACACCAAGCCCCACAAGCGGATAAGCCCAAACGGCGCGTGGCCCCTGCGCAAATGCGCCTTCAGGCAGGTGCGGAAGCGGCAACCGCGTCAACAGCACAGCGGCAAGCCAAAGCTGGCGCACTAAAATACTTTTATCCATTGGTAAGCCCTTTCACCGCTTGTGAGCGGCGTCTCATTGGGTAAACAGGCAGTAGCAATCTGGCAATGAGGGTTATCGAAATGACTGAGTTTTCTGATCTAGAGGCCTTTCGCAAGGCGCTGACCACGATGCCGGATTTGGATGTGGACGCACAGAATGGTGCTGCGGCGCGCAATGGTCAGCTTACCAAACCCCCCGGTGCTTTGGGGCGTCTTGAGGATATCGCACAGTGGTATGCTGGATGGCGTGGCAATCCACAGCCCAAAGTGACGTCTCCCCAGATTATCGTCTTTGCTGGCAATCACGGCGTTGCGGGCCAAGGGGTCTCAGCGTTCCCGCCAGAAGTGACAGAGCAGATGGTGCTGAACTTCCAGCATGGCGGAGCGGCCATTAACCAGCTCGCCCGCGCGGCTGGTGCGCAGCTTGACGTGCACGCGCTTGATCTTGATCGCCCCACCGATGACTTTACCCAAGGGCCTGCCATGTCCGAGAGGGACGTCGTGGCGGCGCTTACAGCGGGATGGAGCGCTGTGCGGGCGGATACGGACCTGCTGGTGGTGGGCGAGATGGGCATCGGCAACACGACCCCCGCCGCCGCATTGGCAGCGGCCCTGTTGGGCGGTGAGGCCGCGGAATGGACAGGGCGCGGAACGGGGGTGGACGATGCAGGTCTGACCAATAAAATCCGCGTCGTTGCCGATGGGTTGGCACTCCACAAAGGACAAGGTGATGGTCTGGAGACCCTGCGCCGTCTGGGCGGGCGCGAACTGGCTGCGATGGTGGGAGCGATAGCGCGTGCGCGCAGCCTGCGTATCCCTGTAATCCTTGATGGGTTTATCTGTACTGCTGCCGCTGCCTGTCTGGCGTACACGGCTAAAGGGGCGCTCGATCACTGTATCGCCGGGCACCTCAGCGCTGAGGGCGCTCATGCGCGCCTGTTGGACGCATTGGGCAAGGAGCCGCTCTTGTCATTCGGCCTGCGCTTGGGCGAGGCGTCAGGTGCAGCACTTGCCATCCCGATCATCAAAGCGGCGCTTGAGTGTCATAGTGGCATGGCGACCTTTGCCGAAGCAGGGGTCAGCGCAGGCTAAGCTGCGCAGACCAGTTCTACGCTCCCTAGCGCGGGGCCTCAGGCCTTTTTGACCTCATCCTCGTCCGAGCGGTTGAGGAATGCGGTCTCTAGATCTTTTTCCAACTCTTTGGCCCGCTTTACATAGGCAGGGTTGTCCGCAGGGTCCACATCAGGACGCCATAGCTGCGCCAGCTCGCGGATCGACATGCGGTCGTGGTGATAGAATATCCGCTGCGCCTCTGCGGCCTCATATTCAGACAGACCAAGGTTTTCGAGGACATAGCGGCCAGCGCGCAGGGAGCTGTCGAACATCTCGCGTACAATGTCGTCTGCGCCTGCTTGGTACAGGTGGTAGACGTCGGTGCGGTCACGGGCACGTGCCACAATATGCAAATCGGGCCGCTGTGCGCGAGCATAGGCGACAAGCGAACGGGCAGATTTACGATCGTCCAAGGCAACAACCAACACCCGCGCATCTGCCAGCCCAGCCTTGCGCAGAACATCTGCACGGGTGGGATCGCCCAAGAACGCTTTGAACCCGAAGCGGCGCATGACGGCGATTGTATTCGGGTTATGATCCAGCACAACCGTTTCAAAGCCCGAAGCCTGAACCAACCTGTTCACAACCTGACCAAAGCGCCCGATACCTGCAATGATAACGGGGCCTTCTTCGTCGATCTCATCATCGGGCGGACGGGTGTGCGAATCCGCGCTACGCTTTGAGATGATGCCATGAACGATGAACAGCAGAGGCGTGATGAGCATCGTCAATGCGATCACAAGCAGTAGCGTTTCTGCGACACCGTCGGGCATTACGCCTGTGGCGACAGAAAAGCTCACCAAAACGAACCCGAATTCACCTGCCTGCGCCAATCCAAGCGCGAAGAGCCATTGATCACGGCCCCGCAGTTTAAAAATCCGTCCGAGGATAAACAGGATTAACCCTTTGACCAGAATGACGAGCGAGGCCATGCCAATAATGATCACAAAATCCGAGGCCAGCAGCTCGAAATTTATGCCTGCGCCTACGGTAATAAAGAACAGGCCGAGTAAGAGACCTTTGAAGGGCTCAAGGTCGGTTTCAAGCTCGTGGCGGAACTCGGAACTGGCCAAGACCACACCCGCGAGGAAAGCGCCAAGGGCGGGAGAGAGGCCGACGAGCATCATCAGGAAAGAGATGCCCACGATGATCAGCAGCGCGAGGGCAGTATACATTTCGCGCAGCTTGGCCGAGTGGATGTAACGAAAGACGGGGCGGGTGAAAAAGACGCCTGTGATGATAATGCCCGCAATCGCGCCAATGGTCACCAGGGTAACACCCCAAGCAGGCAGGTTATCGACAAACAAAAATGCTGCGTCTGCGGGTGAGGCTGCATGACCTGCACTCTCGGCCGCGGCTTCTGCCTCGGCGACATCGACAGTGATAGAGCCATCGGGGGACATGATCGCATCGGGTAGGGTTACTGCAATGAGCGGCAGAAACGCCAGCATCGGAATAACTGCGATATCCTGTGCCAACAGTACAGAAAAGACAGAGCGCCCGCCTGCGGTTTGCATCAACCCTTTTTCAGTGAGGGTTTGCAGCACGATCGCCGTAGAGCTGAGCGACAGCGTCAGGCCAATGGCAAGCGAAACGCCCCACGGTTGGCCATAGGCCATCGCAATCCCCATCAGCGCCAGTGTGCTGAGCCCGACCTGAAGCCCGCCCAATCCCAACAGCTTGTGGCGCATGTCCCAGAGCGCTTTGGGTTCAAGCTCTAGCCCGATGAGAAAGAGCATCATTACCACGCCGAATTCTGCGAAGTGCTGGAGGTCTTTTGTCTCGGCACCGACAAGGCCAAGAACCGGTCCTATAAGGATACCCGCCGCAAGATAGCCGAGCACAGAACCAAGTCCAAGGCGGGCCGCGATGGGCACTGCGATCACAGCAGCAGCGAGATAGATCGAAGCCTGAAACAGAAAACCTTCCATGGAAGTCCTTTAGGTGGGTAGTGGGCCGTCGCGTTTAAGCTGGTCCATGACAATTTGACTGTGAACGCGCGCAACAGCCTTGTGCGGCAGTAGCACTTCGTGAATCAGCCGGTTCAGGGCGGGTAAGTCCTCACAATAGACGCGCAGCAGGTAATCTGCATCCCCTGTCATGGTCCACGCGCTCACAATCTCGGCACGGTTGGCGATTAAGCGCGCAAAACTGGCGGAATGCTCGGGGCCATGTGTGCCGAGGTGGACTTGTACAAAACCCTGCACCGTGAGCCCTAGGCTTCGCGGGTCAAGTTGGGCGGTGTATTTGCGGATTACACCCTCTGCCTCCAGCTTTTGACGGCGTCGACCGATCTGGGAGGGCGAGAGATTGAGGGTCTCTGCCAGTTGATGTGCGGTGAGGTGGGCATTGTCTTGCAGTGCGTCGAGGAGACGTTTGTCGATTTCGTCAAGCATGTGCGGCTCTTTTGCGATTTAATGACCTATCATGCGCGATCTGTGCGCATTTGACCATACAGATGCTGCACTATGCGCGAAACGCGCATATTCAAGGCGGTATAATTGCACAAACAACGCCATTCAGGAGATTAGCCATGGGTCCGTTCCCGCACGATGCACCAAAATCTATCATCAGCCCCGAGAACCCTGCAGGCACGGATGGTTTCGAGTTTGTCGAATACGCCTCGCCAGAGCCCGAAGAGTTGCGGGAGGTATTTCGCAAAATGGGCTATGCGCATGTCGCCAACCATAAGACCCAAAAGATCGAGCTGTGGCAGCAAGGCGATATCACCTATGTTTTGAACTATGATCCCGACAGCTTTGCCGCGAAGTTTGTAGAGGTGCATGGCCCCTGCGCGCCGTCGATGGGATGGCGCGTTGTGGACGCGCAAAAGGCGCTGGCTCACGCGGTGGCGCAAGGCGCTGAGGAATACACAGGCGGTGGCAAGGTGCTGGATGTGCCTGCGATCATGGGGATCGGCGGTTCGCTTCTTTATTTTGTAGACCAGTATTACGATACCTCCCCTTACAATTGGGAGTATGATTGGATCGCGCAATCCAAGCCCGAAGGTGTAGGGTTCTATTATCTCGATCACCTGACGCACAACGTGTTCAAAGGGAACATGGACAAGTGGTTTAAGTTCTATGGCGATTTGTTCAATTTCCGCGAAATCCGTTTCTTTGATATTGCAGGAAAATTTACAGGGTTGTTCAGCCGTGCGCTCACGTCACCCTGTGGGCGTATCCGCATCCCGCTCAACGAAGATCGCGGCGAGACGGGGCAGATCGTAGCCTATCTCAAGAAGTACAATGGCGAGGGCATCCAGCACATCGCGGTGGGCGCACGGAATGTCTATGACGCGACTGATGCGATTGCCGAGAATGGTCTGCGTTTCATGCCACCACCACCAGAGGCCTACTATGAGCTGAGCAAGACGCGCGTTGTAGGGCACGAAGAGCCGCTGGACCGCATGAAGAAGCACGGCATTCTGATCGACGGTGAAGGTGTTGTCGAAGTGGACGGGCAGGAGGGGCGCGAGACGCGTATCTTACTCCAGATTTTCTCCAAAACCGTAATCGGTCCGATCTTCTTTGAGTTTATCGAGCGCAAGGGCGACGATGGATTTGGGGAAGGAAACTTTAAGGCGCTGTTTGAGAGCATCGAGCAGGAGCAGATCGACAGTGGAGAGTTGAAAGCCGTCTAACGCCGTTCAAGTGGTAGCTGATCTGGCCGTAGCTGATCTGAAGGTGCGCAGGGCGGTGTCCTGTGCATACTTTTTGATATTTTGTTGTGAGGCGTTGCTTGGTCGTTCCGTAAGAGCGGGCAATCAGTGCCTTATGGCATCTTCAAAACGACGTTGCGGCCATTTTTGGAGTACTGCAACTCGGAGCTGCTGATGGCGCCAACGCGGCCGCCGTCAATGCGGTCGCCAACGCGCACTTTCTGATAGCGGCCATTTCCAAGGCGCACCAAAGCGCGGCGGCTGGATGGTTTGCCGTAGATCCCGATCAGGTTCACTTTACGCAGGTTGATCGCATTTTTGACTGTGGCGCTGCGTGCGACAGAGGCTTTCGAGGGTAAGCTTGGCGTTACAGTGCGCGGTGCCACGGACGCTGCTGCAGCGACACGGGTTTCTCGCTGAGGGGCTGCGCGCTGGGCGCGTTGCACGGTGCGGGCGAAGTTGCGCGGGCGTGTGTCGGGGCGTATCGATTTTGCGGTGGCAAAACGTGTTCCGGCAATTGCAGCGGGTGCTGGTGCCACAGGCGTGGTGGGTACCAGTAATGCGGCAGCAGCAGCGGCCGCTGCAGACTGTGCGGCTGCTTTTGCGCGTGCTTCTTCTAGTTCAGCTGCTTTCTTCGCGGCGTCATCAGCCTCTTTGGCGCGATCCTGAAGCGAACGGGGGCGCAATGAGGGCCGGAACGCGGCCAGCTCGCCACGGCTCACACCGCCAAGCTGCGCACGCTCAGAGCGTTCAGATAGGCCGAGAGGGCGGTTTTGAGGGCGCAAGGCAGCCAGCGCGGATGTCGTTTCGGGCGCTGTAACGGTTGGTTGCGCTGCAAAGCGGGCCAAGGTTACGGGCGGTTTAAGGGGGGGGCTGGCCGAGAAGAGGGTGAAGCCGCCCGGTGTTACAACGCCGTCTTCGGTCGGGATAACCAACCCGTTGCTGTCGATACTGGTGCTTTGGCCGAAGGGCGGAGGTGAGATTGCGGCGGCCAGTTGGACGCCGGTGTCGATTTCCTGCGGTGCGGGCAGAGCGAGTGCATCACTTGCACTGCTGGTCGCGTCAATGCCGCTGCGGTAGACTGGCGCATCGACCGTGTCAGGATCGGACAGCGGAGTTGTGGGGGCCAGCGGCCAGATACCAGTCACGGCATAGCGTGCTGCAGCCTCGGCCTCGGTAATTACGGGAACCTGAGGTTCAGGGCGGGGATCCAATGCCGTTTTTACGGCTGTCGCTTCTGCGGCTGAGAGGACTGGATCAAGGGCGGCCACCTGTACACCTCCGGAGATGTTGGTTTGCGCAGGATCGATGCCATCGGGCGTTCGGATGACCTCTGGATTGATCTGGTTTTCAGGAGCAGAGGCGGTGGCGCGTGTTTTGTCTTTCTGGAGGAGGCCAGCAATCCCCTCATCAAGGAACACTGCCGCCCAAGCAGCCACACCCGCGAGGAATACCAGCAAAATGACCGTCATGATCAACCCGAGGAAACGCGGTTTGCCGCCAACTTCACCAGTGCGCGCGCCAAACACAGTCATCCGTTCGGCTTCGCTGCCTGTTGCAGGAACTACGGCTTTGGGAGCAGGTATCGGAGCATCAGCCGCCTTGCGCGGTTTGCGGCGGCTCAGAAAACCACCGATTGTGCGTGCAGCTGCGGCAACAGGTGCGGCTGTACTGGTGACGGCCTCAGGAGTTTCGACGGGTTTCGTCAGCGAGCTGCTGTCCGGTTTGGGCGTCTTAACGGCGATACGTTGCGCGCCGCCCACGGGTTTCGAGGGAGGTGGCGCACGACGGGTCGCAAAACCCGTTGTTGGTGCAATAGGCGCGGGGGTGGATACGTCAGGTGCAGGCGGCGCTGCCTTGAAGGGACGCGGCTCTAACGCTTGAGGGGCCGCTCCAGTGGCCGATGCGGCAGCGAGTAGGGCAGCGCGCTTTGGATCGACGGGCTTTTGCAGGCCCGCTTTTTCTTCGGGGGCAGCCACATTAGGCGCTACGGGGGGCGCCGCTTCTTCAGGTTTCGCTGGCTCTGCGTGCGCTACAGGTTGGGGCGCATCTTGCACCGTGCGGGGCTCTGGGGTTGCAACAGGTTGAAGCTCAAGCTCGGGCTGGGCAGAATCTTCTTCTTTTGGTTCTACTTCTGGCGCTGCTTCAGCCGGCTCAGGCGTGACGATATCAGGCTGGTTTTCCGGAACGGTCTCTGGTGCTGAAGCTAGTACCTTATTTTCAGGGTTTTCAGGTTCTTCGGACTCGCCATCCGCTGCGATAACGCGCGCTGTATCGAGATGCGCCTCTTCGGATGCTTCATCATCGGTAGCAGGCTCTTCGTCGGCAGATGTCTCAGCGACAGACGGCTGTTCTGCGGGCGCATCGTTTTCGGCGTCTTCTGGTGTTGGCTCGGCTGTCGGCGGTTCATCATCTGGAGCCGCAACAAGCGCTTCTGCCGCGACCGCGCCCACAACCACTACGGCAATTCCGTCTGGCTCTACGGTCTCTTCTGACTCCAAAAGTGCTGCTGCACCTTTGGTCGTGCCAAAGAAGGGTTCTCCAAGATAGGGGGCCTCGTCAGGTACGGCGACAAAGCTGACGGGGTGAAAGCGATGCTCGGTCGCAAATGCTTCGGCCTCGGCCAATGTCTCGCGTGCGACGGCTGCGATATGGGTTTTGGCACCATCCATGCTGATGTCATAGGCCAGTTCGGATACCTCATAGGGTGTCGCGTCGTGCAGGGCCGCTTCGGCCGCTTTCCGGCGCGCAACCTCGGACAGACCGGCAGTGTCGATAGTCAGGTATTTAATCTGGCTCGCAGGGATCAACAATTTGGTGCGCACACCACCTGGTTCAAGGCTCGCTGCAGTCTTGCGCAACATGGCAAGCTCGCCACCAAGGTCATCGGCAGTGACAGGCACTTCGCCCACTTCACGCCAACCGCCTGCTGCACGGTGCAGCAGCTTGATGCCTTCAAATGACAGTGAAAGTGCAAAATTTGGCTTCATGGGCGGCCTTCAAAATGGGGCTGGTTAACCAACAACTTCGTATTATTGCAGATTAACGCAGTGTGGGGTCCAAGAAAAGGTCCGCAAGCGGTTTTCGGCGAAGCATCGCGGATGCTCCCGCGCGCACCGTTTGGCGCGCGGGAGCAATTGGTTAGGCTGTTGCTTGTGTCAGCGCTTGATCCAGATCGGCAATCAGGTCTTTTGGGTCCTCGGTGCCGATGGAAACGCGTACCACGCTGGCACCCGCACCCGCGGCCTCTTGCTGCTCTGGTGTGAGCTGGCGGTGGGTGGTGGAGGCCGAGTGGATGATCAGCGAACGCGTGTCGCCAAGGTTGGCTACGTGGCTGAACACTTCCAAAGCGTTGACCAGTTTGATGCACGCATCGTAGCCGCCTTTGACCGCGAAGGTGAACAGACCCCCCGCGCCCTTGGGGCAGACTTTTTTGCTGCGCTCATAGTAGGGGGATGATTCGAGGCCCGCGTAGGTGACATAATCAATGCGGTCGTCCGCCTCGAGCCATGCGGCGATCTTCTGAGCGTTTGAAACGTGGCGGTCCATACGCAGGCTCAGTGTCTCGGTGCCCATCAGCGTATAGTGCGCCGCTTGTGGGTTCATGGTCATTCCCAGATCGCGCAGGCCGATGGCGATCCCAAAGAAGGTGAACGCAAGATTGCCGAATGTCTCGTGGAACTTGAGACCGTGGTAGGCAGGCTCTGGTGCGCTCAATGACGGGAATTTGTCCGTCGCGGACCAATCAAAGTTGCCGCTGTCGACGACGCAACCGCCGGTGACGGTGCCGTTACCCGTGAGGTATTTCGTGGTCGAGTGCACGACCAGCGTCGCGCCAAGTTCGATCGGGCGACAGAGGTATGGCGTCGCGGTGGTATTGTCGATGATGAGCGGGATTTGCGCGGCGTCTGCAATGTCTGCAACTGCGCGGACGTCCATGATGTAACCGCCTGGGTTGGCGATAGCTTCGCCAAAGATGGCGCGGGTGTTGTCGTCAACCGCTGCTTTCACAGCGTCGAGATCGTCAAAGTCTACGAATTTAACTTCCCAGCCGAAGCGTTTGATTGTGTGGGAGAATTGCGTGACTGTGCCGCCATAAAGGCGCGTTGATGCGATGATGTTCTTGCCCGGCGACATCAGCGGGAAGAGGGCCATGATCTGGGCCGCGTGGCCGGAGGAACAGCACACTGCGCCAACACCACCTTCAAGCGTCGCAATACGCTCTTGCAGTACAGCGACCGTTGGGTTGGTCAGGCGGGAGTAGATGAAGCCCACTTCTTGCAGGTTGAACAGGGCCGCTGCGTGATCAGCATCGCGGAACACATAACCAGTGGTCTGATAGATAGGTGTCTGGCGGGCGCCTGTGGCCGGATCGGGGCGTGCGCCTGCGTGAATCTGTAGTGTATCAAAGCCGTGTGACATTCGTTTCTCCCGTTAAAATCACTCTCAGGATTACGGGATTGAAGGAGGGGCGACAAGGGCGGGCTATCCGTGAGGGACCGCTGGTTGCGTTGTCGTTTCGATATGGAATGGCTGTTCTGTTAATCCAGCGCTGGGGGGATAGTGTTTTTCACAACCTGAGAGTCATACACCGTAAGTATGTTGACAGATCGATTTCCGTCGCATACATAGTGAGTATGTTTTGAGCTATGGAGATAAAAATGGCAAAGATTGAAAAGATCGCAAAAGACAAAGCAACCAAAGCCCCAAAAGAGGCAAATGCTGTGAAAAAGGCGGGTGGACGTGCGCGCCGTCTCGAGAAAATCGAGAAAGCTTCGACAGTAACATTCACACTGGAATTGCCAGTGCGTAAGTTCATGGATGAGCAGGCAAAAGCCGCGGGCATGAACATGACCCACTACATGCAAAAGCTGGTTGAAAACCACGTGATTGCTACTGCTCCAAAGGATGATGCGCTTGCTCTCCGATTGGCTGCCAAACGCCACGTGATCGACCAAACCGTTGCGTTGGCAACAAAACTGGACGCAGCTGGCAAGTTCTCGTCGAACTTGCCAGC
>JBALTK010000105.1:0-13363 GCA_036964385.1 Sulfitobacter sp. | reverse complement strand
GGTTCGTAGCGGCGGCCATCGGCGGCGCGGCACTCAGCCTTCTGTTTGCCTTCTTGACCCAAGTCATGCTCGCCAATCAGGTGGCCTCTGGCCTCGCGCTCACACTCTTTGGTCTCGGCTTCTCTGCCTTGCTGGGGCAAAGCTATGTAGGGATCAAACCGCCTCGACTGGGCGATGTAAACTTTGGCCCGCTGGCCGACATTCCCGTCCTTGGCCCCATCCTGCTCAGCCATGACATCATCGTATATCTTGGTCTCTTGCTGGTCGTCGCCGTCTGGGCCGTGCTCAAATACACGCGCATCGGCCTCACGCTGCGCGCTGTTGGCGAAAACCACGATGCCGCCCACGCGCTCGGGTTCAAGGTAAAGCGTATCCGCACACTGTCCATCATGTTCGGCGGCGCCTGTGCTGGTGTCGGTGGTGCATACATCAGCCTGATCCGTGTGCCGCAGTGGACCGAAGGAATGACCGCAGGCATCGGGTGGATCGCACTCGCGCTGGTGGTATTCGCCTCATGGCGGCCCTTGCGGGTGTTGGCGGGTGCCTATCTTTTTGGCGGTCTGGTACAATTACAACTGAATCTACAAGGTGCGGGCGTTGCCATTCCTGTCGAATATCTGGCAATGTCGCCTTACGTTATTACTATTGTCGTTCTTGTGTTTCTGTCGCGCTCCCGCAGCGCCGCACCGGGATCACTGGGACGCATTTTCCACGCCTCGTCCTGAGGCATATCTGCTTGAACAACACTCTGGGGAGACCTCTCACATGACATTTACCAAACGCGCCGCGGCCAAACTGCTGCTCGGCACAGCATTGGCAGCCACCATGACAACAGGCGCATTCGCCGACGGCCATGAGAAAACAAAAGTAGGCTTTGTTTACGTTGGTCCCATCGGTGACGGTGGCTGGACATACGAGCACGACAAAGGCCGTCTTGCCGTTGAAGAGCACTTCGGCGACAGCGTTGAAACCGTGTACGTCGAGAGCGTGGCCGAAGGCCCCGATTCCGAGCGTGTGATGACACAGATGGCCCTCGACGGTGCAGACCTGATCTTCACCACGTCGTTTGGTTACATGGACCCGACGATCAACGTCGCAGCCAAATTCCCAAACGTAAAGTTCGAGCACGCCACAGGCTATAAACGCTCTGACAACGTCTCGACCTACTCCGCACGCTTCTATGAGGGTCGCGCAATCCAAGGTCACATCGCAGGCTCCATGACCAAGTCCAACATCGTGGGCTACATCGGTTCCTACCCGATCCCCGAAGTTATCCGCGGCATCAACTCTGCCTTCATTCACGCCCGCAAAGTGAACCCAGAAGTCGAATTCAAAATCGTCTGGGCCTACACTTGGTTCGACCCCGCAAAAGAAGCGGACGCAGCCAAGGTTCTGATCGAACAAGGCGCGGACGTCGTCCTGCAGCACACCGATTCCACGGCACCACAAGCAGCGGCACAAGAAGCTGGCAACGTGATCACATTCGGCCAAGCCTCCGACATGGGCCAGTACGCACCGTTCCCACGCGTTTCCTCCATCATCGATGACTGGGCACGTTATTACGTTGCCCGCGTCCAAGCGGTCAAAGACGGCACATGGGCGTCCACAGACACTTGGGATGGCATCGGCGCAGGCATGGTTGGCATCGGTGAAATCTCCGACGCGGTTCCTGCGGACGTAAAAGAGCAGGCACTGGCACTCAAAGCGTCACTGGCCGACGGCTCCTACCACGCCTTCACCGGCCCGCTGAACAAGCAAGACGGCACTGCGTTTCTGGCCGATGGCGAGACAGCGGATGACGGCACATTGGCTGGCATGAACTTCTACGTTGAAGGCATCGAAGGCGACATCCCGCAATAACCTGGGATAGCGTTTGAAATAATAAAAGGCCCTGCCAGATCGGCGGGGCCTTTTTTGTGGGAACGTTCGGATCTCAACTCCTCATCGCAACGGCTTTGCCTCGTTGTCGGCCCCCCATACCTCGCTATACTCATCAAATATTGATCAAGGGATATCCAATGAAGATAGCAATTTGTGGCTGCGGTATCGGAGGCATTTCAGCTGCAATTCTAGCGCATCGCATGGGATTTGATGTCTCGCTCTTTGACCAATTCGAAACGCCCGAACCCGTCGGATCAGGATTGGTGATACAGCCGGTCGGACTGAAGGTCCTGAAACAACTTGGCGCCGCTGAAGCTGCTCTAAGCAAAGGAGCCAAAGGCTTCCACATGATCGGCCACGAAGCCAAAAGCGGGCGCCGTGTGCTGGATGTTTCTTATGGTCCTACGGGTGGCGATAGTTTCGGCTTAGGCATTCATCGCGCCAGCCTGTTTGGCGCACTTCTGGATGTGGCAAAATCCGAAGGCATCGTCATCATCGGGCAGCACCGCGTCGCATCCACGCAATTGAGTGCGGACGGCAGGTTCGTGTCCTTTGAAAACGAAACCACCCTTGGCCCCTTTGATCTGGTCGTTGATACAATGGGTGCTGGATCGCCCATTAGTAAACTGAACGCGAAACCTCTGCCCTATGGGGCAATTTGGGGAACTGTTGATTGGCCCGAAGATTGCGCGTTGCGCTACGATCGCCTGCAACAGCGCTACCGCCGTGCATCAAATATGATCGGCATTCTACCCATAGGCACCTTGCCGGGTGAGGACAAAAAGAAGGCCGCTCTGTTCTGGTCCATGCCGCTCACCGAAATCGAAAACTGGAAAAACACCCCGATTGAGCAATGGCGTACAAACGCTACCACCCTCTGGCCCGAACTGGCCCCCTTCACAGATCAGATCACGGACCACACCCAGATGACCCCCGCACTGTACAGCCACGGTGGCCTGCACACACCCTACGGTGACAGGATCGTCCATATCGGTGATGCGGCCCATCGTGCCAGCCCCCAACTCGGACAAGGGGCTAATATGGCACTGCTGGATGCTGCCGCGTTGATGGAATGTCTTGAAACCCTACCGATAAATCAGGCGCTTCCAAAATATGCCAAATCGCGCCGCCTGCACACAAACTTTTATCAGGGCATGAGTTGGGCATTCACGCCGATGTACCAATCGAACAGTCGCATTTTGCCAATCCTGCGTGACTATATTCTGGGTCCACTTAGCAAAGTGCCGCCCGTCCCATTTATTCTCAGCAGCCTTGTCAAAGGATCGCTGATCAATCCCATGCGCGGACTCCCACGGCGCTGAGAGAGTTCACGCCGAGGGCGGATAACTCCCGTCAGGTCCATGCACTTCCGTCCCCTCCAGCCCCGGCGAGAACACGCAAATCAGGTGCAGAGCTTCGCCATCCGCAGGCACCCGCACCTCGTGCAGGTCATGGGCGTCGGGCGCATAAAGCACCCCCGCCGATATCGGATGCACCGCCCCGCTCGACAGCTCCACAACCTCCCCCACTCCGCCGATGCAATAACACGCCTCGATGTGATGCTTGTATTGCAGGCGCAGCACCGCCCCTGGCAGCACGCGGGTTTCCGTCATCGAAAACCCCATCCCGTCAGAGCGCACCAGCAACCGCAAACTCTCCCAACCGCTCCCGCGTGCATCACGCGCCGTACCTGTCAGCTTGGCCTTGTCCGCAATGATCATCGTCATTCTCCCGTTACGTCACCGCCACATTGCCCCGCTTTGCAGAGCCATACAAACCCCCTAAGCTTGGTCCATGATAAAACTTCATCACCTCAACAGGTCCCGCTCGCTCCGCATTCTCTGGCTCCTCGAAGAGATCGGCAAACCCTATGAATTCGTCCTGCATGAACGCGACGAGAAAACCAATCTTGCCCCGCCCGCACTGCTGGCGCTGCACCCCTTGGGCAAATCTCCGATGATCGAGATGGACGGTGAGATCGTGATCGAGAGTGCGGCCATAACCGAGGTGCTATGCGCGAAATATGCGCCCCACATGATCCCCGAGGCTGGCACCCCCGCACACATCCGCCACCTAGAGGCGATGCACTTCGCCGAAGGGTCCGCCATGACGCCCATCTTGCTCAACCTCTATGTGGGTCGCTTGGGTGAGGCAGGTGCGCCGCTGCACCCGCGCATCGCGTCCGAGCTCGACAACCACTTTACCTATATGGAAAGCATCCTTCGCCCCTCTGGTCACTTCGTCATGGATGATCTGAGCGCCGCCGACATCATGCTCAGCTTCCCCGCTCAGATCGCCATGCGAATGGATGGCCGCGCCAAATATCCCAAGCTGGCGGCCTTTGTGGACGCGATGGAAGCACGGCCCTCCTATCAGCGCGCTGTGACAAAAGGCGGCGTTTAACGTTTAACGTACCTTTAACATTTACGACCGCACGCTCTGTAAACCACACCCCCCTGCGCCAATGCTGCACAGGGGGGTGTACAGCTTGTGTACGGAATCTGTACGCTTGGCACCCCAGCTAAACCCCACAAAACAACGCCGTTAACGGGCGATTCTCACGCATCGTCCCGATCGGCCCATTAGCCGTTGCGTAGGCACCGCCCCCGTGCCAAAAATTCCCATCACCGCGCAGCACTCAAGGCAGATCAAAATGACCGATATTCTCATCATCGGCGGCGGCATCGCAGGCCTCTCCGCCGCCGCCCGCCTCTCCGCCGATGCCCAAGTCACCGTGCTCGAAATGGAAAGCGCTACAGGCTATCACGCGTCTGGCCGCTCCGCTGCATTGATCGAGGAAAACTATGGCGCGCCATCGGTTCAAGCGCTCAACCGCGCCAGCATGGAACACTTCCAGCAAGGCGAGTACCTGACACAGCGCGGGTTGCTCATCGTCGCAAAAGCCGACGAACAAGAGGCCTTCAAAGCGGACGTTGCCAACATGGGTGTGCATCCAATCACGCCTGCCGAAGCGATTGATTTCGTTCCTATTCTCGACCCAAAAAAGGTGAACCTCGCCGCTTATCATGCACCCGCGTTCGACATCGACACGGACCGTCTGATGCAGGATTTCATCCGCACAATCCGCGCCAATGGGGGGCAGATAATCACCGACGCCATAGTCACCCAAATCCGCCAAGACAGCCACGGCTGGCACGTGAGCGCAGGTGCCGAATATACTGCAAAAACGCTCGTAAACGCTGCGGGAGCATGGGCAGATTTGATCGCTGGTATCGCTGGCGTGACGCCCTTGGGTATCGTGCCGCACCGCCGCTCCATTGCACGCCTCGCCGCACCGGGGGGCCATGATACGTCCCGTTGGCCGATGTTCTTTGGCATAAACGAAAGCTGGTACGCAAAACCTGACGCAGGCGCGCTGCTCGTCTCTCCTGCGGAGGAGGTCGCCACCCACCCTCACGACGCCTACGCTGATGACATGACCCTCGCCGAGGGCCTAGATCGCTATGAAAATATGGTATCTGAGGCCGTTACCCGCCCCATCGCCACATGGGCTGGACTGCGCAGTTTTGCCCCTGATCGCGCCCTCGTTCTGGGCCGCGATCCCGAGGTGCCAGAGTTCGTTTGGTGCGCGGGCCAAGGGGGTTACGGCTTCCAGACCTCCCCCGCGGCCTCCACACTTGTCGCCGATTTGGTGATGGGCCGTACCCCGTCGCTCGACGCTGTTTCCGTGGCTGCCCTTCGCCCCGACCGCATGCGGACATGAGCCGCCTTCCAACAAGTGCCAGCGTCGCCATAGCCGCTGAAGGCGGCAAGCTTTTTGCCCCCTCAGCAGAGCGGAATCTACACGTCATCACGACCTTCCTCAGCGAGGTCGCACCACCGCACGGGCGCGCGCTCGAAATCGCCTCTGGCACAGGCCAACACATCACAGCGCTTGCCGCCGCGCTTCCAAATCTTGACTGGTTTCCCTCCGAGATTGCCCCTGACCGCATCGCCAGTATCAACGCCTACACAGCCACGGCCCAGCTCCCCAATCTGCACCCAGCCACCACTCTGGATGCCACGCAAATAGGATGGGCCGCTCAGCACATCCCTTTTGATCTGATCCATCTCGGCAACCTGCTCCACTTAATATCACAGCCCGCCGCGCAAACGCTCCTGACCGAAGCCGCTTTAGCGCTCAGTCCCTCTGGCACCCTCACCCTTTACGGTCCCTTCATGCGCAAGGGCCTTCTAACATCCGAAGGGGACGCGAAATTTCATGCCGAGTTGAACGCAGCCGATCCCGCGATAGGGTATAAGGACGACGCTTGGGTCAATGAAGTGCTGACATCTGCAGGCCTAAGCCTTAGCGTGATACAAATGCCCGCCAACAACCTTGCCTTCATTGCGAAACGGACACCCTGATGAACATGCGCGCCACCCTCTCGATATTGCTGCTCTCTCTGCTCACCGCCTGCGGCGGCGGTGGCGACCAAGCAATCCCAGTTGGCGCTCCTGTCGCGCCCAACTTTAGCGATCCTGATCCTGTTGACTTCAAGGGACAACGCCCCTCCCGCCTGCCCGTGCACGGCATCGACGCCGCTCGGTTTCAAAAGAGCATCAACTGGTCGCAGGCCCGCCGCAACGGGGTGAACTTTGCCTTTCTGAAAGCGACCGAAGGCGGTGATCTGCTTGATCCTGCATTCAAGTCTCACTGGCGCGGCGCAGGTAGAGCAGGCGTGGCGCGGGGCGCTTATCACTTCTATTATTTCTGCACGACGCCTGAGGTGCAGGCCCGCTGGTTCATCCGCAATGTCCCAAAAACCAAAGGCATGCTTCCCCCCGTTCTAGACATGGAATGGAACCCGTTTTCACCGACATGTGCGCACCGTCGCCCCGACGCAAAAGTGGTGCAGGACGAGATGCGCCGCTGGATCCGCATCGTCGAAGCCCATTACGGCCAACGCCCTATTATTTACACCACACCAAGGTTTTACGAAGAGAACAAACTGTCAGGATTCAAAGGTTACGAATACTGGCTCCGCACCACAGCCAAAACGCCACGCGAGGCCTTTCCACGTCAAAGCTGGCGCTTCTGGCAGTACTCCGCCACGGGATTGATCGACGGGATCGCGGGTGAAGTTGACCTCAACGCATTCTCAGGAAGCCGCTCTGAATGGGCCGCGTGGTTGGCAGCGCGACAGGTGCGGTAAGGTCAGGAGAGCCGACCAAGCCCCATTGGCAATATCCAGACAGACTTACGCACCGCCCCACTGCCGCACGGATGTGCGTAAGCCCATAAATCTGAAAGCTCCATCGAGGCTGCCGCTGCAACACATTCAAAGTTGTGGGCAAAATCCGGCAGGTGAAAGACCACTACTTTACGCGTTTTGCCAAACCTCATTTGGGTCAACGTAATCTGGGGGGCGACGCGATTGTGACACGCGTCCCAGCACAGCTCTGCGATATCAGGCATATGGCGCAAGCTGTCCCATCGGTTCAGCAGCACGACGGTTACGGTTGCGTCCTGCGCTTGCGTCGCCCCCATAGCCGAGCGTACTTCTTCGGCGCGGTCACCAATCACTGCTACAGTCGGCGTGCGCGGCGGCGACAACGCTAAGCCCAGTGCAAACACCATCGCGAGTGAGATACCCGCGATGGCGATAGAGCGTTTAGCCGTCCACGCGGATGGTAGCGTTCTTTGGATCATACGGGCTGTCCTCGACAATCTCGGCATCCCACAGTTGGTCGAACATCTTGACCTTCAATTTGGTCCCGACCACCGCAGTCTCAGGCTTTACGTACCCCATGCCGATCGACTTCCCAAATGCGACAGAATAACCGCCCGACGTCAGACGGCCCACGCGAGTATCACCGTGGTACAGCACTTCGCGGCCCCATGGATCGGCATCGTCAGGACCGTCGATCAGCAGTGTCACGCATTTCGCTTTGATCCCGTGATCGGCCATCGCCTGCTTGCCATGAAAGTTTTTGTCCATATTCACAAAGCGCGGCAGGTCAGCCTCAAGCGGGGTCGCGTCACGGCCCAACTCGGTTCCGAAGGCACGGTAAGATTTCTCCTGACGCAGCCAGTTTTGTGCGCGTGCGCCGACCAATTTCATTCCATGCTTCTCGCCTGCTTTTTCCAGTAGGTCGAACAGATGGTTCTGCATCTCGATGGGGTGGTGCAGTTCCCAACCCAACTCTCCTGTATAGGCCACGCGGATCGCGCGCACAGGGACCATGCCCAGTTCGATGTTGCGCATGGTGAGCCACGGGAAACGCTTGTTGCTGAGCACAGTATCAGGATCGGCATCCTTGATCACATCACGCAAAACATCGCGTGATTTCGGACCAGCGATGGCGAAAACGCCCCACTGCGTGGTCACATCATGGCATTCGATATAGCCAAGTTCGGGCGCCTTATCCTCAATCGCCTTGCGCAGATAGTCGCTGTCATAAGCGGTCCATCCCCCTGCACTTACAAGGTAATATTCGTCCTGCGCCAGACGCACGATGGTGTACTCAGTGCGCGTGGTTCCTGCACCAGTTAGTGCATAGGTCAGGTTGATGCGGCCCACATTGGGCAGCTTGTTACAGGTGAACCAATCAAGGAAGGCCGTCGCCCCCGGTCCTTTGACAAGATGCTTGGTGAATGCTGTGGCGTCGATGAGGCCAACCCCCTCACGGATCGCCTTGGCCTCTTCGACAGCGTATTGCCACCAGCCGCCACGGCGGAAGGAACGGCTCTCCGCATCATTGAAACCTTCAGGTGCATAATAGTTCGGCCGTTCCCATCCGTTCACCCAACCAAACTGCGCACCACGCGCCGCTTGGCGATCGTAGGCAGGAGAGGTTCGTAAGGGGCGGTGGAGGATGTAGACGTGCTCGTAAGCTTCTTCATTCTTGCGTGCAGCAAACTCGGTCGTCATCCAATCGCCATAGCGTTTGGGATCGAGTGAAGCCATGTCGATTTCGGCCTCCCCCTCGACCATCAACTGCGCGAGGTAATAGCCAGTACCACCCGCTGCTGTGATGCCGAAACTAAAGCCTTCGGCCAACCACATATTGCGTAAGCCCGGGGCGGGACCAACCAGCGGGTTTCCATCAGGTGTGTAGCAAATCGGGCCGTTGAAGTCGTCCTTCAGGCCACTGTCTTCGGCGGATGGAATACGGTGCAGCATCGCCGCGTATTGATCCTCGATCCGGTCAAGGTTGAGTTGAAAAAGGTCAGCACGGAAGCTGTCAGGTACACCATATTCAAACCGCGCTGGGGCGTCTTTCTCGTAGACACCCAAAATCCAGCCGCCACGCTCCTCACGCACATAAGACTGCGCATCTGCGTCGCGAATAACAGGGTGCTCGACATTGCCCTCGGCGCGGAACTTCACCAGATCTGGGTCCTGATCCATGACGATAAACTGATGCTCTACGGGGATCGCAGGCATCTTGATGCCCAACATCTGCGCTGTGCGCTGTGCGTGGTTTCCGGATGCCGTCACTACATGCTCAGCGGTGATCACGACCTGTTCGTCAGACGGGATCAGGTTGCCACCCTTTTCGACCATTTTGGTTACGGTGACTTCCCACGCTTCGCCATTCCAATGGAAGGCATCCGCCTGCCATTTACGTTCAATCACGACGCCGCGCTGACGCGCGCCCTTGGCCATCGCCATGGTCACATCGGCGGGGTTAATGTAGCCATCCGTGTGGTGGTAGATCGCACCCTTCAGGTCCTCGGTACGGATCAACGGCCACTTCGCCTTGATCTCGTCGGGCGTCATCCATTGGTAGGGCACGCCACAGGTCTCGGCGGTGGAAGCATAGAGCATATACTCGTCCATCCGCTCCTGCGTTTGGGCCATGCGCAAGTTGCCAACCACAGCGAAACCAGCGTTCAGGCCTGTCTCTTCTTCCAGCGTCTTGTAGAACTTGATGGAGTAATCGTGGATGTGGGTCGTGGCAAAGGACATGTTGAAATAAGGAAGCAAGCCCGCCGCATGCCATGTGGAGCCTGACGTCAGTTCGTCACGCTCCAGCAGCATCACATCGTCCCACCCCGCGCGCGCCAAATGATAGGCGATAGAGGTCCCGACAGCGCCGCCGCCTACAACCAATGCTTTTACTTGCGTTTTCATGACCCGATTCCCTTTTCCACGCGTTCGCTTCGTTTTAGCTGTGATCGTTAGAATTCGACGCCAAGGCGCGACCCGAAAGCGCAGAAAACCGACCTAGATCAACGAAGGTTGCCCCCATATTTCAGCGATTAAAATTTTACGAATGCCTTTAGCTTTATGCTAAGGCAGGAAAGTCCCCAAGACAGCCGTTATGCAAAGGCAATCAGGTTAAAATCTTGCCGGGGTTCATAATGTCATCAGGGTCCAGCGCCCGCTTGATTGATGCCATCACGTCCACAGCACCGCCCAATTCTTTTACCAGATAGGGTCGCTTGCCCTGTCCTATGCCATGCTCTCCCGTGCAGGTACCGCCCAGCGCGATTGCGCGCTCGTTGAGCCAGCTTACGAAATTCTCGGCACGCGCCACCTCGTCAGCGTCTTCCATGTCAATGAGGACGGAAGCGTGGAAGTTCCCGTCACCCGCATGACCTACAATCGGTGCGACAAGACCCAATTCTGCGGCTTTCTCGTTGGCACCGACAACTGCTTCGGCCAGCTTGGAAATCGGTACGCAGACATCTGTCGCCACGGCCTTGCACCCCGGACGGAGGGCCAGCATCGCCCAATAGGCATCATGGCGCGCCTGCCACAGCTTGTTCCGCTCCTCGGCGGAGGCCGTCGCAGCGTATCCAGTGCCGCCAAAATCTTCGGCCAACGCACCGAATGTCTCCGCCTGCTCTGCCACGCCTGCATCCGACCCGTGGAACTCCAGCAACAACAGCGGCGTTTCGGGCAGGGTCAGCTTGGAATAGGAATTCACCGCCTTGACCACCATTGCATCCAGCAATTCGATCCGCGCCACGGGCAGGCCGTATTGGATCACCGCCATGACAGTCTCGCACGCTGCTTCCACGCTCGGGAACGAACAACTCGCCGCCGACATCGCCTCGGGGATACCTTGCAGGCGCAAAGTGACTTCGGTGATGATTCCAAGCGTCCCTTCAGAGCCGACCATCAACCGCGTGAGGTCATATCCTGCAGAGGATTTGCGCGCACGGCTGGCTGTGCGAATAATTTCGCCGTTGGGCATAACCACTTCAAGGCTCAGCACGTTGTCCTTCATCGTGCCATAGCGCACGGCATTGGTGCCCGACGCGCGCGTGGCCGCCATGCCACCAATGCTCGCATCCGCCCCTGGATCGATGGGAAAGAACAGACCTTGGTCGCGCAGATGGGTGTTCAGCGCCATGCGCGTCACGCCCGGTTGCACGCGGCAATCCAGATCACCTGCATTCACCTCAAGGACCTTGTCCATCTGGCCCACATCAATACTGATCCCACCTGCAGGGGCGTTCACATGCCCCTCAAGGGACGTACCCGTGCCAAAGGGAATAATAGGGACTTTATGCGCGGCACAAATCTTCACGATGTCAGAGACTTCTTGTGTCGAGTGCGCAAACACCACCCCGTCAGGCGGCTGGTTGACGATCCATGTGGTCGTGTGTGCGTGCTGTTCGCGTATGGAGGCACCCGTCTGGAACCGCTCTCCAAACTGCTGCTTCAAGACACCCAAAGCAGCGCCAATACCCTCTTCGTTGCGCACAAGCGCGACCGCCTGAACCATATCCTATTCCCCCAATGCAATGCCTTCGCGGCGCGGGTCCGCACCACCTTGTAGCGTTTCTCCAATCGAAATCAGGTGAAGCCCTGAAGTGAGCGCCCGCGTATTGGTCTCATATCCGATCGTGCCCAGCCCTTCGGCCAGCGCTTCCGCAGCAGTCCCCTGCTCCAGATCATATGTCCCGAAACGGTTGACGGCGTGGGGCAATGCCGCTGCCTGCTGTGGATCCAGCCCCCAGTCGATCATCCCGATGATCGCTTGGGCGGTATAACCGATGATACGGCTTCCACCGGGGGAGCCTGCGACAATCACCGGTGCGCCATCCTTCATTACGATTGTGGGCGACATAGAGGAGCGCGGCCGCTTTCCCGGTGCGACACGGTTGGCAACTGGCACACCGTCACGCTGGCTGCGAAACGAGAAATCCGTCAGCTCGTTGTTGAGCAAGAAGCCCCCTACCATAAGGCGGCTGCCAAAACCGTTCTCGATGGTCGTCGTCATGGACGCCACATTGCCAAAGCTGTCCACGATGGAGACATGCGACGTCGATGGTAGCTCGATCGCCTCATCATCGGCCCAGTTCAACGCGTGATCAAATACAGGGTTGCCTGCCGAAACCTCTGGCAACGCATCATCACCGGACAGCAGCGTACCACGCTCCGCCAGATAAGCCCCGTCCAGCATACCTTCAACAGGCACTGGCACATAGTCACTGTCCGCGACATAGCGCCCGCGATCAGCAAAGGCCAAACGCGACGCATCGCCAATCAGACGGCGTACGGTCACATCATCCGGGCCTGCACTCAGGTCATACCCCTCCAGCATGCCCAGCGTTTGGCCCACAGCAATCGCACCAGAAGAGGGCGGCCCCATGCCGCATACTTCATGCGCACGGTAATTTGCACAGACAGCTGGACGTTCCTTCACACGGTAAATGGCCAGATCAACTTCGGACAAGACACCCGCATTTTTCGCGCCCCGAACAGTCGCCACAATCGTCCTCGCCATATCGCCCGCATAGAATGCACCGACACCCTGCTCACTCAGCACTTTGAGCGTATGCGCATACGGCATGTTTACCAACGTGTTGCCTGCTGCGATTGGGATCCCCGCTGGCATGAAATATTTCGCAGTAATTTCAGAACTGACAAGCCGCTCTGCATCCGCCGCGATCAGCTGCGCAAGCCGCGGACTGACGGTAAATCCATCCTCTGCCAGCTTCATCGCAGGGGCCAATAGACCTGCCCATTCCTGCGTGCCAAAACGCTTGTGAACTTCAGCAAGAAGCGCTGGCGTACCTGGGGTCCCAACCGAGCGCCCGCCAACAACTGCGTCAAAGAACTTCAGCGGCTCGCCTGCCGCGTCCTGAAACAGGCGCGGGGTGGCCGCAAGCGGCGCAGCCTCACGCCCGTCAAATGTCGTTAATGCGCCCGTTGCGGCATCATACCAAACCAGAAACGCACCCCCGCCAAGGCCCGAGCTCTGCGGCTCTACCAACCCCAACATGACCTGCACCGCTACCAAAGCGTCTGCTGCCGTGCCGCCACGCGCCAAGACATCAGCACCGACACTTACTGCATGGGGGTTCGCCGCGACAACCATCCAGTCTTCCGCCTCGACTGGCACGCCAGCTGCCTTTGACGCGAGTGCATCCGTAACCGCAGGCGAGAGGCTTTCGAACGCTCCTGCACTTGCCGCTTCGGGCTCGACCGCATCTGCAGCCTGTTGCGCGCCAGCAGTGCCCGCAAGCGTTACCAGCATTCCCATCAAAATTGCACGCATCGCCACCCCCCCTATCTGC
>JBALTK010000104.1:0-13445 GCA_036964385.1 Sulfitobacter sp. | reverse complement strand
AGTGATTGTTGCGACCTCTACCGCCGATTTCACCTTTCCGTCTGCCGCCACAACGGTGCAGGCCCAGCTTGGCATGAAATCCGGCTTTGCCTTTGATATCCAAGCAGTTTGCGCCGGTTTTGTCTTTGCCCTCAGCAATGCCAATGCACTGATCCTGTCGGGTCAGGCCAAGCGCGTACTGGTGATTGGATCCGAAACCTTTAGCCGCATCATGGACTGGACCGACCGAAGCACATGCGTTCTGTTCGGTGATGGCGCGGGTGCCCTGCTGCTCGAAGCGCAAGACGGTGAAGGGACCACAGCAGACCGTGGCATCCTCTCGACCGATCTTAACTCAGACGGTACTCAACGTGATTTGCTCTACGTCGACGGCGGCACATCAACCGGAACCACCGGATATTTGCGCATGCAGGGCAATCAGGTATTCCGTCACGCAATCGAAAAGTTGAGCCGGACGGCAACAACTGCAATGGACGCTGCCGGCGTGCAAAGCACTGATGTAGACTGGATCGTACCACATCAGGCCAACATCCGGATCATCCAAGGCACGGCAAAAAAGCTGGGCCTGTCGATGGATAAGGTTGTTGTTACGGTACAGGATCACGGCAACACGTCTGCTGCTTCAATCCCGCTTGCACTGTCGGTAGGT
This sequence comes from Sulfitobacter sp., assembly GCA_036964385.1. Classification (GTDB taxonomy): domain Bacteria; phylum Pseudomonadota; class Alphaproteobacteria; order Rhodobacterales; family Rhodobacteraceae; genus Sulfitobacter. Next base: position 12,796 of record JBALTK010000104.1, on the reverse strand, counting down.
GTGGAGCGCGGACAGATCAAACAGGGCGACCTGATTGTAACAGAAGCAATCGGCGGCGGTCTGGCGTGGGGCGCAGTAGTTATACGCTGGTAGCAGTTTCCCGCAGATATCTCAGTGTAATGATTGACTTGTGCAACAGTTCTGGCCAAAGTCTCATGAAAAATCGGGGAAATATATGACAACGAACACACTTACACGCATGGACCTGAGCGAAGCAGTATTTCGCGAGGTAGGCCTGTCCCGCAACGAGAGCGCACAACTGGTCGAGACTGTTCTGGAAGAAATGTCCGACGCACTTGTACGCGGCGAGCAAGTCAAGATTTCATCCTTCGGGACGTTCTCTGTACGATCCAAATCGGCCCGCATCGGCCGAAATCCAAAAACAGGCGAAGAGGTTCCGATCAACCCACGCCGTGTTCTGACCTTCCGCCCTTCACACCTGATGAAGGACCGTGTCGCGGACGGCAACAAGTCCTGAACTGATGCCCAAATCACCTGACGCGTTCCGCACAATCTCCGAAGTAGCCGACTGGCTTGGCATCCAAGCGCATGTCTTGCGCTTTTGGGAGAGCAAATTCACGCAAGTGAAGCCGATAAAGCGCGCGGGTGGCCGCCGCTATTATCGGCCTGCGGACATGCAATTATTGGGTGGGATCAAAAAACTATTACACGAAGACGGTCTGACCATCAAAGGCGTCCAAAAGATTCTGCGTGAAGAAGGAATGAGCCATGTGGCCGCAATGTCCGTCTCGCTTGATGACGAAGATGGTGATGCCAAAACGGCGATTATGCCAACACCTGCTCCGCGCAAAGTGCCTGAGCCCGAAGAGGCAGTAGTTCTTCCATTCGAAGCACTGAAAGAAACCACTCGCGCGGAAACCCCGCCAGCAGATAAAGACGCATCTCCTACCGAGCCGAACGCTCCAGCATCAGAGGAAGTCGAGCCTCAAACGTCTGTCGATGCTGACACCGTTGATGATGAATTGCCCCCTGAGCCGTCTCCAATCGCGGCCGATCCAGAGACAGAGCAGCAAGCACCTGTTGATGCCAAGGCTGACCATACTACGAAGAATGAGGTCGCCGAAGAGGCACCTGTGCCAGCCGAACCGGTTGAGGCGACCGATGAAGATCTATCGGCTGTGTCCGAAGCTGACGCAGCCGAAGAAGACTCTGCAACCCCAGAGCTTCCCGAGGAGCAGCCGGCAGCTAAAACACCGTTGGACGACGCGCAAGATACGGCGGAAGCTTCTGACGCGGAGCCTGTTGAAACGGAAGAGACCGCATCCGAATCTGAAGACGAAGCGCCCGAAGAAGTCGAAGGCACACCTGCATCAGAGGAGGCGTCTGATGCTCCAGATAAAGATGACGTACCAATGGCGGCCGATGAGCCAGAGCCAGTAGCCGAAGAAGCCACGACCGAGCCTGACGCACCTTCCGAAGAGGCCATTGCGCCCCTACCCTCCTTCTTACGCAAACCTGCCGCAGAGATGCCCTCTAAGGACGCAAGCTCGCAAACGGATGCGGATGACGCAGAACCGAGTGATGACGCGCCAGAAGCCGACACCACGGAGCAAGCAGAACCTGTCGTCGAAGCATCCGAGCCTCAAGAGCCGCCGCGCCCTAAGGCCCGCGATATCGGAATGCCGTCTGTAACCCCCGAAGCCGAAATCCATGCGGAAAGCGCCACGCTTACCCGTGCATCCCGCATTCGCCGTATCGATGCGGCCAGCGCTGCACAGGTAAAGCCGCTTTTGGCCCAACTCTCCGCCTTGCGCGACCGTATGGCGGTGCGCTCCGGTGGGGCGCAGCCTAAATCCTAAAACCCGTGGTCGTGGATGCGATTGCCTCTTGCACAGCCACATTTATGCGGTATGAACACGCCATGTTCGGGCTATGGCGCAGCCTGGTAGCGCGTCCGTCTGGGGGACGGAAGGTCGCAGGTTCGAGTCCTGCTAGCCCGACCACGACATACACAAAACGCTCGTATCCCAGCTGGGTGCGGGCGTTTTGCACATATAACGGCTGTTCCTATTTGGATCAGACCTACCGGAAGGAAATCTCATGCCTGGCGTGATCCCGAACCAACAGCTTGAGACAATGATTGCATCTGGCGTGATTGCCGCCGATCCCGCGATTGATCCTGCGCAGATACAGCCAGCCAGCCTTGATCTGCGGCTCGGGACGGTCGCCTACCGCGTGCGTGCCTCCTTCCTTGCAGGTCACGGTGCAAAGGTCACCGACAGGCTTGGCGAGTTCGAGATGCACCGCATTGATTTGACAGATGGCGCCGTATTGGAAAAAGGGGCCGTTTATGTCGTCCCCTTGATGGAGCATCTCGCACTCCCAACCGATATCAGCGCTGTGGCAAATGCAAAGAGCTCTACCGGACGTCTGGACCTGCTCACGCGGTTGATCACGGATGGTGGGACAGAGTTCGATCGTATCAGCGCAGGCTATACCGGACCACTTTATGCCGAAATTTGCCCCCGTTCCTTCTCCGTGCTCGTAAGGCCCGGTATGCGGCTCAACCAGATCCGCTTTGGCACGGGTGATGCGGTGCTGGATGATGACGCATTACGTGCGCTGCACGCGCAGACTCCGCTGGTAGACGGCGATGCCGTCATCGATGATGGGCTGGGTTTTTCCGTTGATCTGCGGCTGAAGGATACCACACTGGTCGGGTACCGCGCCAAACCGCATACTGGTGTGATCGATCTGGATAAAATCGGCCACTACGCCCCTGCGGAGTATTGGGAAGAGGTCCACAGTGACAATGGTCAGATCATCCTCGATCCGGGCGCATTTTATATTCTGGTGAGCCGTGAAGCGGTGACTATTCCACCCGAATATGCTGCCGAAATGGCACCCTATCTGGCGATGGTTGGCGAATTCCGCGTCCACTATGCAGGGTTCTTTGATCCTGGATTTGGCCATGATGCAGCTGGTGGTGCGGGATCACGCGGTGTGCTCGAAGTACGCTGTCACGAGGCTCCATTTGTGCTGGAGCATGGGCAAGTTGTCGGGCGTTTGGTCTATGAGAAGATGGTTGAGGCCCCTACCCAGCTTTATGGCACGGGCATTGCCTCTAACTATCAGGGGCAAGGACTCAAGCTGTCAAAGCACTTTAAGGCGCCCAAGGGCACCTAAAGCGGATCTCCAGCTCAATAGTAAGTATCAGGCCTGTCCGTTGTTTTGACGTTTCGCACGGCGGGCAGCTCTGACTTCTTGCTGGGTCGGGCCACGTTTAATCGGATTGCCGTAGTCGTCAATGTCGCCCTGAGGCTGTGGCTGCTTACGGCCACCTCTCAATGAGGACGCTTTGTTCAGACCCGCATCAATCCCCTTATTCAGGACTTTGCGCATCACTATTTTCATGACCATGTTGATGATCTGGTTCATCTTACTCTCCTCAAGTCGTTTGTTGCCACTATAGCGACAATTGCGGTTTTTTTGGGGATTAGTCTTCGAATAGTTCGCTCTGCCCTTCGGTGCTTTCGGGCTCGTCCTCGCCGTCACCTACCTGTGGCAGCAGGCCAAGCGGCGGACGGTTCTCCAACAGACCCGCAGAGCGCAGCTCCTTGAGACCCGGTAAATCGCGGGCGTTCTCGAGACCGAAGTGGTCTAGAAAGCTTTCGGTCACGACAAATGTGACCGGCCGACCCGGTGTCATCTTGCGACGGCCAAACCGGATCCACTCCAATTCAAGCAACTGATCAACCGTACCACGCGAGACGGACACACCGCGAATTTCCTCGATCTCCGCACGGGTCACAGGCTGGTGGTAGGCGATGATCGCCAACGTCTCGATCGCAGCACGGCTGAGTTTGCGGACCTCGACCGTTTCTTTTTGCATGAGATAGCCAAGGTCAGCTGCAGTGCGCAGTGCATAGGCATCACCGACTTTCATCACATGCACGCCACGCCCCTCGTAGCGGCGACGAACATGCACCATCGCCTCTGCTGCGTCACAGCCATGGGGCATCCGAACCTCCAAATCTTTCAGCGTCACGGGCTCCGCACTGGCGAAAAGAACAGCTTCAACCATACGCTCCTGCTCTGCCATAGGCGGCGCATCAAACAAGCTTTCTTCTTCGTGTTCAATATCTTCTGACATGATACTAATCCTTTTTGCGCAATTGAATTGGCGCGAAACTCTCGGACTGTCGAATTTCAAGATGCCCTTCTTTGACAAGCTCGAGCGAGGCAGCAAAGGTGGCAGCCGTGGCGGAGCGGCGCTTGACCGGATCGCTTTCCCAGCCCTCGGGCAGGAAGCTCATAAGATCACCCCAATCACCAGCATAGCCGATCAAACCGCGCATCCGCTCCAATGCCTGCTCCATTGTATAAACGCTCTCACGGTCCATCACAAAGGGCCGGAAATCATCACGGGTACGAATGCGGGCATAGCCCTGCATAAGATCAAGCAGTGTTGCCGTGTAGGTGACCGAGCGCACACGCTCGACCATCTGGGTCTGGCCACGGGCAAAGAAATCTCGCCCCAGCTGATCGCGCCCCATTAGACGCGCCGCAACATCGCGCATACCCGCGAGACGCTCCAGCTGGAAGGCGAGATGTGCGGCTAATTCCTCACCAGACGGACCTTCCTCGGTCGGGTCAGGCGGCAGCAACAGGCGCGATTTGAGAAACGCGAGCCATGCTGCCATGACGAGGTAATCCGCAGCAAGTTCGAGTCGCAGCGCCTTGGCCTTTTCCACAAAGGCCAGATACTGCCGCGCCAGTTGCAGGACAGAGATTTTGCGAAGGTCAACCTTTTGGGTGCGGCTGAGGGTCAGCAACAAGTCAAGCGGGCCTTCGAACCCGTCCACATCAATAATCAGCGCCTCAGCAGCAAGGCGCTCTGCGACTCTGGTGCTGTCTTGCTCGAATAGATTTTCAGCCATGCACTTCCTCGCCCACAAGCGCCTTAAGCTGCGCATCGAGGGCGGGAATGTCAATATCGTCGGGCGTCTGGCGATAGCTGAGCGCACGTTGGGCGCGGCGCTGTGCAGCATCGTTCATCTCACCCGCAGCGGCAGCTACTTCGGCGCGCTCTTCAAGCGTTCCGTTGCAATGCAGGATGACATCACACCCTGCAGCAATCGCGTCACGGCTCAGATCGCCAAGGTTTCCCGACAGCGCCTTCATAGAGATGTCATCGGTCATGATCAGATTATCAAACCCGATATCCTCACGGATCACCTGCATCATCTTCGACGACAAGGTCGCAGGCAGTACGTCAATCGCCTCATAGACCACATGCGCAGTCATACCCATCGGCGTATCGCGCAGGCGCTTGAAGGGTGCAAAATCAACGCGGTCAAGATCATCGCGTGCTGCACTCACATGGGGCAGTTCGAAATGGCTGTCGGCAGTGGCGCGACCATGGCCCGGAATATGCTTGATCACAGGCAGTACGCCACCCGCCAGCATGCCATCATTGGCCGCCTGCCCCATGAGCGCGATATTACGTGCATCGGTACCATAGCAGCGGTTATAAAGGAATTCATGGGTTTCCGGACCTGGCACATCGACCATAGGCGCGCAGTTGCTGTCGATCCCGAGCGCATAGAGTTCATGCGCGATGAGGCGGAAACGAATATACATCGCCTCCGCGGCATTCGCGCCCGCAGCTTTTACAAAATTCATCGGCGGAAGCCATTCGCGCCATGTTGGCGCGCGCAATCGCTGGACGCGGCCGCCCTCTTGGTCGATCGTGATTGGGGCATCGTGTCCCGCAGCCTCACGAAAATCATCGCAGAGCGCACGGACCTGATCGGGCGTATCGATGTTGCGGGCAAACAGGATGAACCCGAAGGGTTTGGTATCGCGGAACAGTGCTTTTTCCTCAACGGTCAGACGTTTCCCTTCGGCATCAAGGATCGTCGCGCCAAAGCTGCTCATCGTGTCACCACAGGGATGCAATCCACGCTTTCGGCGACCAAAGCCGAGCAGAAGCGGCGTGCATCACCGATGTCTTCAAATCCTTGGGCGCGCAAGCGGTAGAACGTCCGGCCACCTGACTTGGCTTCCATTACAATCCGCTTTTTACCTTCCATAAAGGGGGCAAAACGGGCGCTGAGTTTGCCCCATTGGGCAAGGGCGATCTCGGGGCTGTCAAAGGCACCGAGCTGGACCAGACGTGTACCCGCAGGCAGGCTGGAGGCATCTACATCGATGCTGCTGTTCGCTGCGGATGCAGAAACTGGAACGACATTACTAGGCGTTGTACTGCGCTTGGGGCGCAAAGTCGGGCGCAGTGAGACTCGCATCCCGTCGCCTGTCAGCACAGCAGGAACATTTGCCGTCTCAACCGAGGCAAGAACGGCAGCACCTGTGTCTTCCATCGCCTCCATTGGAGCGATGCCATTAGTCAATTGCGCAACGAGGCTGTCGATCGAGCCACTTTCAAGGGCATCTGCAATGTCGTTTGCAGCTGGTGCGACTTGTTCCTGAGCGGTTTGGGCGGGGGCTGGAGCCACGGGAGCGCTTTCAATCGCGGCCCGCTCAACCTCCGGCATCGGCTGGTCTTCGTCCGCCAAATCCATGGGTTGCGGCGCAAGGCGAACTTCGTCAGCAGCATCATCCGCAGTGCCCAAGGCAGACACCGTATTGACGGACAGCCCTTGGTTTGCAGCAAAACTACCGCCCGGTTCTTCTGGACGCACACGCATATCGCCCGCAGCGGCGCGCACAACTGGAATACCACTTACATCACGCACCAACAGTTTGTATCCCCAAACACCAACACCGATCACAAGCGCCAGCGAGACGACAGCCCCCGTAAGATTGGTCAGTTTTCCCACAGCGTTCGAGCGCGGCACAGCATATTCAGGATGCACATGCGGGGCAAAGCCCCCTTGAGGGTTTTGTGTGTAATCTGCCATGTTCGCCTCTCTGTCCGCGCGATACGATGCCGCGCAGATCTTATGTCGTTGCCTGTCTGTCCTGCGATGGACGCTTAACGCATCTCTTCCGCAGGGGTCACGCCAAGGATACCCAAGCCCGCTGCAATTACAATCGCCACGGACCGCGCAAGGGCGATTTTCGCTTGGGATGTTGCAGGATCGTCCTCTTGAATAAAGCGCAGGCCAGTCTCGGAGTTGCCAAGATTCCAGAAACCGTGCAAATCTCCAGCAAGTTCATAGAGATAGAAGGCGATCCTGTGTGGCTCGTTGCTGCGTGCGGCTGTCTCGACCAGACGCGGCCATTCTGCAACTTTGCGCAACAATGCCAATTCAGCATCATGGTCGAGTTTGCTAAAATCCGCAGATTTCAGCGCGGCATCACTTACATCAATGCCTGCCTCGGCAGCTTTACGCATGACACTTGCCACCCGCGCATGGGCATATTGCACATAAAATACGGGGTTATCGCGCGATTGCTCCATCACTTTATCAAAATCAAAATCCAACGGAGCGTCGTTCTTGCGGGTCAGCATGACAAAGCGGGTCACGTCCTTGCCCACTTCCTTGATAAGGTCGCTCAGCAGGACAAAGTTCCCTGCCCGTTTGGACATTTTGAATTCTTCGCCGTTTTTGAACAGCTTAACCAACTGGGTCAGTTTGATATCAAGTGGCACTTTGCCACCTGAAAGCGCGTGAACCGCCGCTTTCATCCGTTTGACATAGCCGCCGTGATCCGCACCAAAAACGTTGATCAGCTGGTCATAGCCACGCTCGACCTTGTCGTTGTGGTACGCAATATCCGGTGCGAAATAGGTCCATGTGCCATCATTTTTCTGGATCGGGCGGTCTTGGTCATCGCCAAACTCGGTTGATCTGAACAAAGTCTGCTCACGCGCCTCATAGTCGTCAGGCAGCTTGCCCTTTGGTGGCTCAAGCGTGCCGCGATAGATCAGGCCCATATCGTCGAGCTTCTTCAAGCAAGCTTCGATCTTGCCCGTATTATAAAGCGATTTCTCTGAGAAGAACCGGTCCATCTTCACGCCGAGCAGTGCCAGATCCTCACGGATCAGGTCCATCATCTCGTCTGTAGCAAAGTTGCGGATCGGAACGAGCCAAACATCCTCGGGCTGACCGAGGTATTTGTCGCCCACCTGCTCTTTGAGCTTTTGACCAACCGGCACCAGATAATCACCGGGATATGTGCCATCAGGGAATGCGACTTCTTGGCCATGCGCCTCTTGGTAGCGCAGAAATACCGACCGCGCCAAGGCATCGATCTGGTTGCCGCCGTCATTAATCACGTATTCGCGGGTCACATCCCAGCCAGCAAATGCCAGCAATGACGCCAGCGCATCACCGAATACCGCGCCGCGTGTATGGCCAACGTGCAGCGGGCCAGTTGGGTTGGCGGAAACATACTCAACATTCACGCTGCGGCCCGCACCCAGATCACCACGGCCATAATCGGTCCCAGCGGCCAGCACAGTGCTCGCGACGTTCTGCCAGACGGAGGGCGCCAAGCGCAGGTTCAAGAAACCCGGCCCAGCAACTTCGGCTGAGGTGACACGAGGGTCTTCTGCCAACAGTACAGCCAGCTTATCAGCAATATCACGCGGCTTCATTCCTGCAGGCTTCGCCAACACCATCGCCGCGTTCGTTGCCATGTCACCGTGAGAGGCATCTCGCGGCGGCTCTGCTGTGACGTTGTCAGTGGCCAGACCAGCGGGCAAGTCCCCAGCGGCGACCATCGCATCAAGTGCGGTCAAAACAAGGGAACGGATATCGGCGAAAAGGTTCATTGCAATGCTCTCAGCGGGGGAAGTGAACTGTCATGTACCACCCTGACAGGGCGCGTCAATCACAGGCGCAATTCGGTTCCAGTCAACTGCCCCAATGACTTTGCTAAAAGCCCGACAACAGCGGTGCGTGCGGGGGTCACGGCCCCTTCGCTCACATTGATGAGGTTAAGCGCAAGGCCATCGCGGCGCAGCGCATGGGCAAGTGCTGCTTGCGCAGACACCAGTGCAGGCGCCATCGCCCCTGCCCCGATGTCCAATGGCTGTTCAGGACGGGCCACCACTGTGACGATCTGACCGTCGCGCGTAGAAAGTGCAGGCATAAAACCTTGCACAATCCCTTGGAGCGCCGCGATGTTCATATCTATCTGGTTCGGATGGCGCAGTGGCATCAGATTAAGCACCGCGTCAAGACGTGCCTCTCCCCAAGCGCGGCCCACACGGCGCAACGCCTCTTCTGGCGCCCCTTTGAGTGTCAGGGGAACTGCGCCCGTCAGCTGCTTCAGGCCTTCAGCGTTTGCATCCGCCGCAATAACCTGAGCGCCCGATGCCGTCAGTGCGCGCGCCATACCGCGGCCAAATCCGCAACAGGCCCCTAGAACGAGTATGCGCTGACCTTGGAGAATCCCTTTGGCCTTTGGCTTCTTCTCGATTTTGTTATCCAACATCATTCATCCTTTCACTGGGGATTATATCCCCGCGCGCGGCGTGCCGCCAATTAGGCGTTCATGCTCTTGCAGGGCAAAACGGTCCGTCATCCCTGCGATATAATCGGCCACCAACCGTGCCAGCAGTGTACGGTCTGATCCAGCGCGAGCAATATAATTTGCCCACTCGGCGGGCATAAGCTCAGGTTTTTCCATAAACAGCGGAAAGAGGTCTTCGACCACGCCCGTGACTTCCTTGCGGATTTTCATCACCGCAGGTGCGCGGTACATACGCGTGAACAAGAAGCGCCGGATTTCGCCCAGATCGCGCCACATCGCCTCGGAGAAGCAAATCACCGGACGTCCGAGATGGCGAATTTCCTCGACAGAATTTGCGTCTGATGCCTTTAGGGCCGCCCGTGATGTCTCGATCACATCGGCGACCATAACACCGAACACACGGCGCAGCGCCTCGTGGCGGCGACGGTAGGCATCAAGACCGGGGTGCAGTGCATCAACTTCCGCATAGGCCTCACGCAGAAGCGGAAGTTCGGCAATGTCGGCCTCCGTAAACAGGCCCGCGCGCAGACCGTCGTGCAGATCATGGTTGTTGTAGGCGATGTCATCGGAAAGCGCGGCGACCTGAGCCTCGGCACTCGCATGGGTGTGAAGTTCAAGATCGTGCAGCGCGTTATAGTCGGCAAGCGCATGGGGCAACTCGCCCGTGACGGGCCCGTTGTGCTTTGCAATCCCCTCAAGCGTCTCCCATGTCAGGTTCAGCCCGTCGAAACCCGCATAATGCTGCTCCAACGACGTGACGATCTTGATCGCTTGGGCGTTGTGATCAAAGCCGCCGTAAGGCTCCATCAGCGCATGAAGCGCATCCTCACCTGTGTGCCCAAAGGGCGGATGCCCAAGGTCATGCGCCAGTGCGATCGCCTCGGTCAGCTCTGCATTGAGGTTCAGCGCCCCTGCGATCGTGCGTGCCACTTGGGCCACTTCGATGGAATGGGTCAGGCGCGTGCGGTAATAATCGCCTTCATGCTCGACAAAGACTTGGGTCTTATGCTTGAGCCGCCGAAACGCCGACGAGTGGATGATACGGTCACGGTCACGTTGAAAGCAGGAGCGGAAACTGCTCTCGTCCTCATGGACGCGCCTACCGCGGACGCGGGTCGGATCTGAGGCAAAGGATGCACGCATGTGTTGGCTCCTGTAACGCGGCGCTTGTACCCCGCTTGGCGCAATCCTATATTACTCTTACGCCTCAATGGAAACACATCGCGGAGTGACCCCATGAACCTGCCCCCTAAAGTGACGACCCGTGCGTTTGAACGCCTGTCCGAAATCGGCGCTGCGACCGAGGGTAAGGCCCTGCGCGTCGCTGTTGAAGGCGGTGGATGCTCCGGCTTTCAGTATGAAATAGTGTTGGACGAAGCCAAAGAGGACGATCTTGTGCTCACAGGTTCAGGGCAGACCGTGGTTGTGGACAGTGTCTCCCTGCCCTTCCTTGCCAATGCAGTAATTGATTTCAGTGAAGAGTTGATCGGCGCGCGGTTTGTGATCGAGAACCCTAACGCCTCCTCCTCCTGCGGCTGCGGCACATCCTTTTCCATGTGATGTGACCGCCTCCCACGCGGTTGCATTCGGCTTCAGACATCAAAAACCCCGCTGCAACAGTCAGTATTCTGTGCAGCCATTTGCTTGTTTGGCCCCTATAGGCAGCTTGCCCTACCGCCCCATTTAAGCGATAGCCTTTGCATGCCAGTCAAAGGAGCCCTGCCCCATGAAGATCGCCACATTCAACATCAACGGCATCAAGGCCCGCATCAACGCTCTCCCCGACTGGCTTGACGAGGCGCAGCCCGATGTCGTTCTGTTGCAGGAAATCAAATCCGTTGACGAAGCCTTCCCGACCGAAATTTTCGAGGAACGCGGCTATAATGTCGAAGTGCACGGACAAAAGTCGTTCAACGGTGTTGGAATCTTGTCCAAGCTCCCATTGGAAGACGTGACACGCGGCCTTCCGGGTGATGATGCGGACGAACAGGCCCGCTACATCGAGGCGACAGTGGTTGGTGACAGCCATTCCGTGCGCCTGTGTGGCTTGTACCTGCCCAACGGCAACCCTGTCGAGCTGAGCGAGGACGGCACACCCGTTGAGGGCGGCAAATTCGCGTACAAGCTGAACTGGATGGACCGTCTGCGCGCACGGGCAGAAGAACTGCTTGCCGAAGAGACACCATTCCTAATGGCGGGCGACTATAACATCATTCCGCAGGACGAGGATGCCGCCAATCCCGACAGCTGGCGTGGCGATGCCCTATTTCGGCCCGAAAGTCTCGCCAAATGGCGCAGCATTCTCAATCTAGGCATGACAGAAGCCTTCCGCGCCCGCACACAAGGGCCGGGTCACTACAGCTTTTGGGACTATCAGGCAGGCGCATGGAACCGCAATAATGGCATCCGCATCGACCACTTCCTGCTGTGCCCCTACACCGCTGACCGCCTGCGCGATTGCCAGATCGACAAAGATATTCGCGCACGTGAAAAGCCGTCGGACCATGTTCCCGTATGGGTCGAATTGGACCTATAAACAAAGGTTATTTAGCGCTTTCACAGTACGTCGACCTAGGCGCTTTTATAGCACAAAAATCGTGCCAAAAAGCGCAGGCAGCGTGACGGGTTGCGCGCAATAGTCACCCTGATCTGTTGATACCGCAGCCGATAGAACTTTGACGAAAAATTTATCCAATTGTGTTCGAACTAAGAGCCGTTCGTAACATTATCGCCTTAGTTGCCACAATTTACCTACCATGACGTGAAAATCGGCCCGTTCCCAGCGGCCGAACGTCTAATTTTAATCAATTTGTGGTCTCAGTAGCCACGCATTCATCCCTCATATTCCAGGTTCAAGCAAAACTTTACTGCGGTCTGCGCGGTGTGGAACTGGAAGAGACCTGAATGCCAAATGCAACAGAGCTAGCCATTGATACCAGCGCAGATGCGCTGACGCTGGCGACAACCATATTTGGCAACGGCGTTACAGTCGGGACGGCTACGCTCACGGGTGCTGTCGCTGCATCGGCTACGTACTCTGGTGCGGACGCGACGCTTGGTAGCATAGCCCCTGCCGATGAAGGAATTATTCTATCCACTGGTAATGCGGCAGACTTCACCAACTCCAGCGGTACGACAGATACAAACATCAGCGATGCAGGTGCCAACACCGACCACTCAGGAGCAGGTGATACGGAACTCGGGGCTGTTACCGGACAAACAACGTTCGACGCTGTGGTTCTTGAGGCGACATTCACCCCTGATGGTGACTATATCACGATGCTGTTCACCTTCTCTTCAGAAGAGTATCTGGAATATGTGAACGGCGGCGTTAATGATGCATTTGGCGTTTGGGTAAACGGTACCTATGTTCCCTTCTCGCCTGTGG
>JBALTK010000103.1:0-13457 GCA_036964385.1 Sulfitobacter sp. | reverse complement strand
GTAAAGGTCGGGCATTGTGCTGCGGATGAATAGTTCGTCAAACTTTGTGTCAACACTGAGGTAAATCGCATGATCGATGCCGATGCTGGAGAGCACTCTGACGGCGCCCTGCCAAAGAGTATCGACTGTATCGCAAAGTTCTAGTTCAGCGGCATGTTTGATCAGCACGTGATAAAGCCCCTTACTTGCCCCCCCCTGATTTGGGGGGCATGAAAATAATCTCTATCGTTTATAGTAGTATATGGACGATCCGAGCAACGTTCGGGTTTATTTATTTGTCTGCCAAATTTTTATGACGCTGCATGCCGCTGGTCCCGCACAAGGGGAGCCGGGGGCATGCTATTGTCTAAATTAGTCTGCGTTGGCGGTTTCTGTTGTTTGACGAGGTTCGCGTGCGGGACGGCCAATGACCTCGCGCAGATCGTCGAGTTCGATGAAATTGTCAGCTTGGCGGCGCAGATCGTCAGAGATCATGGGCGGCTGACTGCGGATCGTGGAGACGACCGAAACGCGCACACCTTGGCGTTGCAGGCTTGCGACCAGCGGCGTGAAGTCACCGTCGCCCGAGAAAATCACGATGTGATCAACGCGCGGGGCAAGTTCCATAGCATCTACAGCCAGCTCGATGTCCATGTTCCCTTTCACCTTACGGCGACCCATGCTGTCGGTGTATTCCTTGGCCGGCTTTGTCACCATGGTGAAGCCGTTGTAGTTCAGCCAATCGACAAGCGGACGGATGGGGGAGTACTCATCATTTTCGAGCAGTGCGGTATAGTAAAAGGCGCGCAGCATCTTGCCGCGGCGCATAAATTCGGAGCGGAGCGACTTATAGTCGATGTCAAAGCCAAGAGTTTTTCCTGCTGCGTAGAGGTTTGACCCATCAATAAACAAAGCAAGACGTTCGTCTTTGTAAAACATATATAACCTCTTAAATGAGCAGGCGCTGTTTAAGGCGTCGCTTGAAATAACTTGGGACCTAATCAGATTCAGCTAATATAGGTTACCCTAGTAAATTTGGAAGTTGTTGCATGGTGCAAAGTGAAAACAGGGGAAAAATCAGCGTGAATTCGCCTGAGACGCGCGTCTTATACCTTATTGCACTGGGGTCAAATCTTAATTTTGAGGGCGGTGGCCCGCTTGGCATCCTCAAAGGGGCGTTGAAGGCGCTTGAGGTGCGCGGGTTTGTGATTCGCGAGTGCAGTCGATTTTACAATACACCTGCGTTTCCTGCGGGCGGGGGGCCGGATTTTATCAATGCGGCGGCAGTTGTGGAATTTGATGGAACCGCGGCGCAGGTGTTGGCGGGGCTACATGACGTCGAGGCAGAGACGGGGCGGTTGCGTGAGGTGCGCTGGGGCGCGCGAACGCTGGACCTTGATTTGATCGCTGGGGGGGCGGCAGTGTTGCCTGATGTGAAAACCTATGAATACTGGCGCGATCTGCCGCTAGAGGCGCAAAAAACAACAATCCCGCCTGAATTGATCCTCCCTCACCCACGTTTGGCAGAGCGGGCATTTGTGCTTGTTCCGCTATTGGATGTCGCGCCAGAGTGGTGTCATCCCGTGAGTGGTCAGAGCGTCCGCGAGATGCATGACGCCTTGTCAGCGGCTGCGCGCGCAGAGGTGGTGGCGCTGTAATACCTGCTTGTAAATCAGGGTGAAGAGGCCTAGGTAGCGCTTTCTAGCAGAAAATTTATTGGAGCGTCCAATGGCCCGCGTTACCGTCGAAGATTGTGTTGATAAAGTCCCGAACCGGTTTGAGCTGGTCATGTTGGCCGCGCACCGTGCGCGTGAAATTTCCGCAGGTTCGCCTGTTACAGTGGACCGCGACAACGATAAGAACCCTGTTGTGTCCCTGCGCGAGATCGCAGACGAGACCCAGAGTGCTGACGATCTGCGCGAGCGCCTGATTGAGAGCAACCAGACTCAAATCGAAGTCGATGAGCCTGAAGAAGACGCCATGGCGATTCTTATGGGTGCCGAGCAGGACAAGCCTGAAGAAGACAGCATGTCCGAAGAAATGTTGTTGCGGCAGTTGATGGCGGCGCAAGGGCAAGGTTAACTTGTCCGGCAGAAGCGATCCGAATGAGGGTGCAGGCAGATAATGGCTACGACTGCCGATGACCTCGTCACATTGGTTCGCGGGTTTAACCCCAAAACAAACGAAGCGCTGATCCGCGCGGCCTATGCTTACGGCGAGCGGATGCATGAAGGGCAGCTGCGCCATTCCGGCGAGCCCTACTTTACACATCCTGTTGCTGTAGCTGCCATTCTGGCGGAACAGCAGCTTGATGATGCCACGATAATCACCGCACTATTGCACGACACGATCGAGGACACGCCTGCGTCTTATGGCGAAGTGCAGGAGTTGTTCGGCACGGATGTGGCCGAGCTGGTGGATGGGGTGACCAAGCTCACCAATCTACAGCTGAACTCATCTGAGACCAAGCAGGCCGAAAATTTCCGCAAGCTGTTTATGGCGATGTCCAAAGACCTTCGGGTGATTTTGGTCAAGCTGTCGGACCGGCTGCACAACATGCGCACGATCAAGGCGATGCGCCCTGACAAGCAGTCGCAAAAAGCGCGCGAGACGATGGATATCTATGCGCCGCTGGCGGGCCGTATGGGCATGCAGTGGATGCGCGAAGAGTTAGAGGATCTGGCATTTCAGGTGCTGAACTCCGATGCGCGTAAATCCATCATGCGCCGCTTTATCATGCTGCAAAAAGAGACGGGCGACGTGATCGAGCGGATCACGACCGACATGCGCAAAGAACTGACCGAAGCTGGTGTCGAAGCGGAAGTGTTGGGCCGTGCCAAAAAACCTTATTCGATCTGGCGTAAGATGGAGGAGAAGGAACAATCCTTCTCCCGATTGTCCGATATTTATGGGTTCCGCCTGATCGTTGAGTCCGAAGAAGATTGCTACCGCGTGCTGGGCCTGATTCACCGCCGTTGGCGCGCCGTGCCAGGGCGGTTCAAAGATTACATCAGTCAGCCCAAGACGAACGGCTACCGCTCAATCCACACAACAGTGTCGGGGCGTGACGGCAAGCGGGTTGAAGTGCAAATCCGTACACGGCAGATGCATGACGTGGCCGAAACAGGTGTGGCGGCGCATTGGTCGTACCGTGATGGCGTCCGTTCGCGGAACCCCTTTGCTGTCGATCCGGTAAAATGGATCGCGCAACTGACCGAGCAGTTTGACGGTGAAGACGATCATCAGGACTTCCTCGAAGCGGTCAAGCTGGAGATGTATACCGATAAGGTGTTCTGCTTCACGCCCAAGGGGGAAGTGATCAAATTGCCGCGCGGGGCCACGCCGATTGATTTCGCCTATGCGATTCATACGCGCATCGGATCTGCCTGTGTGGGTGCCAAGATTGATGGCATACGCGTGCCTCTCTGGACGCGGGTCAAGAATGGCCAATCGGTTGAGATCATCACCGCAGAGGGTCAGACGCCGCAGAATACATGGCTGGAAATTGCGACCACGGGCAAGGCCAAGACCGCAATCCGGCGCAGCTTGCGCGAAGTGGACCGCGCGCGGTTTGTGAAACTGGGTCACGAGCTTGCGCGGTCAGCGTTCGAGCATGTGGGCAAGCAATCAACGGATAAGGTGCTTGCAACAGCCGCGCGGGCGTTGCGGTTCAAACATGTCGATGATCTGCTAGAGCAGTTGGGTAGTGCCGAAATCACGGGTCGCGAAGTTGTGCGGGCAGTCTATCCGGAGCTTGGTGAAGTTACCGGAGAATTGGTGGACCGCAAGCGGGCGGTTATCGGTCTTGAGCCTGGCCAATCATTTGATCGCGCGCCCTGCTGTGAGCCACTGCCGGGTGAGCGTATCGTGGGCATCACGTTTCGCGGGCGCGGGGTTACTTTGCATGCAATCGACTGTGACCGGTTGAGTGCATATGAGGATCAGCCCGAGCGCTGGCTTGATCTGCGCTGGCATGACGGCAGCCACCCTGCGGTTTATGGCGCGACGATTGATCTGACTGTCGCCAATGACCGCGGCGTATTGGGGCGCATCTGCTCTCTCATCGGGGAAGCAGGGGCGAATATTGCTGACCTGAACTTTGTCGATCGCAAGCCCGACTTTTTTCGCCTGCTTGTCCATGCCGAGCTACGGGATGTGGCGCAGCTACACTCGTTGATGCTGACGCTGGAAGCGGACAGTCATGTCGCCGCGTTGAGCCGATATAGGGCAAGCGGCCCTGCTCCTTCCGAGGGTCTGAAGCCAGAGGATGGCGCATGATCTTTAAGCGGCGCGACCCCAAGTCCTTTCTGCGTGCCACAGCCGAGATGTTGTGGCCGCGAGGGGGCTGGGGCCGCGCCTTTCATTATGTGAAGCACCGCGTACGGCGCCTGCCTGACAGCCCCGAGCGGATTGCACGCGGTATTTGGGCGGGTGTGTTTATCACTTTTACGCCGCTGTTCGGCTTTCACTTTTTCTTTGCAGTGCTGATTGCCAGGATGATGAAAGGCAACATCCTTGCCTCTCTGATGGCGACATTTATCGGTAACCCGCTGACGTTTGTGTTCATCACGCTGGCTTCGCTCAAGTCAGGTCATTGGCTGCTTGGGACCGAGTTGCAGGAGGGGGAGTTGCGGGCGCTGAGCCGGAAGTTTGCGAACGCGGGTAGCGATTTATGGCAAAACTTCGTTTCGATTTTCACGCCTGCGCAGATGGACTGGTCCGGTTTGGCGATATTCTCGCGGGATGTGTTTTATCCCTATCTGATGGGCGGCATTGTGTCTGGTATCTTCTTTGGCACCGTGGCCTATTATGTTTCTGTGCCAGTGCTGCGCGCTTATCAAAAGCGCCGCAGAGGTATGATCAAACAGAAGTTTGAAGCATTGAAGGCCAAGACTGCTGCGAAAGCGGAAGAGAAGAAGCTGGCGGCGAAAGAGAAGAGGGAAAAGGCAAATGGGTGAGCTGGGCAAGTTGCGGTTGGGTGTAAACATCGACCATGTTGCGACTGTGCGAAATGCGCGGGGCGGTGACACGCCTGATCCGTTGCGCGCGGCACGAATCGCACAAGAAGCGGGAGCAGACGGCATTACTGCGCACCTGCGTGAGGACCGTCGCCATATCTCGGATGCCGATATCGAAGGGTTGATGGACATCCTGACTGTGCCGCTCAACTTTGAAATGGCGGCAACGGACGAGATGCAGGCGATTGCGTTGCGGCACAAACCGCACGCCGTGTGTATCGTGCCGGAAAAGCGCGAGGAGCGCACGACCGAAGGTGGTCTGGAAGTGGCGCGCGAAGAGAACAAGCTGGCGCATTTCATCGCGCCCCTGCGTGAGGCAGGCTGCCGCGTATCGATCTTTATTGCCGCAGATATGCGTCAGGTCGAGGCGGCGCACCGTATTGGTGCACAAGTGGTCGAGCTTCACTCGGGGGCCTATTGCGATGCCTATCACGAGGGTCGCTATGATGCTGCCGATGTGGAGTTGGCAAAGCTGCGCGAGATGGCGACCTATGGGCATTCACTGGGGCTTGAGATGCATGTGGGTCACGGGCTGACCTACGATACCGTATCGCCCGTGGCAGCGTTTCCCGAAGTGGTTGAGTTGAACATTGGGCATTTCCTGATTGGCGAGGCGATTTTTCTAGGACTTGCGCCAGCAATGGCCGAGATGCGCCGTCTGATGGATGAGGCGCGGGCCTAGGTCATGATACTTGGTATCGGCACCGACTTGGCGAATATCGAACGGATCCAAGGGACGCTCGACCGTTTCGGGGACCGTTTTCGCAACCGTGTGTTTACTAAAGTTGAGCAGGCCAAGGCCGAGCGCCGCAAGGATATAGTGGGGACCTATGCCAAACGCTGGGCCGCCAAAGAGGCATGCTCCAAAGCGCTGGGCACAGGGCTGCGCATGGGGATCAGCTGGCGCGATATGGCGGTGAGTAATCTCAAAACTGGTCAGCCCGTGATGGAAGTCACTGGATGGGCGGCAGAGCGGTTGGCGGCCATGACCCCAGCGGGCCATGAGGCCGTCATTCATGTGACATTGACGGACGATCATCCATGGGCACAGGCATTTGTCGTGATCGAGGCGCTGCCCACCAAGTGACGAGAATCCTGCGCACCTTGACACTGCGCGCCGCCCTGCGCATGTACCGCAGGTAAAACCAATAGGAGCGCCGCATGGCCAAGACGGAAACAACGGGCAACGCCTTTGTCGAAACGATAAAGACAGTTGTTTATGCCCTGCTGATTGCCGGCGTGTTCCGCACCTTGTTTTTTCAGCCGTTTTGGATTCCATCAGGTTCGATGAAGCAGACACTGTTGATTGGTGATTTTCTGTTCGTGAACAAGATGGTTTACGGCTATTCCTTCGCTTCTTGCCCCAGTGTGATTGTGCCGAGTGTTGGCCTCAACATCGATGCGAAAAAGCTGTGCGGTGTATTTGATGGCGACAACACGCGCCTTTGGGGCGGTGAGCCTGAGCGCGGTGATGTTGTTGTGTTCCGCCACCCGACGACGGGCCGTGACTATATCAAACGCCTCATGGGTTTGCCTGGTGATAAGGTGCAGGTCATCAATGGTATCGTTCAGATCAATGGCGTCCCTGTGCAGCAGGAGCCAGATGGCGAATTTGAAGAATTGATGGAGCTGCAAGGCCCGCAAGGCTTGCGCCCGCGCTGTGCCAACGGTGCAGTGGGCAATGGCGGCATATGTATCAAAGAGCGCATGATCGAGACGCTGCCAAACGGAACCAGCTATGCCGTGCTGAACATCGGGCCACAGGGGTCTGATCGTACAGGTGTGTATAGTGTGCCTGAGGGCCACTATTTCTTTATGGGTGATAACCGCGATAACTCTGCTGACAGCCGTTTGGCGCAGACGGCGGGTGGGGTCGGGTTCGTTCCTTATGAAAATCTGATTGGCCGTGCAGACCGCATTGTCTTTAGTTCCGGTGGCCGTTCGATGCTGTTCTTCTGGACGTGGCGCGGTGACCGTTTCTTCAAAGGGATCAAGTGAAGCTGTCGGCTGAACTCCGCGCTTTTGAAAAGCGGTTGGGCTATACGTTCGAGTCGCCTAAGCTGCTCAATGAGGCGGTGACCCACGCCTCTATGTCCACGCCCAACCGTGACGATAACCAGCGGTTGGAGTTTTTGGGCGACCGTGTGCTGGGGCTGGTGATGGCCGAGGCGCTGTTGCAACTTGATACCCAAGCTTCTGAAGGGCAGCTTGCCCCGCGCTTTAACGCGCTGGTGCGCAAGGAAGCCTGTGCAGATGTGGCGCGCGAAATCGACATTGGCGAAGTGCTGCGGCTGGGACGTTCCGAGATGCTTTCTGGTGGTCGGCGCAAGCAAGCGTTGCTAGGCGATGCGATGGAAGCGGTTATAGCCGCCGTATATATCGACGGTGGATTTGATGCGGCCCGTGCAATGATCCTGCGGCTCTGGGGCAATCGGACGACTTCTGTTAAAGATGATGCACGCGATGCCAAGACTTCCCTGCAAGAATGGGCGCAGGCACGGGGCCTTGAACCGCCAGCCTATATATTGACCAAACGTTCGGGGCCGGATCACGCGCCGATATTCACAATCGCGGCCAAGCTGTCGACCGGAGAGACAGCCAGTGCCACAGCGGGCGCCAAACGCGCCGCAGAACAAGACGCCGCAGCATCGCTGCTGGCGCAACTGGAGCATGATAAATGACCGAGACACCGACACCCTCAGAGCTCACAGCTGGTGATGAGGCGCAGGACGACACTGCGGCACTGCCAACGCGCGCAGGATTTGTGGCCCTCATCGGGGAGCCCAATGCGGGGAAGTCCACGCTGCTCAACCGCATGGTTGGGGCGAAGGTCTCAATCGTGACGCATAAAGTACAGACGACCCGTGCGCGTATTCGTGGCGTGGCTATGGCGGGACAAAGTCAGATTGTGTTTGTAGATACGCCGGGTTTGTTTGAGCCGAAGCGCCGCCTCGACCGTGCCATGGTTGCTGCCGCGTGGGGCGGGGCCGCAGATGCGGATATCGTGGTCCTGTTGGTTGAAGCGAACCGTGGAATCACGCCCGGTGTGCAGCGTATCCTTGACCGTTTGAACGAGATTGGTGAGGGCGGCCGTGTGGCGCTGGCCATCAACAAGATTGACCGCGTAGATGCCCCTGTATTGCTCGGGCTTAGCCAAAAATTGAACGAGGCCTATCCGTTTATCGAAACTTTCATGATCTCGGCAGAACGCGGACATGGCGTTGAGGTTCTCAAGACTTGGCTGGCGGGCGAAGTACCTTTGAGCCCTTGGTTGTACCCCGAAGATCAGATTGCCGACCTGCCGATGCGGATGATTGCGGCTGAGATGACACGGGAAAAGCTGACTCTGCGCCTGCACCAAGAGCTGCCCTACCAAATGACGGTTGAGACGGAGAATTGGGAAGAGCGTAAGGACGGTTCCGCCAAGATCGACCAGTTGATCTATGTTATCCGTGACGGGCATAAAGGTATCGTGCTGGGCCATAAAGGCGAGACGATCAAGGCTGTGGGAAAAGAGGCCCGCAAGGAAATGGAAGAGTTTCTGGGCCGCAAGATCCATCTGTTTTTACAAGTTAAAGTGCGGCCGAACTGGCTGGAGGAATCCGAGCGGTATTCCGAGATGGGGCTGGAGTTCAAGGACGGCAACCAGTGACAACCGGGCGCGCATTTTGCCTCTGCGGGATTGAGCTTTTTGGCAGAATAGAAAAGCGGGTAGCGCTTTGGCACGTCTAACGGCGCGGTTCTGGGTGGATGCCTATCTGGCGCGGCTTCGTATGTTCGATATCCCTGCATTTGTCGTGGCGCATGGTGATGATACGGGCGGTGCTGTTTTGGTAAAGCTTGCGACATTGGATGGGAATGCCGTGCTGTTTCAGCGCTCTTTCGATCTGATGAGCGGCGAGCGGGTTTGGGTCGAGCTGTCCAAGGGCGCAGAGCGTGATGTGGACGAAGCCATTGCCAAGCAACGTGGATTTGATCGCGATGTCTGGGTGATTGAAGTCGAAGATCGCGCAGGACGGCATTTGCTGGATCAAGAGGGTTTGGCGTAATGGAATGGCGCGATCAGGGGATATTGCTCAGCTCGCGCCGCCATGGGGAAACCTCAGCCATTATCGAAGTTTTCACGCCCAGCCGAGGGCGGCATGCGGGCGTCGTACGGGGCGGGACCAGCCGTAAGATTGCGCCCATATTGCAGCCGGGTGCGCAGTTGGACCTGACTTGGCGTGCGCGGCTCGAGGATCATATAGGATCATTCACGGTTGAGCCTGTACGCAGCCGTGCAGCGATTGCGATGGGTGACAGGCTAGCGCTGGCAGGGCTGAATGCGGTGACTGGGTTGGTCAGCTTTTGCTTGCCTGAACGTGAAGTGCATCTGCCGCTATATCAACGCACCGAAGCATTGCTGGACCTGCTAGGGCAGGGAGAGATTTGGCCGCTGGCGTATTTGCGTTGGGAGGTGAGCTTGCTCGAAGAGCTGGGTTACGGCCTTGATATAAGTGTTTGTGCGGTGACGGGGGCAACCGAAGGGTTGGCCTATGTGTCTCCCAAGTCAGGACGTGCAGTGTCGCGGGCGGGCGCGGGGGAGTGGGCGGAGCGGTTGTTGCCGCTGCCCGATGTTTTGCGCGGAGTTGGCGAAGCGCCTGACGAAGAGGTTGCGGAGGCATTCCGGACCACAGGATATTTCCTGTCTGAACATCTTGCTGCTGATCTCGGAGGCAAACCCCTGCCGCAAGCGCGCGCGCGGTTTGTCGAAGCGTTTAATCGGTCGCGTTAAAGACCATTTCCAGCCCGTCGGTGTTGGACAGAATCATCACATCACCGAGTACTTCGGATAGGGTTGCGGCTTGCAGCGCTTCGAGAAAAACGGTCTCTACCTCAAGGTCGGGACAGGCCATCCGGGTGCTTCCGATGGGACCGGCTTCGAACCACGGATACGGCACGGTCATCGCGCCGAAGTAGCGGTTGCACGGACCTTGGCCTGCGATCTCACCCGTCTTGGGAAAAGTGAGGGTCGCTGTCGCAGGGAAGGGGGCATCGTTCAGAATTTTGAGAGTCCATGTGCGGTCTCCGCCGCCATAGGCGCGGACGGTCTCGTCCTTGCGGCACGCGGTCAGTGCAACGAGTAGGATGGCGAGGGTGATGAGACACTTCACGACAAGGCCAAGATAGTGTCGACGAGCGCGTCGAAGGCGGCGCGAGGGTCTGACGGTGCTTTTATCTCGGGCAGGCCGATGAGTGTGGCGAGGATCGCTTGGGCGAAGGCCGGATTTCGCAGGCCAAACTGATTGAGCAAATGTTGTAGATAGGTCAGGCGCTCTGTATCGACTTCGGCCATACTGGCGGCGACGGTTGCATCCGTTTGCGCCCAGACCCGCAGGGCGGCCTCGGATTTTGTTTCGAGGATGTGGTGGCCGAAGCTACGCAAATGCGCGTCGGGTGTTCCATCGCTTTCCAGTCGAGACACTACGTCGGCCAAGGCGATCCCGTGCCAGTGGCGCACAAGGGCTGCGTGGTAGGCGCGTACATCTTTGAAGTGCCAGTAGAAAGACCCTTTGGTTGTGTTCAGACGGCGCGCCATCGGTTCCGCTGCAAGTGCTGCGGGACCATCGGAAATTAACGCGTCAAAGCCAGCGGTAATCCATTTTTCGGGAGAAAGGCGTGTGTTGCTCATACCGAAAGAGGTAGAGGGCGGAAAGGCGCGCCGCAAGAGCGCGCCTTTCGCAGTATCGGCAAAGTTTAGCCCAAGAGACGGCGTGCGATAACTTGTGCCTGAATTTCAGCCGCACCTTCAAAGATATTGAGGATGCGGGCGTCACACAGAACGCGCGAAATCTTGTACTCAAGTGCAAAGCCGTTGCCGCCATGGATTTGCAGGCCGTTGTCGGCTGCGGCCCATGCGACGCGAGCCCCGAGGAGTTTCGCCATGCCTGCTTCTACGTCACAGCGGCGACCCTCATCCTTCTCGAATGCGGAGAAGTACGTGAGCTGACGTGCGATCATGATCTCTACCGCCATCATCGCCAACTTGGACGAGACGCGGGGGAATTCGATCAGGGATTTGCCGAACTGTTTGCGGTCGATCGCATATTGCATGGAGATGTCCATGGCGGATTGAGCGACACCAATGGCGCGGGCAGCAGTCTGGATGCGCGCACTCTCAAAGGTCTCCATCAGCTGTTTGAAGCCTTTGCCTTCTTCGCCACCCAGCAGGTTTTCACCTTTGACGTGGAAGTTGTCGAAGGCCAGTTCGTATTCCTTCATGCCGCGGTAACCGAGAACTTCGATCTCGCCGCCCGACATGCCGTCAGTGGGGAAGGGGTTGGCGTCATCACCTGGCGTTTTCTCGGCCAAGAACATGGACAGGCCTTTGTAGTTGTCTGTCGCAGGATCAGTGCGGGCCAGTAGCGTCATGATCTGTGTGCGCGCCGCGTGGGTGATCCACGTCTTGTTGCCGGTGATCTTGTAGTCGCCGTTTTCGTCTTTGACGGCACGGGTGCGCAGGCTACCGAGGTCGGAACCCGTGTTTGGCTCTGTGAACACGGCCGTTGGCAGGGTCTCGGCAGAGGAGAGGCGGGGCAGCCATTTTTGCTTTTGCTCTTCACTACCACCAGCGATGATCAGCTCTGCCGCGATTTCGGAGCGGGTGGCCAGTGAACCAACGCCAATGTAGCCGCGTGAGAGTTCTTCGGAGACAACGCACATGGATGCCTTGGAGAGGCCGAAGCCGCCGTATTCCTCGGGTATGGTAAGGCCAAAGACACCCATTTCGGCCAGTTCGTTGATGACCTCCATCGGGATAAGCTCATCCTTGAGGTGCCATTCATGTGCGAAAGGTTCGACCTTTTCTACGGCATAGCGGCGGAATTGCTCGCGGATCATTTCAAGCTCGTCGTCAAGGCCGGAGGCGCCAACAGTGACGTTGGCGGCGTGCTCTTGCATCAACTCGACCAGACGGCTGCGCGCTGCCTGTGTGTTGCCGCCTTGGGTGAGTGCTTGGATCGCTGGCTCCATCAGGCCGCGCTGGTCTTCTTGGCTGAGGCCGAGGTCCTGTAGGCGAACGATCTCGCCTTGGTTCATCTGGATGCCGCCGTAAATCTGCCAGAGGTATTCGCCAAAGGCGATCTGGTGGATGAGCGCTTCTGTCTCTCCGAATTTTCCATCCGCTTGCATCCGCTCTGCCCATGACTGCATCTGGCGCAGCGATTGGGCGTATGTGGCGAGCCATGCGAGGCCGTGGGACGCGGTTTGGTTCTGCTCAACCAGGGCGTTCGACACGCGGCCCTCTTCGGTCACCAGCTCGCGCACAGTATCAGTCGCGCGGACAAGAAGCGCATCGACAGGGCCTACAGCTGCTGCGGTCAGCGCGAGGAGATCATCAAGGAGGACGGGTGCCTCCACGTTCAGTTGTCCATCATGTGCCATCTATCATCATCCCTTTTAAACTTAGCGCTCGACTTAATCTCTTTGCAGGTGCAGCGCAACAAAGATACGTTTCGCTGCGACAATTCGGACGAAAGTTTCGCCGACGAAATGCCTTACACCCGCGTACTGGTTTGGTATGTAGGGCTATGGATACGCTTTTCCCACTTTTATCACCATCTGCTTTGATCATCGCTGCAATGATTGCTGTGTTGGCCGGATTTGTTAAAGGCGTGGTGGGATTCGCGATGCCATTAGTCTTTGTATCGGGGTTAACCACGTTCATGTCAGCCGAACTGGCGCTTGCAGGTCTGATTTTGCCAACTGTGATCACTAACGGACAACAAGCAATGCGCCAAGGGCTGCCGGCAGCCATTAAATCGACATTGGAATTCAAGGTGTTTCTGGCAGTGGGCTGTGTGGCGCTGTTGTGTTCTGCACAGCTCGTTCGGGTGTTTCCCGATCATGTTATGATGGCAGTGATTGGCGTGCCTGTGACCTTCTTTGCCGCAATGCAACTGGCTGGTGTGCAGCTGAGTCTACGCAAGCGCAGCGCTGCCGTAGAAGTGGTCGCAGGTGGGATTGCTGGAGGGCTCGGCGGTATATCAGGGATATGGGGGCCTCCAACGGTCGCCTATTTGACTGCGCTTAATACACCCAAGCAGGACCAGATGCGTGTGCAGGGTGTGATCTACGGCCTTGGGGCGGTTGCGCTTTTGGTGGCGCATGTGGCGTCGGGCGTGGTGCGGGCAGAGACCATTGCGTTCTCGGTAGCAATGATTCCGCCCGCCTTCATCGGTGTGCAGATCGGGATGTCCGTAATGGACCGTATCGACCAGCAGACGTTTCGCCGCGCCACATTGTTTGTCCTGCTCATTGCAGGGCTGAACCTTGTGCGGCGCGCTTTGATGGGCTGAGTTCAGCCTTGGCGTGCGACAGTAACGCCTGAAACATCTTCAATAAATGTGACGATCCGGGTTTTGACAGTCTCGTCTTTGATTGAAGCGAGCGCGTTGACGATCTCAATGCCTGAGTCGCGCG
>JBALTK010000102.1:0-13490 GCA_036964385.1 Sulfitobacter sp. | reverse complement strand
ATGAACCCAAGCGTACAGGCCAGCCGACCATCGGTATGGTTTCCCTCGGCTGTCCAAAAGCTTTGGTGGATTCAGAGCGCATTCTCACGCGCCTGCGCGCCGAAGGCTATGCCATCTCTCCCGATTATTCCGGTGCGGATGCAGTGATTGTAAACACGTGCGGTTTCCTCGACTCAGCCAAAGCCGAAAGCCTTGATGCCATCGGTGAAGCGCTGACCGAGAATGGCCGTGTGATTGTGACGGGCTGCTTGGGCGCCGAGCCTGATTACATCCGTGAACATCACCCCCGCATCCTCGCCGTGACAGGTCCGCACCAGTACGAACAGGTCTTGGACGCGGTACACCTCGCCGTGCCACCCTCCCCCGATCCGTTTATCGACCTGCTGCCAGCGTCTGGTGTCTCGCTCACACCACGCCACTTCAGCTATTTGAAAATCTCCGAAGGCTGCAACCACAAGTGCAAGTTCTGCATTATCCCAGACATGCGCGGGAAGCTGCAATCCCGCCCCGCCCATGCGATCATCCGCGAGGCTGAAAAACTGGTCGAGAGCGGCGTCAAAGAATTGCTGGTCATCTCCCAAGACACATCTGCTTATGGCGTGGACATCAAACACGCCGAAGATCGCGGCCATCGCGCCCATATCACCGACCTTGCGCGTGATCTGGGGTCGCTTGGTGCATGGATCCGCCTGCACTACGTCTACCCCTACCCCCATGTACGCAAGTTGATCCCACTGATGGCCGATGGTCTGATCCTGCCCTACCTCGATATCCCGTTTCAGCACGCACACGCGGACGTCCTCAAACGCATGGCCCGCCCTGCAGCGGCTTCCAAAACCCTCGACGAAATCGCCGCATGGCGTGACGTCTGTCCTGACATCACCCTGCGCTCGACCTTTATCGTCGGCTACCCTGGTGAGACTGAGGCCGAATTCCAAACTCTGCTGGATTGGATGGACGAAGCGCAACTCGACCGCGTTGGTTGCTTCCAATATGAAAACGTCGCTGGCGCGCGTTCCAACGCCCTGCCCGACCATGTGGACGCAGAGGTCAAACAAGACCGCTGGAACCGCTTTATGGAAAAGGCACAGGCTATCTCCGAGGCCAAACTGCAAGCCAAAGTAGGCAAACGCATGGATGTCATCATCGACGAAATAGACGAAGACGCAGCCACCTGCCGCACCAAAGCAGACGCGCCAGAGATCGACGGAAATCTGTTTATCGACGAAGGCCACGAGAAGCTGACCGTCGGCGATATCGTGACGGTCGAGGTTGAGGAAGCGGGCGAGTATGATCTGTGGGGGCGGGTTGTTTGAGGGGTAATTGGACTTGCCAACTTCAGGTGCTGGCTTTCGCGCTCTCGCAGTGATCCGGAATTTCGTTCGCAAGTCCTTATTTTGAAAACTGGGCCAAAAACAGCCCACCTTAAGCCGTAAATTTGCCTCAGATTTCCTGCAGATTCTGGAAAATTAAAAAAACTTCTTGTCCTAAGCGTTCAGCGTATCGCCCCAACTCTTTGCTCGGCTAGTCCTGCGGACGACGCAACTTATATTGCTGAGCAGCATTTGAAGTTCGTCAACCACGCTGAAAAATTAGATTAGGTGGGACTGAATATCGCGAAAGAGGTGAGACCCGAATGGGGAGCCTTGGAGCGACAATCATTAGTCGAAATCGCTTTGTGTATGAGTACATGCGCGATGCAATAGTTGCGTTGCGAACACTTGCCGTAGAAGCAACTAATAGAGTATTCCAGAACGTGCTTCCAGCAGAAGAGCTCTCCGCCTCTGCTAAGTTCTACCGGTCAGAAGAAGGGCAGAGATATTCGAGATGCCTGATATCGTTGCGCTCAAAGACGAGACCGTCAGACTGCTCTTGGTGGAAGCTCACAAAAACAACGGATCGTGATGTATTCTGTCTGCTGCTGGCCCTTTCGCAGATTGCTCAAAGACGTCGCAACATGCCAGCAATGACAGGTATTATTCCACAATCCGACGTATGAAGAAAACTTAACAAAATACACTACATATTGTGCCAACGGCACTCCCTGATGGCATATATGCGCCAAGTTTCGAAAATTAAAATTCACCCCCTTGCAATGTTCCCCCTACGTTCTATATTGTGATCAGAACAAGAACAGGGAGTATCCCATGTCGTATCAAACTACGTTTACTGATCTCTTTGACCCCGCTCGGCCTGCCACTCAAACGGAGCTGCCGCTGACCAAACCCACGCCTGCCACGCAAAAGCAGATCGACTATGCGCTGTCCCTCGCGGAAAAGACCAAGTCGAAGTTGCCCGCTGGCATTACCCAAGACCGCACGCGGCTGTCGAAATGGATCGACGCCCATAAACCCGCGCCAAGTGCTTTCAACGACTATCCGTCATCCAAGCAGGTCGGCTTTGCCGAGCGGATTGCGCGGTTGAAGCGGACACAGGTCCCGCCAGAGTGCTTCCGTGACCGTGGCCTCATGTCGCGGTGGATTGACGGAAATAAGCCTCGATAGGGGTGGCGATGCCGTCAATCGCCACTACCTGTTGGATATGATAGAGAAAACCGAAGTCCTGTATAACGGCGAATGCCCCGTGTGTAGCCGCGAGGTCGACCACTACGCTCGGCTCAGTGACGCGCAAGCTTTGCCGATACGCTATGACGACCTCAACGATCTGTCAAAGCTGGACGCATGGGGCATCACACCCGATCAAGCAGCGCGACGTTTGCATGTACGCAAGGACGGCGAGATCACGGCGGGTATTCCTGCCTTCATCGTCCTATGGCGCGAAATCCCGCAGATGCGCTGGCTCGCGAAGCTGATTAACTTGCCTGTTGTCCATCGGATTGCATGTTGGGGGTATGACTATGCCCTCGCGCCGCTGATCTATCGCTGGCACCTCATAAGGCAGCGGCGCCAATCCTAAGTTTTTGAGATATCTTCAAGGTAGTCGCGCACACAGGTCTGCACATGGCGAAAGCGGTCCCCGCCCAGATGTTTGCCGCCATACCAGCGCGTCACCACAACCAGATGATTTACAACCTCATCCCGCTCAAGCATGCGCAGAATAACCATGCCGGCGCCACTTTCGCCATCATCAGCCTTGATCGGGCCATCCTCCGCCAACACCGCACCCCATGTGTTATGCGTCGCCTTGGCATAGGACTTTTCGCGTTTGAGAAGCTTTAGCGCCGCGTCAATTTCTGCGCGACTGCTGACAGGGCATCCTGAAACGGCATATTTGCTACCACGATCCGTCAGAATAACCCCAAGCCTACGCATAGTCAGGAATACCAGACTTGGCCGCGCGAACGGCGTGGCGTACCCATGATGCATGCCAAGGTATTATTGCTTGGCAATGTTGCAGAGTTACGCATTTTCACAATCATTTCAAAGACAACCAATTTACATCGGGATCACAAACCCATGGAGCATTTCGACCATACAACGGCTTTGGCCGAGCTAATAGGCATCGCGGGCTTCGGTCTCTACGTTCTCACGTACAGCCTGCTCACATTCCGCGTAATCAGAAGCCCGTCACTGCTCTATTTCGCAATGAACCTCACCGCTGCAAGCTGTGTTCTCATCGGCCTATCGTCGAGTTTCAACCTCGCATCGGCAATGATTCAAATCTTCTGGATTTCCATGTCACTGACCGGGATCATGCTTCACCTTCGGCGCGCATAAGACAGCGGAGGATCAGATGCCTGCAGCAGTCTTCCGCACAACCTCGATACGCGATGCGTTGGGTGGGTGGGTCCCCAAAAACTTGTCACCCGGATCAGGAATACGGGTGAAGAACGCAGCACCACGCAGCGGGTTATAACCCGCCTTTTTGGTAATCACCGTGCCGAGGGCATCGGCCTCAAGCTCGAAGTCCTTTGAATAGCTACGCGCGCCCACCTGCGCACCCAATTCCTGAGCAGAGCGTACCGCGTTCGCATCTCCGCCGCTAAGAGTCGCAAGGCCTGCAAAAATCACCGCACCTGCCACCGCGTTTTGCTGCTGGCGGGCAATGTGCCCTGCGATGTGGTGTGCGGCCTCGTGCCCCATGACAAAGGCCAACTCATCTTCGTTCCGCGCATCAGCAATCAGCGCCAGCGTAAAGGCGATGATCGGGCGCCCCTGACGGTCCAGCGTTTGATAGGCATTGGCAGGTTGGTCAGGGCGGTCATCCACCACGATATTGAAATCACAATTCACGTTTTGCGTACGCGCGCGACACTCCCGTTCTGCGACAGGCTCCAATGTATTGACCACCTGTACAAAACTGCGCGCGCTGGTCCGCGCCGAGGAGGGCAGTGGCTGGGACGGAGTTGTTGCCGGTGTCGGGCCGGATGTGCCAACTGGCACCACCTCGCAGGCTGATAGCCCTGCAATCAGGCCCAAAGCCATCAGTGCGCGCATAATCATCGGGGCGTATCCTTATAAACCAGCATTTACCTTTTCCATTCTAACACGATGATCAGGCAGGGCCAGCCTGATCGCGTATCATCACAGGCTTTGCGCGTAGTTGCGCCATCACATCGCACCTTGCGACGCTTGCACCTGTGTTTTGATGCGGTAGTGTTAGCATATGTTTACCATAGAGCATGAATTTGACGCCACTGTGATCACCCTCGTCGACGAGGGGGCTACACCGCTGCGTGAAGACGTGACACTTAACGCATTCGGCACCTACATTACGGTCGAGCAATGGGATGCGGAAACAGATAGTATTCGCAAGATTACGTTATCGCCGAACCAGTTGCGCGATCTTGCGGCCGCTCTCAACCTGCCAGAAGGCATTTACCACAGCGCGCCCTGAGCGCGCCTCATCCACAGGACAAAATTCATGGCCACTGGCACGAACATCCGCACCTATTTTGAAGGCACATGGCACAATGGCGACCTGAGCGTCATGAAAGCAGCCGATCACGGTGCATGGCTAGGGACAACCGTTTTTGACGGAGCCCGCCTCTTTGACGGTTTGGCGCCGGACCTTGAGGCGCATTGCGCACGTATCAACCGTTCGGCGCGCGCGCTGATGATCACCCCAACTGTGAGTACCAAAGATATGGTGGCGATCGTGCGTGAAGGTCTAACCGCCTATTCACACGACGTGGCTGTCTATATCCGCCCGATGTATTGGGCCCTTGCTGGGGATGAGTTGGGCATTGTCCCGCTTGAGGGCGCGACAGGCTTTGCCATCTCGCTTGAACAAATCCCCATGGCCCCGCCCGAAGCATCAGCGACACTGACCCGCACCCGCTTTCGCCGACCTGTGCTGGAAGACAACGTTGTGAACGCTAAGGCAGGGTGCCTTTATCCCAACAATGCGCGCATGATGGCAGAGGCCCGCAGCAAAGGGTTCAACAATGCGCTAGTCGCAGATGCCATTGGAAACGTAGCAGAAAGCGCCTCCGCCAATGTCTTTATGGTCAAAGACGGAGAGATTTTCACCCCAGTCCCGAACGGGACTTTCCTTGCAGGCATTACGCGCGCACGGCACATGGAGAACATGCGTGCGGACGGGCTTCGCGTACACGAAAGCGTTCTGAGCTTTGACGACTTCCATGCCGCAGACGAGGTATTCTTGTCTGGGAACATGATGAAAGACACACCGATCAGCGCATTTGATGACACCATTTTTGGCGTTGGCGGAAACAACAATCCGGTTACCCAACGCGTGCGCGAGATGTATTGGGACTGGGCCGCTTCGCAAAAGGCCTGAGTATAAGGCCCGATGAGCGGTTTCAGTCGCGGATTGTGCCGGTGCACTGACGTCACCCGAGCGGCTGCACAAAAGCCAATTGCATGAAGCGCCCGCCCGCGCCATGATTGCGACCGATGTAGGGAGAATATCATGCGCAAGTTTCTTGTGGTCCTTGATGACAGCCGCGAATGCCTGAGTGCCATGCGCTTTGCCGCGATGCGTGCATCTAAAACAGGGGGCGGTGTCGAAGTCCTCGCGGTTATTCCGCCTGAAGAGTTCAACCACTGGATCGGTGTGGGCGACATCATGCGCGAAGAAGCTCGCGAGCGGATCGAAGTCCACTTTGAGGTTTTTGCAAAGTGGATGCGCGACCGCCAAGGGGTCGATCCCGAACTAGTTATTCGTGAAGGTCAGGCCGTGGACGAAATCATGGCACAAATCAAAGACGACAACGAGATTGGCGTACTTGTGCTCGGTGCTGGAACCGACGGCAAAGGGCCTGGCCCGCTTGTTACACAGCTCAGCCGGAATTCAGGCACCCTACCTGTGCCGATCACTATTGTTCCGGGTGACCTGACCAAAGAGCAACTTGAGGCGATCACCTGACGACGCTCCCAGTTTAGAATGATTCCAATCCCTTGACATTCACGCATCGCGTCAGCATATCTTGGGTAACCCCGATGGAGATATTGCACGATGTTTATCCAAACAGAATCCACCCCGAACCCCGCCACGCTCAAGTTCCTTCCCGGCCAGAACGTGCTGGACATGGGGACTGCGGATTTCCCGACGGCTGACACAGCCACCACCTCCCCGCTGGCCACGCGCTTGTTTGCGGTTGATGGTGTGACAGGCGTGTTCTTTGGCATTGATTTCGTGACAGTGACCAAATCCGACGAGATGGAATGGGACCACCTCAAGCCTAGCCTTCTGGGCGCGATCATGGAGCATTTCCAATCCGGCCAGCCGGTCATGGGCGCGGACCACAAAGCAACATCAGGCCACGCCGAGCATACTGGCGAAGACGGCGCGATTGTGGGTCAGATCAAAGAATTGCTCGACAGCCGCGTGCGCCCAGCAGTCGCCCAAGATGGTGGCGACATTACCTTCCACGGCTTTGATCGCGGCGTTGTGTATCTTCACATGCAAGGCGCCTGCGCAGGCTGCCCCTCCTCCACGATGACGTTGAAGATGGGGATTGAGAATCTGTTGCGTCACTACATTCCCGAAGTGACCGAAGTACGCCCCGTCGCCTAAGAGCGGCACGGTGAATAAACCGATCATACTCGCATTCGACACGGCCTCTGCACATTGTGCGGTGGCCGTTTTGCATGGCGATGAGGTTATCGCAAGCGCGGTTGAGTCTATGGCTAAAGGTCAGGCCGAGCGCATCCTCACCCTCGCCCAAGAACTTCTTGTCCAGACAGAAACGCGGATGGATCAGCTGTCTGCGATTGGTGTCGGTGTTGGTCCTGGTAATTTCACGGGTATCCGCATTGCGGTCTCTGCCGCACGCGGCCTTGCTTTGGGGTTAGGCATTCCCGCCATCGGAGTGACCGCTTTTGAAGCGTTGAAGCTTGGAACAGACGGGCCATGTCTGTGCACGGTCGATGCGCGGCGCGATATGGTATTTGCCCAAGGGTTCGAGGCAGAATATTTCGCAGAACCTGAGTTGAGCCTGTTTAGCGATTTACCTACAGACATCCCCATCATCGGCGCTTTCGGCGCGCAGCCACAGTATTCCGTTGCCGAAGCAATTGCACGTATCGCTGCCAGCAAACTATCCGAAGACAACCACCCTCCAGCGCCGCTCTATCTGCGTCCCGCCGATGCGGCCCCCGCGCGCGACAAGCCACCGCAAATTATCCCATGACACCTTCCGAGTTGGCCACGATTCATGAAGCTGCGTTCGTACATGACCGTGGATGGAGCGCGAATGAATTCACAGCGCTTTTGGCCCAACCCTACACTGCTGCGTTCACCGCGCAGGGTGGTTTTGCCCTGACACGCACGCTTGCTGGCGAATCAGAGTTACTGACCCTTGCGGTATCCCCTACCTACCAACGGCGGGGCATTGCGTCCGATATCCTCACGCAATGGCTCACAGCAATCAAAACCAACGCCGAGACCGCGTTTTTAGAAGTTGCCGCTGATAATCACGGCGCGCTGGCCCTTTACGCCAAACACGGATTCGCACAATCAGGTCTGCGCAAAGCATACTATGCACGCACAAGCGGGGCCGCAGTGGACGCTGTGCTTATGACACGGGCGTTTACGCAAGGTTAAACAACCCCGTACCGGAGCTATTCACCCGAATCAGGTTGACCCCACCCGCCTGCGCACTGAGTATTTGACCCAGCGCCGCGCGCTCGCGCGGTACTGGGCATGGCTGCTAATGCATCCGCCCCAAAACATAAAAAACTGGGAGAGAACTATGACCCTCATGACCAAATTCCTCGGCGCTGTTGCCGCCACTGCTCTTACTGCTGGTGCCGCATTGGCCGAACCTGCGCTGATCTTCGATCTGGGCGGAAAATTCGACAAATCATTCAACGAGGCGGCCTATAACGGCGCGCAAAAATGGGTAGACGAGACAGGCGGCACATACCGCGAGATCGAGCTTCAGTCAGAAGCACAGCGCGAGCAGGCGTTGCGCCGCTTTGCAGACGCAGGCATGAACCCGATCATCACCATGGGCTTTGCCATGGCCGATCCGCTCACCGCTGTTGCACCTGACTATCCTGACACAAAATTTGTCGCGATCGACGTCACATGGCTCGAAGCTGCGAACATCCGCCAGATCGGCTTTGCCGAGCATGAAGGTTCCTTCCTCGTCGGTATGCTTGCTGCGATGAAATCTGAATCCGGCACTGTCGGCTTTATTGGCGGTATGGACATCCCGCTGATCCGTCACTTCGGCTGCGGCTATGCCCAAGGTGCAAAAGCGGCGAATCCAGACGTAAAAATCATTGCCAACATGACAGGCACAACACCTGCGGCTTGGAATGATCCGGTAAAAGGCTCCGAGCTTACCAATGCCCAAATCTCCCAAGGTGCGGATGTTATCTTTGCCGCAGCGGGCGGCACAGGTGTTGGTGTTCTGCAAACAGCAGCAGACCAAGACATTCTGGCCATCGGTGTGGACAGCAACCAAAACCACCTGCACCCGGGCAAAGTTTTGACGTCCATGCTCAAGCGTGTGGATGTGGCTGTCTATGACGCGCTCAAAGCAGGTACAGACGTTGAAACAGGCGTATTCACACTGGGCCTCGCCGAAGACGGTGTTGGTTATGCACTGGATGATAACAACGCATCACTGATCAGCGCCGAAATGAAAGCAGCCGTAGACGCGGCACGCGAGCAAATCATCGCAGGCGATCTGAGTGTTGCCTCCTACTACGACAACGATAGCTGCCCCGCACTCGACTTCTAAGCGGAGCAAGACACCTATCGGGGCCGCGTTGACAATTCAGCGCGGCCCTACTCTATTACGACTCCCTGTTGCCGGCCACTGCTGCGCACAGGTGTGAAGGACGCATCCCATGACAACTGCTCCCGCCATCGAACTCAAAGGAATTTCAAAGTCCTTTGGCCCCGTGCAAGCGAACAAAGACATCTCGATTCGCGTTATGCCGGGCACGATCCACGGCATCATCGGCGAGAACGGCGCGGGGAAATCCACGCTCATGTCGATCCTCTATGGCTTTTACAAAGCGGATAAGGGCGAAATTTTTGTGGGTGGCAAAAAAGCGAACATCACCGACAGTCAGGCGGCGATTGCCGCAGGCATTGGCATGGTGTTCCAGCATTTCAAACTAGTCGAGAATTTCACCGTACTCGAGAATATCATTCTTGGCGCGGAAGATGGACGCTGGCTCAAACCCTCCATCGCCAAAGCGCGACGCACGTTAATTGAACTCGCCGATGACTATGGCTTGCATGTAGAGCCTGACGCGCTGATCCAAGATATCGGCGTTGGCATGCAGCAACGTGTGGAGATCCTCAAAGCACTCTACCGTCAGGCCGACATCCTTATTCTGGACGAGCCTACAGGCGTGCTCACCCCTGCCGAGGCCGACCAGCTTTTCCGCATCCTTGATCGCCTGCGCGCCGAGGGAAAAACCATTATTCTTATCACCCACAAACTGCGGGAGATCATGGACACGACCGACACCGTCAGCGTCATGCGGCGCGGTGAGATGACCGCAACTGTCAAAACATCCGAGACCTCCCCCGCCGAACTGGCAGAACTGATGGTCGGTCGTAAGGTATTGTTGCGCGTAGATAAAACCCCTGCACAACCTGGCGAAGTCATACTTGATGTCAAAGACTTGCGCGTGCGCGACGACAAGGACGTTGAGCGCCTCAAGGGTATCAGCTTGCAAGTGCGCGCTGGTGAAGTGCTTGGGATCGCAGGGGTCGCAGGAAACGGCCAATCCGAATTGCTTGAAGTGCTGGGCGGCTATGCGGACGGCACTGGAAGCATTACGGTAAACGGTCAGGAACTGGATCTCACGGGCAAACACTCTGACGGACAATCGCGCCGCGCGCGGGGCATCGCACATGTGCCCGAAGACCGCCAGCGCGAAGGGTTGATCATGGAGTTTTCCGCGTGGGAGAATGTAGCCTTCGGCTACCACAACGACCCCGACTACCGCTCTGGCATCCTCATGAACAATGCCGCAATCCGCGAAGACACCGAGGGCAAGATGGAGCGCTTTGACGTGCGCCCGCCCGATCCGAAACTCAGCGCCAAGAACTTCTCAGGCGGCAACCAGCAAAAGATCGTGTTGGCGCGCGAGATAGAGCGGAACCCAGACCTGCTGCTCATCGGGCAACCCACCCGCGGCGTGGACATCGGTGCTATTGAATTTATCCACCAACAAATCGTCGCACTGCGCGACAAGGGAAAAGCCGTGCTGTTGGTCAGCGTAGAGCTGGACGAAATCATGGCGCTCAGCGATCGCATCGCAGTTATGTTTGACGGGCACATCATGGGCGAACGCCTCCCGTCAGAAACAGACGAGAAAGAACTGGGCCTGCTGATGGCCGGGATCACCGATACTGAAACACCGCACAGCATCGCGGAAATACAAGAAAACCTCGCCCATGTAGGCGAAGGGGAGACGAAATAGATGGATGTGATGCCAAAATGGGCCGAGGTGATCCTCGTGCCGCTCATCTCGCTGCTGCTCGCTGCGATTCTTTCGGCGCTGGTGATCCTCGCCATCGGCGAAGACCCTGTAGCTGCTGTTAAGTTGATGGTCACAGGTGCGCTCGGGTCCAGCTATGGCTGGGGATACACGCTCTACTACGCGACAAACTTTATGTTCACAGGGCTGGCCGTTGCCATCGCCTTTCACGCGCGCCTGTTCAACATTGGCGGTGAAGGTCAGGCTGCTTTGGGCGGGCTTGGTGTTGCCCTCGCCTGCCTCTATATCCCGTGGCCCCATTGGTCGCTTGCCTTGATCGGTGCGGCTCTTGCTGCGGGACTGTTCGGCGCAGCATGGGCTGCTATCCCTGCCTACCTTCAGGCGAGACGCGGCAGCCATATTGTGATCACCACGATCATGTTCAACTTTATCGCGGCCTCGTTGCTTAACTATGTGCTGGTCAATGTGCTGCGCCCCAAAGGGTCGATGGACCCCGCGACAGCACGTTTCTCCGAGGCGGTCCACTTGCCTACGTTGCATGAACTTTTAGCGCCTTTCGGCATCGCCTTCTCCAAATCAGCGCCTGCCAATGTCTCGCTTCTGGTCGCCGTCGCTGCTTGTGTTTTCTTGTGGTTTCTCATCTGGCGCACGCGTCTGGGCTATGAAATCCGCAGCTTCGGCAACTCTGAATCCGCTGCGAAATACGCAGGTATGCCGCCCTTCAAAATTATCATGGTAACGATGATGATCTCGGGTGCGCTGGCTGGTATGATGGCGATCAACAATGTCATGGGCGAGGCCGAGCGTCTGGTCCTAAACTCTGTTGAAGGGGCGGGCTTCATCGGCATCGCCGTGGCGCTAATGGGCCGCTCGCATCCCTTTGGCGTGTTCATCGCCGCGATCCTCTTCGGGTTCCTTTATCAAGGTGGTGCCGAGCTTGCGCTTTGGACCTCCATCCCCCGCGAACTCATCGTTGTTATCCAAGCATTGGTGATCCTCTTCACAGGCGCGCTCGATAATATGGTGCGCATGCCGCTCGAGCGTCTATTTCTCGCCCTGCGCAATCGTAAGGAGGTTTAAGCCATGGATATGTATCTTACTTTTCTTCAGCTTATGGATTCCACCGTACGCCTTGCCACGCCGCTGTTGTTGGCGTGTCTTGCAGGCCTTTACTCGGAGCGTGCGGGCATTTTCGACATCGGCCTTGAGGGCAAGATGCTGGCCGCTGCGTTTTTCTCCGCCGCTATTGCGGCGATCACAGGCAATGTCTGGATCGGCCTTATGGCTGGCATCGGCGCGTCACTGGTGCTGAGCGCGATCCACGGCATCGCCTCCATCACCTTTCGCGGGAACCAGCTTATCTCGGGGGTCGCAATCAACTTCCTCGCCGCTGGCCTCACCGTTCTGATTGCCCAAGCATGGTTCAAACAAGGGGGCCGCACCCCGTCCCTTATCGGGAATGGCCGTTTTGAGCCGATCACCCTCCCCTTTGCCGAAGCGCTGCAAGGCGTGCCAATCCTCGGACCGCTTTATTACGAGCTGATCTCGGGCCACTCGATCCTCGTCTACGTTGCTTTTGCCGCTGTGCCTTTCACATGGTGGTTGCTGTTTCGGACGCGGTTCGGGTTGCGCCTGCGCGCTGTTGGAGAAAATCCAGCGGCGGTCGATACGGCGGGTGTCTCTGTCGTGGGCTTGCGTTTTGCCGCCGTGGGGATTTGCGGTATTCTTTGCGGCATTGCAGGTGCCTATCTTAGTACCGCTCTCCAAGCAGGTTTTGTCAAAGACATGGCAGCGGGGCGTGGCTTTATCGCACTTGCCGCGCTGATCTTCGCTAAATGGCGGCCATGGCACGCGCTTTACGCAACACTCCTGTTCGGCCTTTTCGGCGCGCTGGAAACCCGTCCCGATGTAATCGAATCCCTCATCGGGATGAAGGTGCAGGGCCAGTTACTTGCCGCTCTTCCCTACGTGATGACCGTCATCATACTCGCGGGCTTTGTCGGAAAGGCCATTCCGCCCCGCGCCGGAGGAGAACCCTATGTCAAAGAGAGATAAGTCCAGATACTCTGAAACCATAAGTCCTCCCCAGTAGATCATTGATTTCAGGGGCCACAGTGCCTAAGGAAACTCATGCAAATTTATCTGCCCATAGCCGAAGTATCGGTTAATGCCTTCCTTCTTTTGGGTCTGGGTGGAATTGTGGGTATTTTATCAGGCATGTTTGGCGTCGGTGGCGGTTTCCTGATGACGCCACTTCTGTTCTTTATCGGCATCCCCCCTGCGGTGGCCGTCGCGACAGAAGCAAACCAGATTGTAGCGTCTTCCTTCTCCGGCGTGCTTGCGCACTTCAAACGAAAGACGGTGGACCTCAGGATGGGCACCGTGCTGCTCATTGGCGGCCTGGTCGGTGCGGGACTGGGTGTCTACGTCTTCAACATCCTCAAAGCGCAAGGCCAAGTCGATCTACTGGTCAAGCTATGCTACGTGGTCTTCCTCGGCGTCATCGGCGGGTTGATGTTTTTCGAAAGCCTGAACGCTATTCGTAACGTGAAGAAGGGCAAAGCGCCCAAGCGTAAAAAACATAACTGGATTCATGGCCTGCCCCTCAAGATGCGGTTCCGCGTCTCGGGCCTGTATATCTCCGTCATCCCT
>JBALTK010000101.1:0-13518 GCA_036964385.1 Sulfitobacter sp. | reverse complement strand
CTGCTGCCTTATGAGCCGAACGAGATCGTGACCGAGCTTGCCGCGCATAAAGCTGCCAACCCCGACTTCAACATCTCCCATGTTCACTTCTTCCCGCTGGGCGGGATCAAGACAAACGCCACATGGGCGCAAACACATGGCGGCGCTTCCGCTGTCCCTGCCACCGCCTCCTGAAGGACCATACATGACCCGTACAATCGTCGAATCCAAAACGAAAACCGCCATCATCGGCTTTGACCAGCCCTTCTGCGTCATCGGAGAGCGGATCAACCCAACGGGCCGCAAAATTCTGGCAGAAGAGCTTGAGCGCGGCGATTTCTCCCGCGTTGAAGCAGACGCCATTGCACAAGTTGCAGCAGGCGCGAATATCCTCGACGTGAATTCGGGCGCCGTCTTCTCCAACAAAATGGCCGAAGATCCGCGTTATGCCGACAACAACTTTGTCGAGCCGATGTTGATGCCGGAAATGATCGCCCGCGTGCAGGCCGTAACGGATTGCCCGATTTGTATCGACAGTTCGGTCCCTGGCGCGCTTGAGAATGGTTTGGCCGCTTGCGAAGGTCGCCCTTTGCTGAACTCGGTTACAGGCGAAGAAGATCGTCTTGAGTTGGTCCTGCCGCTGGTCAAAAAATACAACGTGCCAGTCGTCGCGATTTCCAACGATGATACGGGCATTTCCGAAGACCCCGATGTGCGTTTCGCTGTAGCCAAAAAGATCGTCGAGCGTGCGGCTGATTTTGGCATTCCTGCCCATGACATCGTGGTTGATCCACTAGTTATGCCGATTGGTGCCATGGCAACTGCTGGCCATCAGGTGTTCACACTTGTCCGCCGCCTGCGTGAGGAGCTGGGTGTGAACACGACTTGCGGTGCGTCCAACATCAGCTTTGGCCTGCCGAACCGTCACGGCATCAACAACGCGTTTCTGCCAATGGCCATGGGCGCTGGCATGACCTCCGCGATTATGAACCCTGTCGCCTTGCCGATCAATGCAGCCAAGATTGCAGCCAAGAAAGAAGAGCTTGCCGCCCTTGGTCTGGTCCTGCCTGAAGGGATGGACGACGAAGTATTTGTGAATCTCTTTGGCATGGGATCGACCTTGGCAAAGCCGGGCAAGGAAATGGAGGCCATTCGTGCGGCTAACTTCCTCTTTGACCGCGACCCACATGGCGGCGACTGGATCAAGTTCAACAAAGTAGCCCCAAAAGCAGGCCAAGAAGGCCGTGGCCGTGCAGGCCGCGTCGGTGGCCGTCGCCGTGGGTAATACCATTCGCCGTGTATTTTAACTAAAGAAACCCTTGAAAGCCTTGCTCTTTCAGGGGTTTTTATTTGAAGATATCAGCATAATTCGTTCGTCCGCTTTGCGGACTTTGCTACCGTTCTTTAATAACGAAGCAAATAAGTGCTAGTGACAGCGCTTAGAGTTTTTGGCGACGAGCCGTAAATGAATGGGACGAGCAATAAGCAATGAGTTACGACAAATCGCCTTCAGTTATGATCGGTAATCACCCACTGCTAGATCGTGTGCACAACGATCTGAATAATTGCGCTATAGCTGCGGTAGAGCTTCCAGACAGTCTGGAATTTGAGAAGATTTACATATTTGCGGCCATCCGCAGGACACTCTCCCTCATGGTTGCATTCAGGCAGTCGGTTGAGGTGGGAAATGAACAGATGGCAGCGACCATTTTAAGACTCAACTTAGACACCGTAGCTAGGTTTTATGCCCTTTTCTGGGCTGACGAGACTGATGGCATGGGCGCTGAAAGCTTTGCCAAGCAGGTTTTTGACGGCGTCCAAATAAGGCAGATGAAACTGCGCAACCAAAACCAAAAGGCCAGCGACGCTTGGCTTATCTCGCAAATTGAAACACTCGCACCGTGGATTAAGGATGTGTATCAAATCAGTTCCGGAGCCATCCACTTCTCAGGGTTCCACATGGAGAGGGTGCTTCAACAGGTCGAAAGCCATACTCCTCAAGAAGGAGGCGGTGTGAAGGTGAGGCTAGTCCTTGGTGGAACAGAAAATATTGACGATCCAGAGCAGTACAAAATCATCGAACAGGCCTTTACCCATATTTGTCTGCTTCTCGTATGTGCCATGCAGGATCGTTGTGGATTGCTTGAGCGCCCCCTGTCCGATATCCCGCAATGAACGCGACAGTTAGGGTTGCCCACTAACAGACACTTTGGGCTCGAAGCAGACATTGAGCGTTTTTCGCGGGTTCAAGAGAATACCCCAACAAACGCATATCGTAAAAAATTTAACGAAAATGGTGGTCCCAGCTGGATTCGAACCAGCGACCTCTCGCTTCGGAGGCGAGCACTCTATCCAGCTGAGCTATGGGACCGCTCATGGGCGGTATAGTCTGCTACCCCTGCCCCTGCAATTCAAAAACCAGCCGCATCAGGCGAAAAGATCATGGGCGAGTTCAAGGGCGTCAATCAACGTGTCGACCTCGTCGGTGGTGTTGTACATGGCAAAGGAAGCACGGCACGTCGCGTTCAGCTCAAGGTGGTTCATCAATGGCCCGCAACAGTGCTGACCTGCCCGTACCGCGACCCCTTTTTTGTCGAGGATCGTCGAGATGTCGTGGGCATGCGCTGCCCCGTCCATCGTAAAGCTGAAAATTGCACCCTTGGTCGGCGTGGTGCCTTGGACCTGAATCCAGTTCAGACCTGCAAGCTTTGCGATGGTGTAGTCGCGCAGAGACGCTTCATGCGCTGCAATATTGGCCAGCCCCACGTCTGTCATATAGTCGAGCGCAACGCCAAGACCGATTGTCTGTACAATACCGGGTGTGCCAGCTTCGAATTTCATCGGTGCATCGTTGTAGATCACACCGTCCTTGGTCACTTCGCGGATCATATCACCGCCCCCGATAAAGGGCTGCATCTCGTCCATGCGGGATGCTTTGACATAAATAGCGCCTGACCCAGACGGACCGTAAAGCTTATGTCCCGTCAGGCAGTAGAAATCACACCCGATGTCTTGCACATCCACAGGCATGTGCACAGCGGACTGGGAGCCATCAACCAGCACGGCAACCCCTTTTGCATGGGCCGCAGTCGTGATTGATTTCACATCAACAACAGTGCCAAGCACGTTGGACATATGGGTTACAGCGATCAGTTTGGTGCGCGGTGTTATCGCGTCAATTACCGCTTGAGGATCGAGGGCGCCTGTCGCATCCACATCGACCCACTTGATCACAACGCCCATCCGCTCACGCAGGAAATGCCACGGCACGATGTTCGCGTGGTGCTCCATCACACTCAGGATGATCTCGTCGCCCGCTTCCATACGCGGCATGGCCCAGCTGTAAGAGACCATGTTAATCGCCTCGGTGGTGCCGGAGTTAAAGATGATCTCGTCTTCGGAGGCGGCATTGATAAACCGCGCAACCTTTCCGCGTACCGCTTCGTATTTGTCGGTCGCAAGGTTCGAGAGATAATGCAAACCGCGATGCACATTAGCGTACTCATGGGAATAGGCCGTGGTGATGGCATCTATGACCACCTGTGGCTTTTGCGCAGAGGCACCATTGTCGAGATAGACCAGCGGCTTGCCATTCACTTCCCGGCTCAGAATCGGGAAGTCTGCGCGGATCGCGTTTACATCATACATTTGAGGGTACTCCCATGGCCCCGAGGCCGATCATGCCGATCAATATCATCAGTCCAAAAACGATGCCGATGGCAGTCAAAACGATAACGCCAACCCCGTACATCAATCCTGGTAGGCGTAAGGCTTCAGTGATGAAGTTCACTGTGATCCACAGTCCCAACACCCCGACACCGAGCGAGAAGAGCTGTCCGACCAACGGCGATATGAACATGAGGAAAAACAAGACGGCTTGTGCAATTGCGCGTAGCCCTTGTAGCCAGACCATAAGAACCAACAAATCGCCTAAATCGCCCTTCCCGCCCAAAGCGCGACCTGTCCAGTAAAAGCCGTGCACTGTCAGAACCAGCACGCCTGTCACCAAAGCAAAGAACATTACTGGATTGCGAAACAATGCGGGCAAAGCCGAGGTATCGCCCAAAAACAGAGAGAAGCTGTAGATAATGCTGTTTATGCATGCGACCAAGATCAGACCGGACCACAGCACATCACGGCTAAAGCTGAGCGACATAATCTTTTGCGCGGCGGTACGCGGGCTCTGGATCGTCTCCAGCGCCAGTGTTT
This sequence comes from Sulfitobacter sp., assembly GCA_036964385.1. Taxonomy (GTDB): domain Bacteria; phylum Pseudomonadota; class Alphaproteobacteria; order Rhodobacterales; family Rhodobacteraceae; genus Sulfitobacter. The sequence goes on along the minus strand of JBALTK010000101.1, from coordinate 9,330 downwards.
TCAGGACATCAGCATTTATCATTTGCTTGCTCCGTCTGCGACTAGCAGGCCGGAGATCCAAAACCAGACGAATACAAGCAGCCATATCAGGCCAATAGCCTGAAGCTGTATGCTTGGCCCTATGAAGCCCGCCGTCAGCCCCATCAATAGCATGATTGGCGTCGTTGCCAATAAAGCCCAGATTAGCGTAAAGCGGATTTCGTAGCCGGTAATTTGACGGCGTGCGATACGCGCCAGTCCCCAGATGATAGCCGCAAACAGATAGATCATGAGGGGTACGATCAGGATATAAAACAACGCGCTCCAATACAGCCGCGCCTCAAACGGGACAGCGGGGTCAAGCTGCGCTTCGCGCGCCTGATATGGGGCCACAGCGATAAACATCAGCACCCCCGCAATCAGTACGAACAGCAGCGCGCGGACCTCGTTTCGCCCTTGGGCCAGAAACCGCGACACGACACGCCGCGGCCCTTTGTAGGTGGCGAATATATCCTGAGTAAGCGCCATCTTAACCCCTGTGCCGCGTGAGCCACGCCTCAAGGCGTGCCGTTAGATCGTCACGTAGGCCTTCATCCGCGATCTCATCAACTGCTTCCGCAAGGAATGCCAGCGTCAGCAGATTGGTAGCTTGCCCCTCAGGTACGCCGCGCGAACGCAGGTAAAACAAGGCGTCCTCATCAATCGCACCCGAAGTGGAACCATGGCTACAGGCCACATCATCTGCATATATTTCGAGTTCTGGCTTGGCGAGGAACTGGCTGTCCCCATCCAGAAGCAAGGACTGGCTGATCTGATAGCCATCCGTCTTCTGAGCACCTGCTTTTACAAGAATTTTCCCTTGGAACACCCCTGTCGCACCGTTGCGCAGTACCTTTTTAAAGACCTGCCGACTGTTACAGTTTACCGCATCGTGGGTGATGAAAACGGTATCATCGTGCAAGAAGTCACCATCACCGACACAGGCACCCGCAACATGGGCAATCGCGTCATCGCCAGTAAGTTCGATCACGCATTCATTACGCGTGAGTTGGCCATTTACGGTCATTGTAAAGGACCTAAACTGGGATTCTTTGGCCAAGCGGGTAAAGATGTGTGTCGCCGCACGGCGCTCGTGGTCACGTCCTTGGGTGCGGATATGGTGGAAGGACGCACCATCCGCTACGTCGACTTCCATGACCTTGTTCAGCCGTGATGCTGCGGGACCATTTTCCAGAATAGTAATCTCTGTCCCTGCGTCCAACTTAATGCAGTGGTGAAGGATCACATCGGAACCTTCTGATTTATGTAGATAAGTCAGGCTGACCGGCTTGCTCGGCTTGCCAGTCACATGGATCAAGACGCCATCGGTAGCGAAGGCTGTGTTGAGTGCAGCCAAGGGGCGCGGAACAGGGTTTTGGCCCCTTGCTTCGAGAACGCCATAGAGGTTCTTCGCCCAATGCAGGTCGCTGTCTGTCGTGGCCAGCCGTTCGATTGTGATGCCCTCAAGGCCCAGATCATCAGAGGCTTCGGCGTCAAATACACCGTCCACAAAGACAATCTTCAAACGGTCAACACCCTCAAACATCGGTGCTTCATCCGTGTCCAAGACCTTCGCGCTCGGCGCGCTGACTTGCGTCAGCGTGTCGGGGCGGGTGTATTTCCAGTATTCATCGCGGCGTTGTGGCAAACCCATGGTACGCAGACGCGCAAGAGCGTCCTCGCGCAACGGCTTTGCCCATGTTCCATCTGGCATCGCCAGTGAGGTGATAAGCGCCTCAGTCGGTTGGTTTTTTTCTGCTGCGTCAGCCATTACACCACCTCGGCGAGGATATCTGCGTAGCCGTTGTTTTCGACTTCAAGAGCAAGCTCTGGTCCGCCTGTTTTCACGATGCGACCGTTCGCCATGATGTGCACCACGTCCGGTTTGATGTGATCAAGGAGACGCTGGTAGTGCGTAATCACGAGAAAGGAACGTCCTTCGGAGCGCAGCGCATTCACGCCTTCTGCAACAAGTTTCATCGCGTCGACATCAAGGCCCGAATCCGTTTCGTCCAAGATGCACATCTTTGGCTCAAGCATCGCCATCTGCAGGATTTCGTTGCGCTTTTTCTCACCGCCAGAAAAGCCCATGTTTACAGGGCGCTTGAGCATATCAGCGTCGATTTTTAGGTCTTTCGCTTTTGCGCGGACCACTTTGAGAAACTCGGCAGCGGACATCTCTTCTTCGCCGCGCGCTTTTCGCTGTGCGTTCACAGCGGTCCGCAGGAATGTCATGTTGCCCACACCCGGAATTTCAACAGGGTATTGGAATGCAAGGAAAAGGCCCGCTGCCGCGCGTTCTTCAGGCTCCATGTCCAAAAGGTCGACGCCTTCAAGCTCTGCGGACCCGCCAGTCACTTCGTAACCGTCTTTGCCAGACAGGACGTAGGACAAAGTGGACTTGCCAGAGCCGTTCGGCCCCATAATCGCGTGGACTTTGCCTGCTTCTACTTCAAGGTCGACGCCTTTGAGGATTTGCTTGTCTTCGTCTTCCAGTTTGACCTGAAGGTTCTTGATGCTCAGCATTTTATGCTCCTTGATTTGATAGCGCGCTGCGCTGGTGTTCTGATTAGCCGTCAGGCCGTTGATTTCATCCGCTCGGGAAAGCTGTCATAGAGAGCATCCCGCGCGGTACTTATTCCGTCGACATATGATATGGGGGCAGATGTATGTGCGCCCGCTTGGCTGTAGTCGAGCGGTGCCACCATATCACGGCGCCCTATAGAGGCGGCATAGTCGAGGTATTTGAGCCAACTCTGGCCCGTGGGCGTGATCCATGTGTTGGATACACCGTACGCATCGGCCACGATCAGCCCGTGCAAGGACGAGGCATACACATGTGCGCAGCTTGCGATTTGCAGGCAAACTTCAGCGGCATTTCCTCGTGGGTCGATCAAGATATAGGCAGGATCAGAGGCAACAAACGCCAAGAGATCCGGATCATCGATCAACGAATAATGCGGCACGATGCCGATGCGGTCCACACGCTCCCCCTCAAAGGGTAGAACATCGTTTATCAGCAGCCCCGGATCGCCAAAGCGTTTCATTTCCCGCTTGAGCAATACGGCGGTGATCGGTCCACGTACCAGCGACAGTTCTACATTGTCGAGGAAATCGTGGCCGAAAATCGGGTTCAGCAAACCCGTGCCCCAAACAACTACATTTCCCTTCTCGCGCGGCTCTTTGTGCGAACGCTTAACCACCTGCAGCATGGAGCCGATTGCAAACATATCAGCCTTGGCCGGACCTTGATGCGTTACCTTGCGGCCAGATACATGGCCGACGACCAACGGATTGATCGCATCGCCAAAGTTTGGCTCAGCCTTCCACCAGTGTAACTGGAGGGGCTTGGAGTGGGTCGTGACACTCATCAGGCGATTGTGACCGCAGTGCCTGAGACGGAAACCATCATCATGCTGTCGCCGATGATCTCATAATCGATATCGACACCCACAACAGCATTGGCGCCCTTCTGGCGCGCCTCGTCCTCAAGCTCGACCATCGCGGCGCCCCGCGCATCGCGGAGTTTGTTTTCATACTGACCTGACCGGCCACCGACTATATCCGTCACGCGCGCAAACAAATCACGTACAATGTTCGCGCCCATGATCGCTTCGCCCACGACTATACCGTGATAGGAGGTTATGGCGCTGCCTTCGATCGTGTTTGTGGTCGTCACGATCATGTATTGCGCCCCTTGAACCAACGAATGATCAATCCAATCACGAAATACAGGACCCCAAAGATCAAAGCGGACATCGCCGCTTCAGACAGGCCTTCGCCCTCTTCAAGGCCAAAGCCCAGCCCATATGCGGCTGCGAAATAGACAGCTATTGCGATTGCGGTTTCTTTAATGAGTTTTGTCATTGGTCCACTCCATTAGTGCTACGCTGACGCCGGAACGGAGCATCTTTGAGAAAGCTTCGTAGATATACTCGGCTAATCCATACAAGAAAGAAAACCAGAACAGCAGTCACTGGAAGAGCCGCTAACACCCCGTTCACGTGATACGTCACGACAGCAACTGACCCGAGAATAAGCCCAACTGGCAAAACCAACTTACGCAATAGCCACGCCATGCCGACATCGCGTACGGCATTTGCTGCGTTCTTTTCAAACACCCGCGCTTCATTTTGGTCCAAAGTAGGTTTCATAGCTCTGCTAAGTGTATCCGTTTCAGTGTGTAGATAAAGGCTGACTGACTATATCAGCCAACCGACCCTTCGAGCGAAATCGCGACCAGCGCTTGGGCTTCCATTGCAAATTCCATCGGCAATGCTTGCAGCACGTCTTTACAGAACCCGTTGACCACCAGCGCTACGGCTTCCTCCTCGTCCATTCCGCGCGAGCGGCAGTAGAAGAGTTGGTCGTCGTCGACCTTGGATGTCGTCGCCTCATGCTCAACCCGCGAGGAGTTATTCTTCACCTCGATATACGGCACAGTGTGCGCCCCGCATTTGTCGCCTATCAGAAGGCTGTCGCACTGCGTATAGTTGCGGCTTTCTTTGGCTTTCGGGTGCATGGAGACGAGCCCACGGTAGGTGTTCTGCGCCTTGCCCGCCGAGATGCCTTTGGAGACAATCCGCGACTTGGTGCGTTTGCCCAAGTGCACCATTTTGGTGCCGGTATCGGCCTGCTGCATGTTGTTTGCGATGGCGATGGAGTAGAACTCCCCTTGGCTATCGTCGCCGCGCAGGATGCAGGACGGGTATTTCCACGTCACGGCGGAGCCGGTCTCGACCTGCGTCCACATCACCTTTGCACGGTCGCCACGGCAATCGGCGCGTTTGGTCACGAAGTTATAGATGCCACCTTTGCCGTTCTCGTCACCAGGATACCAGTTTTGCACGGTGGAGTATTTCACCTCCGCATCTTCCTCGATGATAATCTCGACCACGGCTGCGTGCAGCTGGCTCTCATCACGCTGGGGCGCGGTACAGCCTTCAAGGTAGGATACATAAGAGCCTTTGTCAGCGATGATGAGCGTCCGCTCGAACTGGCCTGTGTTCTCAGCGTTGATGCGGAAATACGTAGACAACTCCATCGGACAGCGCACACCAGGTGGCACGTATACGAATGAACCATCAGAGAAGACCGCAGAGTTCAGCGTCGCGTAGAAGTTGTCCTGTACCGGAACAACTGTGCCGAGGTATTTCTTCACAAGATCAGGGTGGTTCTTGATCGCTTCGGAGATGGAGCAGAAGATCACGCCAGCTTTCATCAGCTCGTCTTGGAACGTTGTCCCGACTGATACCGAGTCAAACACCGCATCCACAGCAACTTTGCGGGGCGCATCGGACATCTCTTCGGCACCTTCAACACCTGCAAGAATGGCCTGCTCTTTGAGAGGGATGCCGAGCTTTTTATAGGTTTCTAGAAGTTTCGGATCAACATCATCCAAAGACTTTGGTTTGACCGCCATAGAGGTCGGACGCGCATAGTAATACTGGTTCTGGAAGTCGATTGTTGGATAGTCGACCATTGCCCAATCAGGCTCGCGCATTTGCTGCCAGCGGGCATAGGCACCAAGGCGCCATTCGAGCATCCACTCTGGCTCTTCATTCTTGGAAGAGATGAGTTTTACGATGTCTTCGTCGAGACCCAGCGGCGCATAGTCCATCTCGATGTCTGTGGACCAACCGTGCTTATAGGCACCGCCGACTTCGCGAACCGCATCCACGGTATCCTGATCGACGCCGTCTTTTACGCCACTGTCCAAGATCGTATCCATACTCATGTTCCTCTTCGCATCGGGCTTACGCCGCCCGCCTCTGGTGTTTCTCGAATTTCGCCGCCCAAGCATCCGCAAAGCGCAGCACATCATCTTTTGTAGTCTCAAGCCCCAGCGACACACGGATCGCGCTGGCGGCCTCAGCCTCATTATATCCCATCGCCAACAAGACCTTGCTGGCTTTTACTTTCCCGCTGGAGCACGCAGATCCGGCTGAAATAGCAAAGCCTGCCAGATCCATCTGCATCACTTGCGTCTCGCCCTTCCAGCCTGCGGTGAGGATGCAGGAGGTGTTCGGCAAACGCTCAACTTCATTTCCGACAAAAATAGTCTGATCTGAGGCGGACGCAATAGCCTTTTCTAGAATACTTCTAAGTTGCGCCACTTCGCCCCACCTGCCTGCCGCCACGTCACGCCCCGCGGCCTCTGCCGCAGCGCCAAATCCCGCGATGCCAGTGATGTTTTCGGTGCCCGAGCGGCGGTTCATTTCCTGCCCGCCTCCGCGCAGCATCGGTGCAGGATCGTCAGCCGTAAAATTGATCAATGCGCCGACGCCCTTAGGGCCGCCAATCTTATGCGCCGACAAGATGGCATAAGAGGGCGTGATCTCTTCGTAAACGACAGGGATTTTCCCAGCCATCTGTGTAATGTCGCAAAGGGTGGAGTATGGCACGCTCCCTGCTTTGGAAGCACTTACATGACCGCTGCCGATAACTTTACCGGCTATACCAGTCTCACTATTCGCCGCTGACATCGCGATCAACGCGACGGATTTTCGATCTGCCTGCCAAGTATTATCGGCGAGACCCATCACAAAATTCAAAAACTCAGAGCTACCGTGTGGGGAGAACTTACCCGATTTCTCTTGTAGCGAAGACAAGTCTGCGTCACTCCAAACGCCCAAACAATCATGTTCAGTCGGTAACGCCGCAAACAAACCGCCGTGCCGCGCCTTCTGTGCTACGGCTAACGCAGCGGCTTCAGTGGCGCTTGACGTGAAAATCACTTGCTGCGGGTTGCACCCCACCAGTTCAGCGACCTGAGCCCTTGCACGTTCCACCAGCATCTTTGCGGCACGCCCCTCGGCATGAACAGAGGACGGGTTCCCGACAACATCCATCGCCGCAATCATCGCCGCGCGCGCTTCGGCACGCAGTGGTGTGGTTGCATTATGATCCAGATATACACGGCTCATCGAAGTCCGGTCCTCTAATTAAGATTTAAGAAAAACAGTGACTTACTCGTCCACAACGGCAAAGAGATGCGGTACAGCTGGACACGGGGTCATCTGGTTTTCAACCACATCCGATAGCCGCGTCTGGTGCAAAAACACATAGACATGCGCAGATAAGCCCTGCCAAAGACGGTTCGTCATAGACTGCGCGCGGCTGCCTGAGGTGCCGCCAGAGGCGCCTGCCCCTTTGTGCATCGCACTTACAGTTTCATCCACGGCACTCAAAATATCGACAACACGTATTTCGGATGAGGGTCTTGCTAGGCGGTATCCGCCACCCGGCCCACGGACGGAGGTCACCAATTCTGCACGTCGCAACTTGACGAACAACTGCTCAAGATAAGGCAAGGATATCTGCTGACGCTCGGCGATATCTCCCAGCGAGACAAGTTTATTGTCAGGCTGAAGGGCAATATCGGCCAGTGCGACCATCGCATAACGCCCTTTTGTTGACAGTTTCATTCCAACTCTCTCCGACTGATACAGGCTTTTGTTTGACGAAGGCGGCCTAAGTGCCTACATCCCTCAGACGCGGTCCGCTTGTGCGGATTCCAATTATTAGAATTGTTCTAAGGTGTCTGACCAAATTCGTCAAGAATGTCCTCACCACCTTGGACCCTGCAAGAGAGTATACCCATGCCCGAGGTAATTTTTCCTGGACCCGAAGGTCGCCTTGAGGGCCGCTATCACCCGCAAAAAGAGCGTGATGCGCCAATCGCCATCATCTTGCACCCTCATCCGCAGTTTGGCGGGACGATGAACCATAAGGTTGTCTACAACCTGCATTATGCGTTCTACAAAATGGGCTTTACGGTGTTGCGGTTCAATTTCCGTGGTGTTGGCCGTAGCCAAGGCGAGTACGATCAAGGCATTGGCGAGCTTTCCGATGCGGCCTCCGCACTCGATTACCTCCAGTCGATGAACAATAATTCCAAGCATTGCTGGGTTGCCGGATTCTCGTTCGGCGCATGGATTGGCATGCAATTGCTGATGCGCCGCCCTGAAATCACAGGCTTCATCTCGGTGGCACCGCCAGCGAACATGTATGACTTCAGCTTCCTCGCACCCTGCCCTGCATCGGGTCTGGTCATCAACGGAACGGCCGACCGCGTGGCACCACCCGCCGATACGGTCAATCTGGTGAATAAATTGCACGAGCAAAAAGGTATCACCGTCACCCATCAAGAGATCGAGGGTGCGGGCCACTTCTTTGAAGAGCCACACATGGACACGATGATCAACAACACAACAGAGTATGTGCGCCGCCGTTTGACGGAGAACACACGCTAATGGCAGACGATGCCGTCATTAAAATGGCCAATCAACTGGCCGAAGAATGCCTCGCCGTTCAAAAAGAGACCGGCGAGGACAGATTGTTTATGCAGGTCGGTGATGTCCTTGGGGCATCCTCACAGACCCTCGAAGAAGCATTTCTCACGGCGATCCGTACCCGAATGGCAGAGCAGAAAGGCCGTGCGTTTTTGGCGATGACGCTGAAGAAGCACCGCGCAACAGCCTCGGAATGACGAAACGTCTCGACCAACAGATTGCCTTTCTCAACGAGGCGGATAAGCTCAAGTCAGTCGTGCGTGCCACCGAACTGTGTGACAACTCCCGCTACGAAAACTCGGCCGAGCACAGTTGGCACCTGACGCTTTATGCGCTGGTGTTAAGCGATCAGGCTGGCCCTGACGTAGACATCAACCGTGTTATCAAAATGCTGATCCTGCACGATCTGGTAGAGATCGATGCTGGCGACAATCCGATCTTTGGTGAGTACGACGCCGCTCAGGTCGAAGCACAAGAAAAGATCGCCGCTGATCGCATATTCGGATTACTTCCCAAGGATATAGCAGCCACTCTTCGACCAATCTGGGAGGAGTTCGAAGCGGCCCAGACCCCTTCTGCCCAATTCGCCAAATCACTGGACCGCTTTCAGCCCCCAATGCAAAACCTGCAATCGGGTGGTGGCAGTTGGATTGACTATGATGTGACCGAAGAGATGATCGCACAGCGTGTCGGCGCCAAGATCAGCATTGGCGCACCCGCCTTGTGGACTTTCGCCCGGACAAAGATTTCTGCCTTCTTTACTGCACGCTCGAAAGCCTAAAAATGACACGGTATACCGATGTATACCAACTTCCCCTTTCTCCCGAAATACGCTAGACGCGCTATAGATAGCCTGTAGCCAAAGGACACCAAATGACTAAGATCAAGGTAGCGAACCCTGTTGTCGAGCTTGACGGGGACGAGATGACCCGTATCATCTGGGACTTTATCAAGAAAAAGCTGATCCTGCCCTACCTCGATATTGATTTGAAATACTATGACCTCGGTATTCAGGCCC
>JBALTK010000100.1:0-13978 GCA_036964385.1 Sulfitobacter sp. | reverse complement strand
ATGAGGTTTTTGTTCCCGCAAAATCCTGCGTTAATGGCCATGACATCCGCATCGTTACATCGGCCCGGATTTGCTATGTTCATCTCTTGTTAGAGCAGCATCACGTCATTTGGGCTGATGGTCTGGAATGCGAGAGCCTTTTTTTAGGAGATCGCACCGTCGACGCGCTTTATGGGCAACATGAATTCTTCAACGTCAGCGATTTCGGAAAAGTAGAAGGAGATCATGACCAGCCCGCAAGGCCAGTTCTGAAGATGAAAGAGGCACAGGTCTTGATGCAACATTTAAACTGCGCACACGGAATTGGAAGACGGCAACGCATAACCTCAAACATTGACCGCGGGAATGCGGTTTAGGAGAAGTTGGAACGGGCCAAAAGACGCATTGCGTAAATGAGGCGCACAGCGAACTAACCAGCAACCCCTCCCAACAACTCCGCCAATAGTGGATGGGGAAAGTTGCGCGGGACGGTAATCGCATAAAACGTCTCTGTCAGTTCCAAATCAAAGGGTGCTGTTGCCAGCCTCCCGCTCGCAATCTCGTCGGCCAGCACAACGTCAGGCGCGAGTGCTACCCCCGCCCCCTCACGGGCCAGCAGGCGCACCATTGCCATGTCGTCCACTTCCGCAATGATATTAGGCGTCACGCTGAGACGGGCAAGCAGGCCATCGAACGGCGTGCGGATCGCGCCTGTGGGCAGGATCAATGGCTCATGGGTCAGCAACTCCGTCAGAGTTTTGTGTTGAAGGCGATACGCCGCACCGTGGAGCCCTACACTCTGTGCAGCAATGCGGTGGGTAGTGAAGGATGCCGACTGTCCGCTCGGTGGTGGTTCGGTCGTTAGCACCACATCAAGACCCAACGCCCGCAAGGTCTCGAGCATTTCGGATCCGCCTGACCGCAGGATCACCTCACATCCGCCCCGCGCCAGCACGGGTCGCAGGAATTGCATCTGAAAGTTTCGCGATAGTGTGGAGAGCGCCCCAATGCGAAACGGAGGCAAGGTGGTCGAGGTCTGCGCCAGCGTCGCCTCAAGTTCGGCCCCTGTGGCAAAGATACGGTCTGCGTGATCAAGCGTGATACGCCCCACTTCCGTGAGCACCAACAGCCGCCCGACGCGGTCAAACAGATTCTGCCCCAGCCGCGCCTCCAAAGCTTTGATCTGCGTAGACAATGCCGATTGCGACAGGTTCAACCGCTCGGCTGCGCGGGTGAGGTTCCCCTCATGCGCTACTGCCTGAAAGTACCGCAAGTGATGATAGTTGAGCATGCCAGCTCCTTTCGTTCACTTATATAGAACGGATCACGGCAAAAGATATATTTTTATCGACTACATACTTTCTCCATACAGACCCAAACGCAAAGTAATTCAAAGGGTCACGACATGGATATTTTCTTCGACATCATCGGCACGGTCATCAGCCAACTACAAAAACCTACGTTGGCGTTTTTGCTGGGTGGTATGATGCTCGCTGCATTTGGCAGTAAGCTGGCCGTGCCAGAACCCGTTTACAAATTCGTGGTTATGGTTCTGCTTCTCAAGGTCGGTCTCGGCGCGGGCATCTCGATCCGCGAAGCTGATCTGCTCGCCCTCGCGGTGCCAGCGTTCTTTGCCATTCTGACAGGGATCGCCATTGTCCTACTGGGCAGTAATACACTGGCGCGGTGGAAGGGCGTCTCGCAGGTGGATGGTTATGCCACCGCGGGCCTGTTTGGCGCGGTGTCCGCCTCAACCCTGGCTGCAGCTATGGCCATGTTAGATGAGGAGGGCATCATGTATGAAGGCTTCATTGGCGCGCTATACCCTTTCATGGACGTTGCCGCGCTAGTCACTGCGATCCTGCTGGCAAAGCTTTCGGCCGCACGCGCCGCAGAGCCAACGCAGACCACGCTACCTCCGAACGGTGTTGCTACGATGACGATGGATGGCCTCGCCTCTGGTTTAGCCAAACGGCCACGGCCCAGCGACAAAACACCGAACGCCCACGGTCTTGTTGGGACAATCCTCACAGACACCGTACAAAGCGCGGCAATTTCTGCCCTGCTTCTCGGTATCGCCATCGGAGTCTTGGGTCGGCCTGAGACCGTCTATGCAAGTTTTTACGAGCCCTTGTTCCATGGGCTCCTCTCGATCCTGATGCTGGTCATGGGAATGGAGGCATGGGCGCGGTTGTCTGAATTGCGCAAGGTTGCGCATGCCTATGTCCTCTACGGCCTGACCGCGCCTATCATTCACGGACTAACCGGCTTCGCACTCGGCATGATCGCACACCAACTAACAGACTTCTCGGCGGGGGGAGTTATTCTGCTCTCGGTGATGGCCGCGTCCAGCTCCGACATTTCTGGCCCACCCACCATGCGCGGCGCGTTGCCAGAAGCGAATGCATCGGCTTATGTCGGCGCCTCAACCGGCCTTGGAACACCTGTCGCAATCCTGAGCATACCGCTGTGGATCTGGCTTGCGGATATGCTCATCGGGATGTGACCGGACCCTGACAAGTTGCAGGAGCGCCCCAGTGCACATGCCATGGGGCGTTCACTACTTTCCAAAGGCTCTAACCCTACATATAGTGCGCTAAACAAGAACCTGCACGGGACGCAGGACGGATAAAAAGGGCAGCTAAGTATGGCGCATATTATCGTCGTCGGTAACGAAAAAGGCGGCGCAGGGAAATCAACGGTTTCCATGCATGTGGCCACCGCTCTGGCACGAATGGGTCATAAGGTTAGCGCACTTGATCTCGACCTGCGACAGCGTACATTTGGTCGCTACTGCGAGAACCGTCAGTCGTTCCTGAAAGAGTCCGGCCTCAATTTGCCTAGCCCTCGGTGCCACGATCTGCCAGAGGTAGACGCTGCCGAGTTGAACGCAGGTGAGAATGTCTATGACCACCGTCTGTCTGCAGCTGTGGCCGAGCTTGAGCCTAACAACGACTTTATCCTCATCGACTGCCCCGGCTCGCACACGCGGCTGAGCCAAGTTGCGCACTCATTGGCTGATACGCTGATTACACCGCTCAACGACAGCTTTATCGACTTTGATCTGCTCGCCCATACGGATGCGAGTGGGGACAAGATCACTGGCCCTTCCGTCTATTCCGAAATGGTCTGGAATGCGCGGCAACTCCGCGCCAAGGCAGGTCTGCCACCCATTGATTGGGTTGTCGTGCGCAACCGGATGGGCGCACAGCGCATGGTGAATAAAGACAAGATGGAGCGCGCGATCCAAAATCTAAGCAAGCGCATCGGATTTCGCGTCGCACCCGGATTTAACGAGCGGGTTATTTTCCGTGAATTGTTCCCGCGTGGGCTGACCCTTCTTGACCTCAAGGACATCGGGATCAAGCAGCTCAACATCTCGAACATCGCCGCACGCCAAGAACTGCGCGATCTGATCAAGGCGCTGAATTTACCTGGTGTCGACGCTGATTTCTAAGCGCTCTTACGTCGGAAAAATACAACATTGCAGTTCTCAGTGTGTCAGCCCTGAAAATTGCGGGAATCACGAAAGCAACACGCGCAGGCATGTCATTGCTTCATTTGGCCACGATTAGTCCTTCGGCAGCACAGGATAATTGACCCTAATAGCTGAGAAGCCACAATCGGCGTAGCCACCGACTGCTAACCCACGCGCGACGCCCAAAGGTCCGAAATGTCGCTCAGGGCCTAATGCGGTGCAAGGGGCTCGCATTCCCCCAAGGCCGCGCTACCTTTACAAGACTGCAGGTGCCTGCGTTTTCGTCCAGTAGGGTTGACGGGCGGTACATATCCCCTGATCATCTGCCCACACTATCGTTTTCGCATGTATGCGCGGCTGCGGTAGCACAAAAAGCAGGAAAAACCTGCGAGCACCAAACCCGCAAAATCGGGTCTTATGTGGCGCTGCGCCGTTCTGCGCGCCGCCGCTTGTACAACAGAGAGGAAGAACATGACATTCACCACACGCACCGGCAAACCGCTGCCGCAGTCCATTCTGGACCATGCAGAGCACGCGAAGGCCGATCCGGTAAACCGTCGCGAGTTTCTGTCCATGGCAACCGCTTTTGGCGCGACGACTGCAACTGCCTATGCCATGATAGGCATGCCTGCACCGGCACATGCTGATGCCCATGGCGACAAGAAAATGGGCGGCACAGTCCGCATGCAGATGGAAGTTCGCGCGCTCAAAGATCCACGCACCTATGACTGGTCCCAAATCGCAAACTTCTCACGCGGTTGGCTCGAGTATCTCGCCATCTGGGAAAACGACGGCTCGTTCACTCCTGCCCTGCTCGAAAGCTGGGAAATCAACGATGACGCAACCGAGTACGTCCTGAACGTGCGCAAAGGCGTCAAGTGGAACAACGGCGACGACTTTACTGCCGAAGACGTTGCCCGCAACATCACTGGCTGGTGCGACAAGTCGCTTGAGGGTAACTCCATGGCGGGCCGCTTTGCCACGCTCATTGATGCGACCACGGAAAAAGCTGGTGAGGGCTTCATCGAAGTTGTCGACAGCCACACCGTTAAGCTGAACCTGCCTGCACCCGACATCACGCTCATCGCCGGCATGGCCGACTATCCTGCTGCTATCGTGCACAGCACGTTCACCGCAGACACAATGCTGGATAATCCAATCGGCACCGGCCCGTACCTGCCAGAAATGCTCGAAGTTGGCGTTAAAGGCGTGTTGGTCAAAAACGCTGACCACACATGGTGGGGCACTGAAATCACCGGCGGACCATTCATCGATCGTCTGGAATATATCGACTATGGCACGGACCCGTCTGCATGGATTGCAGCGGCTGAGGCCGAAGAAGTTGATGCGTTCTATTCCATGGAAGGGGATTTCATCGACATCCTGTCCAGCCTCGACGGTTGGGTTGAGCACTCTATTGCTACCGCTTCCACCATCGTGATCCGTCCAAACCAACTGGCCGAAGTTGATGGCAAGAAGCCTTATGCTGACGTGCGCGTGCGCAAAGCGCTTGCTATGGCAGTCGATAACGCTGTCCTGCTTGAGCTTGGCTACGCTGGCAAAGGTCTGGTTGCGGACAACCACCATGTTGGCCCGATGCACCCCGAGTTTGCTGAAATTCCACCACGCGTTGTGGATCCGGCAGCGGCATTAGCCCTGATGGAAGAAGCAGGCATGGCCGACTTCGAACATGAGTTGTTCTCGATTGACGATGCATGGCGCAAAGACACGACAGACGCTGTTGCTGCACAGCTACGCGATGCTGGCATCAAAGTTAAGCGGACGATCTTGCCTGGCTCCACGTTCTGGAACGATTGGGTGAACTACTCGTTCTCCTCCACAAACTGGAACCCGCGTCCGCTGGGTGTACAAATCTGGGCACTCGCCTACCGCTCAGGCGAAGCATGGAATGAGGCAGGCTGGTCTAACGAAGCGTTCGACGCACTGCTTACCCAAGCTCTGGCAACGCCAGACGTCGAAGCACGCCGCGCATTGATGGCCATAGGCCAGAAGATGATGCAGGATGAGGGTGTGACGATCCAGCCGTACTGGCGCTCGCTCTACAACCACACGAAAGAAGGCCTGACAGGTGCAGCGCATCACATCAGCTTTGAATATCACCCTGCACGGATGGCATGGAGCTAAACGCTCTGGGCATACTGTAAGGACCGGAATGGGCCGCGCATGTCGCGGCCCATTTCTTTTGAAAAAGGTGGAATTTTGAGACCTCCATCACAACCCGATTACATGGGCTGTATTTCGAGAAACTTATTCTGGATTATAAGCACTGCTGCATAGCAAAAGGATTCATCCAAGGGACATTGGTCACCCCTTGAGCAGCCTTTCGACAGCCGTGCGAACGTCCGGGGACGCATGTTCAAAGAGTTGCGCGATACGCTGTGCTTCGCGACCACAGGGGCTCTCCTGCGCGATTAAAGCCTCGATAGGTATCTCAAGCGCACGGGCGACCCGTTCTAGTAGTGCGATCGAGATATTGCCCTCACCTGCCTCAAGCTGGGCCAGATAGCGCGGAGAGACCGCTGACAACTCGGACAGTACACGCCGTGGCATACCCCTTTGCTTGCGCACTTCCCGCACGCGCCTCGCCACCCTGCTGATAAGCGCATGGCGAGGGTCGTCGATTGTATGAGGTTTGGGCGGATTACTCATAATCCTGAAGATAGTGCGTTTTTCGCATTCGCCAATTATTGAGCTACGAATCCGCAATATTTACAACGACAGTAGAACACCCAACCAGAAACCCGTTCGGTATATTTGATCTTAAACAAATCGGATGGGGGGTAAATGGTGGCGTTACCTGGATTTGAACCAGGGACCTAACGATTATGAGTCGTTCGCTCTAACCAACTGAGCTATAACGCCGCCGTGCGGGTGAACTATGATAGCCACCCGCCTGCGTCAAGCCAGAAACCGCACAAGTGGACGGGTTAGACCCACTTGGCCATTGGTGGCAGGCTCATCAGCACCGCATTGGCGTCATGGCCCGTCTCAAGACCGAATTTTGTGCCCCTATCATAGACCAGGTTGTACTCGGCGTAGAGGCCGCGGTGAATCAGTTGGGCGTCCTTGTCCGCTTCGGTCCAGACCTGCGATTTCCGCTTTTCCACCAGCGGGACGTAGGCAGGCAAAAACGCGCGACCAATATCTTGCGTCAGGGCGAAATCAGCCTCCCAATCGCCGGTATTCCGGTCGTCCATGAAGATACCGCCAACGCCCCGTGCACGCTTGCGGTGAGGAATATAGAAATACTCGTCCGCCCATTCCTTGAGCTTTGGGTATATCTCGGCTCCATGTGGGTCTAGGTGCTCTTTTTGCGTCGCGTGGAAGTGCGCTGTGTCCTCGTCATATTCGATGCAGGGGTTAAGGTCAGACCCGCCGCCAAACCACCATGCACCGGGCGTCCAGAACATGCGCGTGTTCATGTGAACAGCAGGCGCATGGGGGTTTTGCATGTGCGCCACCAAGGAAATACCCGCCGCCCAAAAGCGCGGATCATCCGCCATACCAGGGACACCACGTGCTGCCATCGCTTTTTGCGCCCGCTCGCCCAAAGTTCCGTAAACAGTGGAGATATTGACGCCAACCTTCTCGAATACGCGACCGCCGCGCATAACGCTCATCAGCCCACCGCCCGCGTCTGAGCCGTCGTCAGACGTGCGGGTCGTCTCGGTCACTTCAAAGCGACCCGGCGCCATGTCTGTCAGCGGCCCATCAGCGTGGTTATCTTCAAGCCCCTCGAAAGCCGCGACAATATCGTCGCGCAAGGTACGGAACCACGCAGCGGCGCGGGCTTTCTCAGTCTCGAATGGTGCAGTCATAGCGTGGCTCTCTGTCAGAAGTATCGGAAATTCTTACACCATACTTAGTCCAACGTGAACAGAACCAACATTGTCCACATTAGTGCGCAGGGGCTGACACCGCATCAAGCAATGAGCGCCCACCATCCACCACCATGACTTCTCCTGTCATAAAGCTGGAACTATCAGCGGCGAGGAATTGCACCGCTTGGACCAACTCACTTGGTGAGGCGATACGGCCCAGTGGGGTGTGGTTGCGGATGTCATCACGCCACTCTCGGTTCTCAGCAACAGATGCTTTGAGCGAGGCAGACATAACCGACCCAAAAGCAACTGCGTTCACACGGATACGGTGCGGAGCAAGCGCAAGCGCCATGGAGCGGGTCATCTGGTCGAGTGCAGCAGATGCGATGGAGTATCCCATCAATTCAGGTGTTGTGTGGTGTGCTGCGGTCGAGCTGAGGTTGATTATTGAGCCGACCTGCCCTTCGGGTTGGTCTTCCGCCTGCTTCATCATCCGTTTTGCGACCTGCTGTGACAACCGTAGTGAGGTCATCAAGTTCTGCTCCAGCAGCAACTCAACGGATGTATCATCCACATTAAGAGCCTCCGTAGGGATTACCTGCCGCGATGCATTGACGAGGATATCAACCTGATCAAAGGCATCGATGGTCGCGGATACCAAATTAGCAATAGTCAGACGCTGGCGCAAATCGCCAGCAAAGAAGCGTATATTGCCCTCGTCGCGCGCTTCGCCCAACTCTTCCTTGAGCTTTTTCTCGTCCATGTCAGCGCACATAACATTTGCGCCCTTGTCTGCAAAATCACGTGCAATGGCGAGGCCGATACCGTTGGCAGCACCCGTGACAATCGCAGTTTTACCAGAGATCGAAAATGACATTTAGTGTCCTAACTAGCGGCGTTTGCGAATGGGGCGCGAAGCATGGAACAGCTTGAACCTTGCGTCGCTGCCAATTTCGTCCACTTGGATGAAACGGGTATTCAACTCGGCTTCATAAGGTAAATGGCGGTTCGCCACCATCCACAGGTGCCCTTGTGGCGTCAACAGGCGCGCGGCAGAGGCAACAAACGCTTGCCCGATCTGCGGCTCTGCGGCGCGTCCCACATGGAACGGCGGGTTCATCACAACCGTATCTATTTTATGCGCAGGTTCCCAGTCGGTCCCATCGGCCCAATGAAACGCAGCGCGCGGATCGGTAACGTTCCGGCGCGCACATTCCAGCGCCACATGATTGGCCTCTACCAGATGCACCGCCTCAACGCCTTCGCGCTGCAAAACATGCGCCGAGAGATAGCCCCAACCTGCGCCAAGATCACAAACCTGCTTACCCATCTTGGCGGGCAGAGCATCCGCGAGCAACGCAGAAGCAAGGTCAACGCCATCCGCCGAGAACACTCCAGGAGCGGTCCAGAACCCGCCCTCGGTCAGTTCAGGCCCCGAAGCCCAATCAGCGAACTGATCCGCCGCAGGTTCCTCAATCCAGAAGAGTTTTCCGTGCGCCTTTGTCACAGGGCCGTGCACTGTCACGCGGCTCCGCATCGCTTTCAGGATACCTTCGACACCGTCGGTCTTCTGACCGTCGATCACCACGATACCGTCGCTCAGCGCGCAGGCCATGGCGATCATCGCCCGCGCCTCAACCTTGGCACGTGGCAAACAAACAAGCGCCGCAGCGTAGCGCCCATCAGGGGTTACAGCGACGTTATAGTCACGCGCGCGCCATGCGGCATAAGCAGGATAGAAATCATGGATGATTTCAGCACGCTCTTGGGGGATACCGTCCAGATCAAGGTCTGCCGAAGGGGCAAACACGGCAATTTTGCCTTCTTCAGGCCAGTTTAGGCCACCACCATCAAGTGCCAGCGGCAATCGCGAATCGAGCATCGCTTATTCTTCTTTTTCCATAGTACATTGCAGCGGGTGCTGATGACGGCGTGCAAAGTCCATGACTTGCGCCACTTTTGTCTCTGCGATCTCGTGGCTGAACACACCCACAACGGCCAGCCCTTTTTTGTGAACCGTCAGCATAATCTCAAACGCCTGAGCATGGTTAAGACCGAAAAATCGTTCTAAAACATGCACTACGAATTCCATCGGTGTAAAATCATCGTTGAGCAGCATCACCTTATACATCGGCGGCCGCTTCGTCTTAGGCTTCACTTTGGTCAGCAGTTCCGTATCGTCGTCGTCCTGCGGGCCGGCCATGGTAATCGGATCAAGGTGCATTGCTGCTCCTGCGTGAGATGGATGTGCATCGGGGTGTTGTTCCGTCTATATAACGCTAAGCCCCGTTTAGAAAAGAGGCATGGAGCCAATATGTCCGACACCCTTACGACAATCGGTTTCGACGCAGACGATACTCTGTGGCATAACGAGCGATTCTTTGCCCTCACCCAGTCGCATTTCGCCGAGCTTTTGGCCGATCACACGGACCACGAAACTTTGATGCAGCGTCTCCTCGAAGCAGAGCGCCGCAACTTGCCGCACTACGGCTTCGGGATCAAAGGGTTCACCTTGTCGATGATCGAGACAGCTATAGAGGTGACAGACGGCCACGCGCCGGCATCGGTTATCGCTGAAATCCTGAACGCAGGTCGCGATATGCTTAGTCATGCCGTCGAACTCCTCCCCCATGCCGCCGAAGCGGTCGAGCATCTCAGGCGGCAGTACAAAGTCATCGTCATCACAAAGGGCGATCTGTTGGACCAAGAGCGCAAGCTCGCACAATCGGGCCTGCGTGATTTATTTCATGGCATCGAGATCGTCTCGGCCAAGACGCCCGAAGTCTACGCCCGTATTTTCAATGCGTACGGCACCGGAGCAGACCAAGGGATGATGGTAGGCAATGCAATGGCCTCGGACGTGGTGCCAATGATCGCAGCAGGTGGCTGGGGTGTGCATGTTCCCCACGGCCTATCATGGGAGATTGAACATGCCGCCACGCCAGAGCACAAAAGGTACCATGAAATTCCCGATCTCGCGCATCTGCCCAAGTTGATCGAAACCCTGACCCAAGGACAAATCAATGCCACAAGCTGATCTAAGCTATTCCTCTAATATTAAGTTCGACGTGCCAGCAGTACTCGCCAAAATCGAAGAGGTCATCGGCGCGCATGACGCTTCCTCAGGGGCCTGCAAAGGGCGCGCGCATGCCCTCGACATTACTCATCATGATCATGTGCTGCTACGTCTACGCATGCTCGAAAAACCACACCGCGATGACGCCTTTATGAGTGCTTTACTGGCCGCGCTCCAAGAGGCGCTGCGCACCATGATATCCGCACCTTGCATCGTCGGCGTCGAGATTGGATTTCTGGAACGCCATTACGCTTCTCAAACTCTCGCCTGAATTGTGAGGACATAGAAAAATATGGCCGCCCGAAGGCGGCATTTGCATTTTGGAGCGGCAGGCAAAAACAAAAAGTAAATCCATTCCGACCAAGGCTCCTAGTTTACCAGCACAGAGTGGCAATCGTTCCTTGGTCCAAGGCCCCAATACACTTACCGGCTCGCGAAATACTTTTATGCTTCTAATTTCCGCCCTGCGTGAAGGCCGCTGATTGCGGCGTTTGCCGCCCTAGCACTTCCTCCTGCGATCAATGAAACCAGACCGATCATGTCCGCTTTGACATACACCTTGATTTCTTACTGCGATGGTAGCGAAAATCCGCTTCCTGCCCTTGATGCGTTTCGTCGCTGGTTCGGCATTTGAAAACCCGCCGTTGGTTCAACTAACTGCAATGGCAGCTCTGTCCCGCAGTGCGCACCTCGAACGGAGCAATATGTTGCGCACCTGTTCCAATCTCCGCTTCGGGGAAGCTGCGCTGCCGCGTCGGGAACTTGCGTGAATGGCAGCAATGGGCCGCCAGCGGCTATCAACATAAGGCGCGGAAACCCGTTTGAACAGCCACCCTCGGAATTCCAAATCTTCCAAGGTTGGCCGTTCAAAGCGCAGTTACTTACGGTTCCATTCACGGTCGCCCTGAGCGTCTTTTACGCGCGTCGGCAGACCAATCGTGTCGAGAAGTGCAAACAGTGGTTTGGGGTCTAACTCCTCCACATTCAACATGACACCTTTGTCATACGTGCCATCCGCGACCAGCATCGCCATGGCCACCGGCGGCACACCCGC
This sequence comes from Sulfitobacter sp., assembly GCA_036964385.1. Classification (GTDB taxonomy): domain Bacteria; phylum Pseudomonadota; class Alphaproteobacteria; order Rhodobacterales; family Rhodobacteraceae; genus Sulfitobacter. The sequence continues at coordinate 2,549 of JBALTK010000100.1, read as the reverse complement.
AGTATATGAAATACCTTGGCTGCCAACCTCGTTATAGGCGTCCTTGTGGTCGGCCACGTTGTAGACGAATACCTCAACCTCTTTGCCGTTCTTGGTGCCCTTCACCAGATCGCCAATGCAGGTCTTTCCTGTGTAATTCGGCGCGAGGCTGGAAGGATCAGGCAAAACAGCCTTTATAACCTTAAGTGGGACGACTTCGAGGCCTTCAGCGGTTGTCACAGGCTGTTCGGACAACATCCCAAGGTTTTGCAGGACAGTAAAAACATTGATGTAGTGATCGCCAAAGCCCATCCAGAACCGGATATCGGCCTGCGGGTAATTCGCCGCGAGCGAGTGGACCTCGTCATGACCCGACATATAGGCTTTTTGCTTACCGACGACGGGCAAGTCCCATTCGCGGCCCACCTCAAACATCTTGTTTTCCTGCCACGCGCCCTGCTGCCAACTGTAGACCGTACCGGTGAATTCGCGGAAATTGATTTCAGGGTCAAAATTGGTCGAGAAATACTTGCCGTGGCTACCTGCATTGATGTCGACGATGTCAATTGAGGTGACCTCGTCCATGAATTCGTCCACAGCGAAGCGCGCGAACGCGTTGACCATGCCGGGATCAAACCCAGCGCCCAAAATTGCTGTCACGCTTGCGGCTGCGCAATCGTCGCGACGTTTCCATTCGTAGTTTCCGTACCAAGGTGGTGTTTCGCAAATTTTGGTCGGGTCTTCGTGGATCGCAGTATCGATATAGGCGGCACCGGTTTGGATGCAGGCCTCAAGCACCGTCATGTTCACAAAGGGCGAGCCCACGTTGATCACGATCTGCGCACCCGTTGTGGTGACCAAATCAGCCACCGCAGCACTGTCCATCCCGTCGATCGCATGGGCCTTGAATACACCGTCCTGTTTCATCGCTTTCTTAGCGTGCACGCTTTCAATGATCGCCTCACATTTAGTGATTGTTCGGCTTGCTATATGCAGATCGCCCAAAACGTCGTTATTTTGCGCGCATTTATGCGCAACAACTTGTGCGACGCCACCGGCGCCAATGATCAGGACATTACGTTTCATGTATCCAAGAGACCTCTTATTCTTGTGGGTTATGACAATGCCGCAGCAAAGTCGTCATAGTTGAAATCACGCACCATGCGTGTGCTGCCATCGAGTTCCCGGATCGCAATGCTTGGCATTTTGACCCCGTTGAACCAGTTTTTCTTGACCATTGTGTAGCCTGCAGCGTCCTGAAACGAAAGTCGATCGCCCGCCTTCAGAGCTGAGTCAAAGCGGAACTCGCCAAAGATATCACCAGCAAGGCAGGATTTCCCGCAGATCATCCATTCCTCGTTGCCGGTATTCGGGGAGATCTTCGCAGGCTCACGATAGATCAGCAAATCCAGCATATGCGCCTCGATCGAACTATCGACAATCGCAAGGTTTTTTCCATTGTGCATCGTATCCAGCACCGTGACTTCCAGCGTGGCAGCCCCCGTGATCGCCGCCTCTCCAGGTTCAAGATAGACTTGGACGCCGAAGCGCTGCGCGAATGCCTTGAGCCGCGCGGCGAGGCCTTCCAAGGGATACTCTTTGCCTGTGAAGTGAATGCCACCGCCCAAACTGATCCAGTCCATTTTGTGGATCACCGCGCCAAAACGGTCTTCGATCAAGGTCAGCATCTCGTCGAACCGTTCAAAACTGTCATTTTCGCAATTGTTGTGAAACATCAAGCCACTGATCTGAGCCGCAACCGCATCAATGGCGGCAGGGTCGTGTTCGCCCAATCGGCTGAACGCGCGCGCCGGATCGGCGAGGTCAAACTCCGACGTGGAAACGCCCGGATTGACCCGTAGTCCTCGAATATGGCCGTGGGATTTATCCGCAAACTTGGATAATTGGCCGATCGAGTTGAAGATAATCTTATCCGAGCACTCCAGAACCTGATCAATCTCGTGATCCGCATAGGCCACGGAGTAAGCATGCGTTTCGCCTGGGAATTTCTCATGCCCCAAGCGGACCTCAAACAAAGATGACGAAGTGGAACCGTCCATAAATTCGGCCATAAAGTCAAAGACTGACCATGTGGCAAAGCACTTGAGCGCAAGCAGGCATTTTACGCCGGACGCCTCACGTAGCCATGCGATCTTTTCGAGATTGGGAAGTAAGTGTGATTTGTCGATGAGATAGTAAGGTGTTTGCATGGTGATAGCTTTCTACGAGACCACACCAGTCGCTGGTGCTAAGGACGGTGAGAGACATCGCGTTCGCATTCGGCGACGCTGTTATCGTGGATATCTGGCTCACAAGTATTCGATTGGGCCTTTCGCACATTTCACTCAATCGACGCAATGATCTATGAGAAAAACGCCCGAACCAGATCTTCGTCGGAAGAACCATAATCGGCACTTGAGGCTCGGAGCGGACCTCGGATGCGGGGCAGCAATTCATGATATAATGCAGTGTCCACGTCGGCTTGTCGATGCGGGAGGGCATGGCGGATCGGAGAAACTGTCATGCAAACACCAAACTTACCCACCATTCGCGCCCTTCGCCCCGCTTGG
>JBALTK010000099.1:0-14090 GCA_036964385.1 Sulfitobacter sp. | reverse complement strand
GCCAATCGTCAAGCGTGAGATGAACAGTTACTTTGGTCGTCTGAAGACGGGCGAGATCATCAAGCACAAGAGCTAAGCATGATTGACAAACGTCGGGTCATACCGTCCTTTCGGCCCCTGAGTAACCTTGGGGGCCGTATTCGTTTTGCGCCACGATATTCCATATGCGGCGGCCGGTCAGGTTATCGGATTGCTAGGCGGATCGTTTGATCCCGCGCACGCCGGCCACGCGCACATCACGCGCGAGGCGCTCAAGCGGTTCGGGCTGGATCAGGTCTGGTGGTTGGTTAGTCCCGGTAATCCGCTCAAAGAGCACGGCCCTGCTCCGATGGAAGCGCGCCTTGCGCAGGCTAGGTCAGTAATGGATCACCCGCGTGTGAAAGTGACTGGGATCGAAGAACGCCTCGGAACGCGCTACACCGCGGAGACATTGCATGCATTGCAAAAGCTCTATCCCAAGCAGCGGTTCATTTGGTTGATGGGGGCAGATAACCTTGCGCAATTCCATCTGTGGCAGGACTGGAAGAGCATCGTAGAGACTGTGCCTATGGGCATCCTTGCGCGCCCAGGCCAGCGGATATCGGCACGGATGAGCAGGACTGCGTCGCTCTATGCGCCTTACCGGATTGCGGGACGATACAGTCAACTGTTGGCGGGTGCAAAGGCGCCTGCATGGTGCTTTGTGAATGTGCCTATGATGGATGTTTCGTCCAGTGCGATCCGTGCACGTGGTGAGTGGTCAGCGTAAGCGCGCCGAGGCGAGGCCTGCTGTAATGATCACGATGAGGCCTGTCCATGTCCACATGTCTGGCAATGCCCCAAAGATGAGCCAGCCAAGGCCCACTGCCGCGACGAGTTGGAAATACACCAGTGGTGCAATGCGCGTGGCGGGAACAAGCTGGTAGGCATAGAGCAACAACAGATTTCCCATCATTGAGCAAAGCGCTGAAATCAAGGTGAGGCCTGCAACAGTGCCAGTGAACGTGGGCAGGTTGCTCAGACCGAGCGGCAACAAGATCAAAGCGGCTATGAAGAGCTGGATGAAGGTCATGGCAAGCGGTGAGGCAAGTGGGCCCAGCCAGCGCGACATTGTGAGGAATACGCCATAACAAGCGCCGGCCGCAACGGCCCAGAGAACGCCAGTGCTGGCCCCCATGCCCGGACGCACGACGATAAGTACCCCGATAAAACCCAACATGATAAGTACGGACCGGAGCGGCGTTACAGGTTCCCGCAAGAAGATCACCGCGAGAACATAACTAATTAGCGGCCCTACAAAGAACGCAGCAAATACTGTCGCGACCTCCTCGGTTTGTAGCGCTATCTGGATAAAACTAATGCCCATGGCCAGAATGGTGGCCCGGACCCAAATGCGCCAATTACGGAGCAAGGCCCATGCGCTGCTCGGGATGAAGGGGAGAAGCAGCAATGCCCCTACCAGGAAGCGTGACCATGCAACAAAGAGGGGGACGGTGCCGTGCACGCTGCTGAGCAATTTGCCTGCGCTGTCCCCTGCAGGGATCATCGACATAGCCAAAAACATGATTAATACGGCGCGCTGCATTTCAATCAGCTATCACGCAACTTTCTGTTGGGGAACGTGATTTATGGGTGCTTGTGGCTCTGGCCTCTCTTAGGGTAACTCTGGACTTATGAAACGCTTATTCACACGACGATATTTCCTTGGCTCGGCCGCAGCAGCGGGCGCTTTCGGCCCCCAACTGGTTGCGGCCGCGCCCCCTACTGCATCGCTTCGCCCTGTTTTGCGCGGTGAAGATTTCTTCAAGCGCGCCGTGCGCAATGTTGAAGATATATTTGCTGAGGCGAAGCTAGCAGGCAAAGTGTCCTTTGCAGTGACGGATACGGCAACCGGAATGGCGCTTGAGGCGCAAGACGCTACAACGGGACGTCCACCTGCCAGCGTGACCAAAGCAATCACGGCTCTTTATGCGCTCGATGCGCTGGGCGATGATCACCAGTTTGAAACACAACTTCTTGCGACGGGAGGTGTGGTGAACGGTGAGATTGAGGGTGATCTGGTTTTGGTGGGGGGAGGGGACCCTACGCTAGATACAGATGCCCTTGCCGCCATGGCGGCAAACCTGAAAGCGGCGGGGGTTATCGGCGTTAAGGGTGAATTTAGAGTATTCGAAGCTGGCCTGCCTGTGCTCGCACGGATCGACCTAGAGCAACCTGATCAAGTGGGTTACAATCCGGGGGTCTCCAGCCTTGCGCTTAACTATAACCGTGTGCATTTCGAGTGGAAGCGCACGGACGGAAACTATGCCGTGACGATGGAAGGGCGGACCGAGAAATACCGGCCCTCCGTGCGTATGGCAGTCATGCAAATCCGCGACCGCGCCTCGCCAGTTTACACATACGAGGACCGAGGTGGCATCGATGCATGGTCTGTTGCGCGCGGTGCGTTGGGGCGTAACGGTTCGCGATGGCTGCCAGTGCGCAAGCCGGGGCTTTATGCGGGGGAGGTGTTTCAAACTTTGGCCGGATCACAGGGAATTCGCCTGAGCGCGCCCAAGTTGGTGGATGCCGTGCCTGCGGGCGAGGTGCTAGTTCGCCATCAAAGCCCCAACCTTCGTCGCATCTTGCGGGATATGCTCAAATGGTCGGTCAACTTGACCGCAGAAATGATGGGCCTTGCGGCGACAGTTGCGCGTGGCCACAAACCAGAGAGCCTGAAAGCGTCAGCCGAACACATGAATGCTTGGGCGCAGGCGAACCTTGGGATGCAGGCGGCGGCATTGGTCGATCACTCTGGCCTTGGTGATGACAGCCGGGTCACAGCAAATGATATGGTCACGGCGCTGGTAAAGGTGCACAGCAGCGGGTTGCGCGATATTTTGAAGCCAATTGGGATGCGCGATGAGAAACGCAAAGTTATCAAGGACCATCCGATCAAAGTAGATGCTAAGACGGGGACGCTCAATTTTGTCTCATCTCTTGCGGGCTACCTTACCGGACCGGATGGCACAGAAATGGCTTTCGCAATATTTGCCGCAGACGAGGGGATTCGAGCAACGCTTACACGGGCCGAGCGGGAAGGCCCGGCCGGTGGGGTGAGTTGGAACCGTCGTGCCAAACGTATGCAGCAACAACTGATTGAGCGTTGGGGCGTTCTCTACGGCGCTTGATCCCGTCAGGCACCAAGTGTTTTGTTTTTTAGGTAAGATGTCTTGCTCGCGCGCCGCGCTCAATGGCAGCTGCATGCAAGCGATCGATTTCAAGCTCATAGCGAATTTCTTCTAGAATTCGCAACTCGGCCTCCTCCAGCGTTCCGTCTGCGGCAGCGACATCACAGGCCAGCGCATAGGCGGTCTCGTTCAGGCGGTCGGGAAGTGCTTCTTTTATCAGGCCGAACAGCGCATCAAGGCCGTCTTCCTGCTCAAACAGATCGAAGACCATCTGGCTCACGGTCTTGATCCGATCGACGTCGAAATCGGCAAAGATAGGTAGTAGATTCACTGCTGTCTGAATTTTTATCAATTCGGTTGTGCCGATATCCTCGTCCGAGGCGGAAACGGCAACCATCACGGCAACAAGGCAATCCTGCGCGCTAAGCGCAAGGGAGGGGTCATTGGTCATTTGGGGGTGTCCTTTGCGTTATGGTTAGGTCGAGATTATTGACGGCATGGGCCTCGCACAATAGATGATGCTTCAGCCATGCGATAGGGCAGGGCTGATTATTTTCGGGAAGTTTGATATGTCTGAGATGCGGGATGCAGCAATGCAGAGCAAAGCGTGGCCTTTTGAAGAAGCGCGCCGCGTGCTCAAACGTTTCAACGGCAAGGTGCCTGAGAAGGGATACGTCCTGTTCGAAACAGGTTACGGTCCGTCAGGCCTGCCGCATATCGGAACCTTTGGCGAAGTGGCGCGTACGACGATGATCCGCCGTGCATTCGAAAAAATTAGCGATATTCCCACACGGCTTGTTTGTTTTTCCGACGATCTTGACGGGATGCGAAAAGTGCCGAGCAATGTACCGAACCCCGAAGCGTTGGCGGAGCATCTGCAGCGTCCCCTGACCTCTGTACCTGACCCGTTTGGTGAGTTTGAAAGCTTTGGCCATCACAACAACGCCATGCTGCGCAGGTTCTTGGACACGTTCGGCTTTGAATACGAGTTCGTCTCGGCCACCGAGTTTTATGGCTCAGGTCAGTTCGATGAAGTTCTGATGCGTGCCGCTGAGAAGTACGACGAGATCATGGCAGTGATGCTGAAATCTCTGCGTGAAGAGCGTCGTCAGACTTATTCTATCTTCCTGCCGATCCATCCTGAGACGGGGCGCGTGATGTATGTGCCGATAAAAAAGGTGGATGCTAAGGCTGGTACGATCACCTTCGACACCGAGGATGGTGAAGAGATGACCTTGCCCGTGACGGGCGGTAACGTGAAGCTACAGTGGAAACCTGACTTTGGCGCGCGCTGGGCGGCACTCGGCGTCGATTTCGAGATGTACGGCAAGGACCACTCGACCAACACGCCGATCTACGATTCGATTTGCCGTATTCTGGGCGCGCGTGCGCCTGAGCATTTCTCATACGAGTTGTTTTTGGATCAGGATGGTCACAAAATTTCCAAGACCTCCGGCAACGGCCTGTCGATTGATGAATGGCTTACTTATGCTTCGGCGGAATCGCTTTCTTACTTTATGTATCTCAAGCCAAAGACGGCAAAACGGATGTATTTTGATGTAATCCCGAAGGCCGTTGATGAATATCACCAACAGCTTCGTGCTTATGAGACGCAGGACATCAAAGGACAGTTGAACAACCCAGTCTGGCATATCCATGGTGGCGATGTACCGCAGTCGGATATGGTTGTGCCTTTCTCGATGTTGCTCAACCTAGCGTCGGTTTCTTCCGCTGAGGACAAGGCGCAGCTTTGGGGCTTTATCCAGCGTTATGCGCCTGATGCGACGCCGGTTACTAACCCTGGTATGGATGCGGCTGCGGGCTTTGCCGTACGGTATTACAACGATTTTGTGAAACCTGAAAAAGTGTTCCGCGCACCCAACGATCTAGAACGTGAAGCGCTGGAAGATCTGCGGGCACGCCTTGCTGTTTGGGAGGGCGGGTTGGATGCAGAAGCGTTGCAATCCGAAGTGTTCGCTTGTGGTCGGGAGCGGTTCGAACCACTGCGCGAGTGGTTCACAGCGCTTTATGAAGTTCTTTTGGGTGCATCTCAGGGTCCGCGTTTTGGTGGGTTTATTGCCCTCTACGGTGTGGATGAGACGATTGCCTTGATCGACGATGCGCTTGCTGGAAAGCTCGTTCAGGGCTGAATGCCTTGCCCTGTTGCTTGTGTGATTTAGGTTAACTCGCATAGGCAACAGGGAGAGACGCGATGAAAACGGTATTCTTGGCAGCGGCATTCGTGGCTGTCACCTCACTAGACGCGCATGCGCAAGACGCGGAAATTCGCGGCACCATTACCCAGCAATTTGAAGCGTTCAAGGCGGATGATTTCGCCGCAGCCTTCACTTTTGCCAGCCCGACGCTCCAACAATTTTTCCAAAGCCCGCAAAACTTTGGCCGCATGGTCACACAGGGCTATCCCATGGTCTGGCGTCCTGCTGCAGTGGAATATCTGGAGCTGCGCGAGGAAGATGGGGCGTTCTTCCAGAAGGTGCAAATTACCGATGCAACGGGGCGGTTTCACGTTTTGGAATATCGCATGATGCAAACGCCCCAAGGCTGGCGGATCGGTGGTGTGCAAATTTTGGAAGCAGGGGGTGCTGCGGTCTGATACGCAACAGCACCGTGACGGTGATATAGTCGCGCCTTAACCCCTTATTGATATTTCCCTCAAGTCTGTCCGGCAGTTGCGCCGGAGAAGCGCGAAAGGGATATCAATGAACACGGCAATTAACAGCCTGAACGACCTCACACCCGCCCCGTTTTCCGAGGGGCTGTCGGCATATTCGAGCGGAAACGGAACACCTGGATCGCCGAGCTATGCCTCCTCTGGAAATGGAGTTTTTGTACCTGCTGATCAGGATTTCGGTGGAGCGTTGGAACTACTCAAAACCGACAGCACGCAACTGCTGCGCTATAAGGGTGAGACGGCGATTGTTCCGGGCTGCTATTTGCAAATCAAGGTGCGCCTTAAGGCGGTGAGCGGCAATTTGCCTTCGGTACGGATTGCGGCCTATGCGGCCCAATCGAACGGTAACACTGTTGGTGATGTTGTCACCGAGGGTGCACTGACCCCACTCACTACCTATGGCGAAGTGGTGGAAGTGAGCGCGATCGTCGGCATCGGGAACCGTGCTGGCGTGGACATGGTCTGGGGGGTTGATGCGGATTACGGGCATTTCGGTATCGACCTTGTTGGGCAGAACGGTGGCGTCGTACGGATTGACGATATCGAGATCAATGATGTCTCGTCGTTGTTTTTGGGAGACATCGTTGCGACGATTGATGTGCGGGATTACGGTGCTGTGGGCGATGGTGTTACCGATGACACCGCAGCCTTTGAAGCGGCGAATAGTGCCGCCAATGATCGGACTGTCTTGATACCTGCTGGTGTGTTTCGTCTTGAAGGTGATGTCACCTTTGACACGCCCACAAAGTTCGTAGGCACCGTGAGCATGCCGACCGAGGCGGTGCTGTTGTTGCGTCAAAATTTTGACCTTCCGAATTATATTCAGGCGTTTGACAACGAAGAGCTGGCGTTCAAGAAAGCGTTTCAAGCTTTGCTGAACAATTCTGATCATGAGTCGCTGGACCTTGGCGGGCGTAAAGTAGCCCTTACAGAACCGATTGACCTCCAAGCAGCGGTGCCGAACCGCACGAGGTATGAGACGCGTCGTGCAATCCACAATGGTCAGCTTATCGCGCTCACCGGAGGTGATTGGGACACGACAACAATCACTGCATCGGCGACCTATAGTCCGAGCAATTCGCGCACTTTGACCAATGTGGCGAATGTGGCGAACATTCCGATTGGTAGCCATGTCAGCGGTACAGGTGTCGGACGTGAAATATATGTGCGTGCCAAGAATGAGGCGCGCGGCGAGTTGACCCTTAATGGTCCGCTATATGATGCGGCCGGAACGCAAAACTTCACCTTCCGCCGTTATAAATACATGCTGGATTTCAGTGGGTTCGATGTGATTTCCAAGTTCATCATCCACAACGTAGAGTTCCAGTGCCAAGAGCTTTGTAGTGGAATCATGCTGGCGAACGCGGGGACGATTTTTACCGTTCGCGACTGCTTTATCACGACCCCGAAGGATCGCGGAATTACGTCGATGGGGGGCGGATGTCAGGGCATGTTTATTGAACGATGCCAATTCTTGTCTGCTGAAAACAATCTGCCGGTATCACAGAGGACCACCATTGCGTTGAACGTGAACGCCAACGATGTGAAGTTGCGCAACTGCCGCTCTGAAAGGTTCCGCCATTTCGCGGTGATGACAGGGCAGAACCACTTGATCGTAGGAAATCACTTCTTTCAGGGGGATACGGTCAATGGAGGCATTCGTTCGGCTGGGGTTGTTTTGGCAGAGGCTTATGCCTCCTGTGTGTTCAACAACAACTACGTTGATAACGCCTTTTTCGAGTGGACGAACGAGCGTGATCCTTCGCCTGAGTTCAGCGGCGGCTTCTCGTTCAGTTCACTTGATATAACGGGCAACATTTTCCTCTCGGGTGAGGTCGCGACCAGCTTTAGCTATCTGGTGGTGAAGCCTTATGGCGCGGGGCATTTTATCAACGGTCTCAATGTGACGGGAAACCGCTTCCGAAGCATCAACGGCTATACCGAGCGTGCAGAGAGGGTCGATACCAGCTTTGCCGACCTGAACTTTACCCGCATGCGCAACGTGCGATTTGAAGGGAATTCGTTTCATGGGATCAGCAAACCAGTCGCTAATCCTTTGCTCATTGAGGCGACGGAGAATTCGAACCAGCAAACGTGGGTCATTGAGACAGGGGCGGGCCTGCCTTTCGAGGCGCGATCGCTCAGCGTGGATGCGGTTGTAGTGCGCGGTGGAGTGCGGAATGCGGCCAATCAGCTCAATTATGACAACCCGTTTGTGCGTGCTCAACAGGGGCCAGATGCCAATCAGGTGCATGTCGTTTGGTCGGAGGCTGTGCGTGGCAAGATTGCGGTGACTGCACGTATGGATAACGATACGGTCTAAGACGGTTCGGTTCCGGCATGCTAGGTGCCGGAACCATCTCTCAAAATTCCCGCCACAAGGCGAGTTTCAGCGCGCTGTTGTGTATGTTTCCAATTTGGGATTCCGCGCCAACCTGAATGCGGAACTTCCGCTCTCTTGGGCTAAAAACGAGGGAAGGAGCGATGGTGGCGACCGTTACTCCCGCGATGTCAGCGGTATAGACCTGTAGCATGCCTTTCGTAACATCAGTGAAGTTCAGGCCAATAGTCATGTCGAGCTTTGTGACGTGTTGAGCATAGGTGAGATCCCAGATGGCCGAAGCCTCTATGGTCGCCCAACCCGATGTCTCACCCCAATTTATACCGCGTCCCCAACTAAGCCCTGTGCGTACGTGAGGCAACGTATATGAGCCGATCCAGCCAACACCTACGCCAAGTTCATACGCAAACTTTGACGTGGCATCCGGTTTTGACAGGGCGCGGCGCAGAGAAACGGTAGCATAGCCGCTTTGGGGTGCGTACCGTAGTCGCACCATGCTCAGATCTCCGACGAGGGTGGTCTTATCTGTGATGCCATATTCGAGATATGTCTGGTTCGATGTATCAAGGTAGTAAGTCGCTGACATTGACATGGCGCTGAATGTTGTACCTTTTTCGCGCAGCCATGGTCCTGCCTGTGCGTTGCCCGCAAAGGTCAGTGAGATGAGAGCCATCAGGACACAATTAAACACAGGGTTAATCCTCATGTGCTTAATGTTGGTTAACAGCGGTTAAGAAACAGTTACTATTTGCACAGGGTGGCTTTGGTCGGGCGTGACGGTGGATAAGTGGAGCCTGAATATGATCCAAACACGGAGTATGCAGGATGGCTGAGATACTGATTGATGGCTCGAACGTATTGTTCTGGCTCGCAGGGCAAGCGCACCGCGATGCACCGGCGGTTGTCGTAGCCGCATTGATCGCGCGCCGGTTTATGCCTGTCGTTTATTTTGACCACAGTATTCACCGGCACCTGGGAACCGACGAACTGACCTCGCTGGCTGAGCACGTGCAGGTCAAAATTGCTCCGAGTGGCACGCCTGCGGATGCACTGTTGCTGGACGCGTCCGATCAGGGGCGCATCCAGATCGTCAGTTGTGACAGGTATCAGTCTTGGCGCAACAGCCATCCCCGGCTGCGCCGGGACTGGCGGGTGTCAGGGCGGATTGGCAAGGGCGGGCGGGTGAGCTTTTCCAAGACACTCAGAGCCGCCCCGCTTTAGCGTTATTTCCTAACGTCCGCGCCGCTTGACTCCGCCGCGCATGCCGCCGCGACCCATAGTGCTTCGGCCAGACTTTTGCTTTGCATCGTCTACTGCTTTTTCCACGGCATATTGGCGCGCCATCGGATCATCGGCGATGGTAAGATCAACCGCTTCGAGACGCTTAACCTCATCGCGCAGACGGGCAGCTTCCTCGAACTCAAGGTTCTCGGCCGCTTTACGCATATCCGTGCGCAGTCCTTCGAGAACTGATTTTAGGTTACCACCTGCTAACGGATTATCGATCTTGGCGGTGACGCGAGACTGGTCGGTGTCACCCTTATAAAGACCCGCCAGAATATCCTCGACGTTTTTCTTTACTGTTGTCGGGGTGATGCCGTGTAACTCGTTGTACGCGAGCTGTTTGACGCGGCGGCGATCCGTCTCGCCCATCGCCCGCTCCATAGAGCCTGTGATGCGGTCAGCATACATGATGACCCGCCCTTCGGCGTTCCGTGCGGCACGTCCGATGGTTTGGATCAGGGAGGTTTCCGAACGTAGGAAACCTTCTTTGTCCGCATCCAGAATTGCGACCAAGCCACATTCAGGAATATCTAATCCCTCACGCAGCAGGTTGATCCCGATCAGAACGTCAAATGCACCTAGGCGCAAATCCCGCAAAATTTCGATCCGTTCGATTGTGTCGATATCACTGTGCATATAGCGCACGCGGATGCCCTGTTCGTGCATGTACTCGGTGAGGTCTTCGGCCATACGCTTCGTCAGCGTGGTGCAAAGTGTCCGCATCCCATCGGCGGTCACTTTGCGCACTTCGTCCAAAAGATCATCAACTTGCATCTCAACGGGTCGGATCTCGATCAACGGATCAATAAGCCCGGTGGGGCGAATGATCTGCTCTGTAAATACGCCGCCTGTTTGCTCCAACTCCCATGCAGCGGGGGTCGCAGAGACGAACACGGACTGCGGACGCATCGCATCCCATTCCTCGAACTTGAGCGGACGGTTATCCATGCAGGACGGCAGGCGAAAGCCGTGCTCCGCCAACGTCATTTTGCGTCTAAAGTCACCCTTATACATGCCGCCAATTTGCGGAACGGAAACGTGGCTTTCATCCGCGAAAACAATTGCATTGTCGGGGATGAATTCGAATAGGGTCGGGGGCGGCTCACCGGGGGCGCGCCCTGTGAGGTAACGTGAATAGTTTTCAATCCCGTTGCACACACCTGTGGCTTCAAGCATCTCAAGGTCAAAGTTGCAGCGCTGCTCAAGGCGCTGGGCCTCCAGAAGTTTGCCGTCGCCGACGAGTTGATCGAGGCGCTGGCGCAGTTCCTTTTTAATGCCAATGACCGCTTGGTTCATAGTAGGTTTCGGAGTGACGTAATGAGAGTTTGCGTAGACGCGGATTTGCTCCATCATCCCTGTTTTTTCGCCTGTCAAAGGATCAAACTCGGTGATGCTCTCCAACTCTTCACCAAAAAAGCTAAGGCGCCATGCGCGATCATCAAGGTGAGCAGGAAAGATCTCAAGGCTGTCGCCGCGCACGCGGAAGGTGCCGCGCTGGAAGGCCGCATCGTTGCGTTTGTAGGCTTGGGCTACCAGATCGGCGATGACTTGGCGCTGGTCATATGAGATGCCGACTTTCAAGTCCTGTGTCATCGCACCATATGTCTCGACCGAGCCAATGCCGTAGATGCACGACACAGACGCCACGATGATTACATCGTCACGCTCCAACAGCGACCGTGTGGCAGAGTGTCGCATACGGTCAATCTGTTCGTTGATCTGTGATTCTTTCTCGATGAAAGTATCCGAGCGGGCAACATATGCTTCGGGCTGGTAGTAGTCATAGTAGCTGACAAAATACTCGACCGCATTGTCAGGAAAGAACCCTTTGAACTCACCATAAAGCTGCGCCGCCAACGTCTTGTTTGGGGCGAGGATAATCGCTGGACGCTGCGTCTCTTCGATCATCTTTGCCATGGTGAAGGTTTTGCCTGTCCCCGTGGCCCCTAGCAGAACCTGATCTCGCTCACCGTTGCGAATACCCTCTGACAGTTCTTTAATCGCTGTGGGTTGGTCGCCCGCAGGCTCAAACTCGGTCTTGAGCACAAATGTCTTGCCACCCTCTAGCTTGGGACGGGTGCGGACATCCTCGGCGGGATTGGCGAGATACGCTTCGGTCGCGTCACTTCGATCGGTTTGTGCATAGGGCATGGGGGCAGTCTCCGGTGGCTCTCCTTATACCTGTCATGTTTTGTCAGGTGTTCAAGGTGCGAGCGGCGTTCACATGTCAGAAACTGTCAGTAGAGCGCGCTCTTGATCCAGCAAGCTCCGCATGTCATATCCTGAGCAAGCCAAACACGGAGTGAACCCATGCGCGCGAGAATCTATCAGCCAGCCCGTACTGCCATGTCTTCTGGCACGGCAAAGACCAAAGCTTGGGTGCTTGAATTCGCTCCTGCTGAGGCCCGTGAAGTTGACCCATTGATGGGATGGACTTCTTCCGCGGACACTCAGAGCCAGGTGAAGCTGCAATTCGCGACAAAAGCAGAAGCGGTTGATTACGCCGCTGAACATGGCATCGACGTGCAAGTGCAAGAGCCTCATAAGCGCAAGCCTGTGATCCGCAACGGTGGCTACGGTGAGAATTTTGCTACAGGCCGACGCGGTGCTTGGACGCACTGAGCGCCTGTGAATCGTGATTAAGTTACGGCCAAATCCCACTTAAGATCCGGCCAAGCTGCCTGTGTAAGTTGTAAATCGGGGTAAAGTTATCTCGGAATCGGAGCAAAGATCTCGCGAAGATAAGCATTATCCAGCATATAGCTATTTGGCTCATTGCGTTTGCCATATCTGATTGTCGCACATGTCTCAGCAAAGGTATGACAAAGGATATAGAAAAGGCGCTTTTGAAGCTTCAGAGCACCGCAGCTCTGAATGCCTCCGTCGTTTTCAGTCATATAGTAGGCAAAGTCAGATATTGACGTCTCAGCGTTGCTTCCCTTTTACGGAGGCGGCGTGGGTAACATAAAGCTCTCCAGAGGCTCTTAAATTGAGGAAATAATTCTCTGTAACGCGTCAGGCTTGGGGCGGAAGCGTGATGGCGAGAGTTTCATGTCGTAAATGCTCAATTGCATCAGGATCGCATATGATGCTGCGCAAATGGGAGAGCTATGATCTGCCCGTATCGTAACGCCTGATCGGCCCGGCCAACTTTGACTGCGGCACGCGCGATCATTTGAGGTGTCTGAAACGGTAAGCTTGTGGTTTGGTATCAACACATTCAGCGGCGCAGCACACTGTATTGAGGGGTTGACCTGCTCTGACGGTTGCGGTCCTTTCCGAGGATGGATCAGAGCAAGAACGACAAAATTAAAACCCTTTACGCACAGATTACCGTGCTGTTCGAGGCACGTAAATTCCGCCGCGCGTTGGATGTCATTGCCGAGGGGTTGGCGCTGTCACCTGATGATCTGTATTTGCGGCTCCGCCAATGCGTGGTGTGGCGCAAGGTCGGGCAAAGGGCGAAAAGCTTGAGCCAATTGCGTGCACTAAACGCCCGTTTTCCCGATCATCGCGCGGTTGCATGCGAACTTGCAACGGGTCTGCGCCTCGCTGGTGATCTGGAGGGAAGCTTGGATTTGGTTCAGGCCATTATCACTGCCGATCCAAGCCATATGCGCGCGCGCTTAGAGCAGGTTGAAGCGCTATCTGCGCTCAAACGCCACGGGGATGCGTTGGGGGCAGCGGATGTAGCCCTCGCACTTCGCTCCGGTCACCTTGGGATTTCATTGGCGCGCGCGGCGGTGCTGGGTGCGCTGGGGCAGTCCGCTGAGGCGCTGTCGTTTCTGCGGGAGCTGCACGCCGCCCGCCCCCGGAATGCGCAAATAGCACTGGCCTTCGGAGATGCCTTGCTGCTGGCGGGGGATGCGGTGGCGGCGGATTATGCCTACGAGGTCGTCCTCAACACCGCACCGCGCAACATTCCCGCATGGCTTGGCCGTATCAACTGCGCAGTGGCACAAGAAGCGGGCGAGGCGGCGCTGGCACATTGTGAGGCCGCCCGTTTGCTGCACCCGACCACACGTGCATTCATCATGCGGCAAACGACAGTCTTCCTAATGCTGGACCGATTGCAAAGTGGCGTTGCCGTTCTGCAAGAGGCGTTGGATCACGCCCCGGATGATGCGGTCTTGCGCTCGCGTTTGGCGCAGTTCTATTTTTTGACAGGGGCGCCTGATGCCGCAAATGCGGTTTTTGCCAACGCGCCCGAGGGGTACATCGCAACGCGCTCCGATGTGCAGCGGCGCGCCGACGCGGCAGAGGCGCAAGGCGATGCGGCCGGTGCCCTGCAAATTCTTGGCGAGGCGATTGGCAAAGGCGCCACGCCCGCCCCAGCAGATATGCCCGCGGGGTTGGCCCTGAAATATTGCGAGATGGCAGTGCAGACGGGACAGACCGACGCCGTGCCCCAGATCTTGCTGGAAATCATCGCAGTGATCGACACGTTGCACGACGTCAACCTGATCCGCCTTGTGAAACTGGGCGAGCGGGCAGAGCAACTCGACGTTGCGCTGGCAGCAATCAACGAGATCGCTGCGCGCGACCGGATCAGACCCTTCGTCGCACAGTTTTTGGTCCGGCGTGCGCATATGGTGATGGACAGCGCTGGATCCGCGCGTTTGGC
>JBALTK010000098.1:0-14193 GCA_036964385.1 Sulfitobacter sp. | reverse complement strand
GCAGTGCACCCCATGTCGTGTCGGTTGTGGCAAGGCAGTGCAATTGATGCAGGCAGACACATGGGATCAGGGGCTGCTGGAAGAGCTATCCACAGCTATGGTGGATGCATCAATCTGTGGTTTGGGTCAGGCCGCACCTAACCCCATTCTCATGACGATGAAGCATTTCGCTGACGAGATCTAACTTTACTGCACTGCTCATATTGTAAGTGAGTGGTGCGGTGCATCTGTTTGTGATTATTATTTATTTTGAACGACTAAGCAGGCACACCCTTGGCGTTTGAGGGTGCTGCACAGCTTTGTCGCGTTTTGGCGGGTGTTGCGGCCAATGCGGGCAAAGAAGTAGCCCTTCTTCCCCGACACGCGATTTTTTACATAGATGAGATCGAGCTTCTCTCGCTGGACCTGTCTGCGGCAGGCGCGGGTCTGGCTTTTCACTTTGGACGTGGCCGCGTTCTTTGATGTGCCAAAGCCGAGTTGCACGCCCCAAGGCTTGACCGGTGGGGGCAAAGGCTTGGCTCTTTTGATCGGGGTTAGGCGGCGTTTGTGCGCCATTTCGGTGCAGGCCGCCTGAAAGTTGTTATCGGGGGTGAGGCGGAAGTCATGGCTTTCGGGGGCGGCATCGCGCCACTGCTCAGCGGTGAGGCCCGTGATGATTGGCACATAATTGACCGTCTCGGGGGCGAGGCCCTTGCCCTCCAAGAAACCTTCTGCGCGCCGCTCTCCGCCGTTGTATCCGATCGCAGCCATCCCTTCGTTGCCGTATTTCTTTGCCATCTCGGCCAGATACTGCGCGGAATGCTCTAATGCATCGGCGGGGTTATAGGGGTCTTTTAATCCACGCAAACGGGCAGTGGAGGGGATGAACTGGGCGATGCCACGCGCATTGGCATGGCTGAGCGCATTGGGATCAAAGCGGCTTTCTTGCCATATGAGGCGCGCGAAAAAGCCGGTGTCCAGATCGTGGCGTTTGCTGAATACTTCGATCGCGTTGCAGGTGTCATAGACAAAATGATCAGGGCGAATGCAGTGGGCATGCCCCCATTTTTCGGAACTGCACTGGCCCACACGCGGATCAGCATGAGCGGAAGTTGCCAATAAGGTTAGGAAAATGATCGCAAGAGTCCGCATAATCCGTTGGTGGCGGCTGTATGCGGGCTTGTCAATCGCGCACCCTTCCATCCGCAGCCCCAAGGGGTTAGATCAAGGGGACACTATAAGCCGGAGACCGTGACGCGTGGCATTTTTCAAAAAGCTCAAAGACAAACTGTTTAAATCCTCGTCCAAAATTGATGAGGGGCTTGAGGCGATTGTCAGCGATGGCGGGCAGGCGGAGCCAGCAGCACTTGAGGCGCCGCAAGTTGATGAGGCAGCGCTGCAACGCGAAGCGGACGCCGTAGCCGAGGCAGCCGCGCGCGAAGAGCAACGGATTGCGCAAGAGGCACAAGAAGCTGAAGCCGCGCGTTTGGCAGAACAAGCGCGGATTGAAGCTGAAGCCGCCGCAGCAGCAAAAGCTGCTCAAGAGGCGCGGGCAAAAGCTGATGCCGCTCAGGCTGCGGAAGCACAAGCGGAAGCGGACCAACAGCGGCAGGCAGAGGAAGCGGCACGAGAAGCTGAAGCTGCTGCACAAGCTGCAGAGGCGGCGCAGAAGCGTCAGGCCGAGGAAGCTGCGGAAGCAGCACGCACGGCGGAAGCGGCAGAGCAGGCCGAGCGTGAGGCGCAAGCAGCGCGGGACCGCGACGCAGAGGCTGCGAAGGCAGTAGAGCCGCTGCGCACAACGATCACTCCCGTCGCCCCGATGCTGGATGCAGAGCCAGAAGCCGCTGCGCCGAAACGTGGCATTCTGGGCCGCCTGATGGGGCGTGGCGGGGATGCGCCTGTCGTGCGCCGCGTGCTGGATGACGCGATGCTTGAGCAGCTTGAAGAGTTGCTCATCGCGGCGGATATGGGCGTGGATACAGCCCTACGTGTCACCGCGAACATGGCGGAAGGGCGTTTGGGCAAAAAACTGTCGGTGAACGAGATAAAAACCCTGATGAGCGACGAGATTGCGCGGATCATGGAACCTGTGGCCAAGCCGCTGCCGATTTATGCCAAGAAACCACAGGTGGTTCTGGTCGTAGGGGTGAACGGTTCTGGTAAAACGACAACGATTGGTAAACTTGCCAGTCAGTTTCGGGCTGCAGGTAAGAAGGTCGTGATTGCGGCGGGGGATACCTTCCGCGCGGCGGCCGTTGAGCAGTTGCAGGTCTGGGGCGAGCGCGCTGGCGTGCCAGTGCTGACGGCGCCGCAGGGGAGCGATCCTGCCAGCCTTGCCTTTGACGCGATGGTAAAGGCAGAAGCAGACGGCGCAGACCTGTTGATGATCGACACGGCGGGGCGGTTGCAAAACCGTGGCGATCTCATGGAGGAACTGGCCAAGATCGTTCGGGTGATCCGGAAGAAAGACCCTGACGCGCCGCACAACACGTTGTTGGTATTGGATGCCACAACGGGGCAGAATGCGGTTAATCAGGTAAAGGTGTTTCAGGAAATTTCCGATGTCTCGGGCCTTGTGATGACCAAGCTTGATGGCACCGCAAAGGGCGGTGTGCTTGTCGCACTCGCGGATAAGTTCGGTTTGCCGATCCATGCAATAGGCGTGGGCGAGCAGATTGATGATCTGCAAGCGTTTGACCCACAAGAATTTGCCGATGCTTTGACCGGATTGGACCGCTGAGCGCGTGACAGACTGGCTCATCTCGATTGAGGGGACGGAGGCGGGGCACACCCTTGCCCTCGTGCTTGCCTTGTTGGCGGCGTTTTTGCATGCGGTGTTTGGCGCGTTGCAAAAGGGCCGGCATGATCCGTGGCTGACGCGGGGCGCGATTGACGGGGCCTATTGTCTGATGGCAGCCCCTTTTGCCCTGTTCGTGGTGCCGTGGCCCGAGCCGCATATGTGGCCCATCTTTGCGGGCGCGTGGGTGATCCATTGTCTCTACAAGCTGTTGCAGGCCGCTGCCTATACCAAGGGCGCCTACACGGTTGTCTATCCCGTGGTGCGCGGGACGGGGCCGCTGTTTACCGTGATCGGAGCATATTGGCTGTTTGGTGAAGTGTTCAACGGTACGCAGTGGTTTGGGGTTGCGGTGCTGATGGCGGGTATTTTTGGCCTCGCCGCATATAACATGATGTATCTGACGGCAGAGCGGGAGACGCTGAATATCGCCTTGGCGTTAGCCTTTGTTACGGGTCTGACTGTCGCGATGTACACGACGTTTGATGCATACGGCATTCGCGCCACAGCCAACCCGTTCACCTTTCTGGCGTGGTTTTTCATGATTGATGGTTTCTTGATGCCGATCATTGCCTATCGCCGCTGGCACCGGATGGAGAACCCGCCCGAGGTAGGTCCATTGATGCAGCGCGGAGTGATCGGTGGGGTGATCGCCTTTATGAGCTTTGGTTCGATTATGATGGCGACCCGCCTTGATAACGTGGGCGAAGCGGCAATATTGAGAGAGACATCGACGGTGTTTGCCGCCCTGATCGGGTGGCTCGTGCTCAAAGAGACTGTCGGCCCGCGGCGGGTAGCGCTGATGGCGCTGATCGCCCTTGGGGCCGTAATCGTAGAATTTGGAGGCTAGTGATGGCAAACGCGCGTGAGATTAATCCCATCCTGAAACAGGTGCTGGAATTGGGCCCGACGCTTGCGTTCTTTGTGCTCTATATCCGGATCAAGGATGATATGTTCACCTTTGGCGGGACTGAGTATACAGGGTTTATCGTGGCGGCGATTGTGTTTGTGCCGATCCTGTTGGCCGCAATGGGCATCCTCTGGGCGCTGACCGGCAAGCTGAGCCGGATGCAGGTTTTCACTGCGTTTATGGTGATTTTCTTTGGCGGTCTGACAGCGTATTTCAATGACGAGCGGTTCTTCAAGATGAAGACGACCATTGTCTACGGATTGCTGGCGTTGATCCTGACGGTGGGTCTGTTGCGCAAGCGTTCTTGGCTGGAATATGTCATGGCCGACATGATGCCGATGCGGCGCGAAGGGTGGATGATCCTGACCAAGCGGTTCGCGATGGCCTTTGGCGCGCTTGCTGTGGCGAACGAGTTTATCTGGCGGACAATGTCGACGGACGCATGGGTCAAAATCGAGACGTTTGCATTTCCGGTGGTCCTGATGGTCTTCTTATTTTGGCAGTTTGCGCAGCTTCAGCCCTACGTTATCGAAGAAGGTAACGAAGCGGACTGAAGCTACTTCGCAAGACTACTTGCGTAGCTCTGCGTATAACGCACGGCCTGCTTGTACGCCTTTGCGTGCGCCCATCACATCGAGCCAACGGGCCATATCGGGTTTGTCGTCTAGCGTTTGTTACTGGCCTTCCCACTGGCTCGCCCATCCCCAGATGGAGAAGTCTGCGATTGAGATGAAATCCTCGGCGACAAATTCGTTTTGCGCGAGCTGTCGGTCCAGCACACCGTAGAGGCGAGCGGTTTCTGACCGGTAGCGGTCTTTGGCATAGGGGATCTCTTGGGGTGGATCCGCTTTGGGCGCGATTTCCGAGGAGCTCGGGGTCGAATTGATCGCCCCTGCCAATGTTGATGAGGTGAGGCGTATAGTGCAGGCCCATTACCTCAAGACAGACAGGCATTTTTCATCCGTTCGGCGTGGGCCAGTAGTAGAGATCAATGGGTTTGGGCATGTCTGTGTCCTTTGGAGCGGTTCGCCAGCCATGATGCGGCTTTTGACAGGCAGGGCACGGGTGCGGGATGGTTGACGCTCCCGCATAGATATCTTAGTCAAAGCGTGTGGCGATTTGTTACCGGATTGCGGGCCACGTTAAACATTCCGCTAAAAGGTCAGGATGAAAGCCCCCTTTCGCTTGACCGCGTTTGGGGTTTTTTTGTGCCCACCCCTTTGAACGGGCGCACACAGGATGTCACACCACAGGTGTGCAAAGGGATAAGTAAAGATGAGCGATAACTGGAAACCATCCACCAAAGCAGTGCATTCCGGCACGCGGCGCAGCCAGTATGGCGAGGTGTCCGAGGCAATTTTCCTGACCCAAGGCTTTGTCTATGACAGTGCCGAGCATGCGGAACAGCGGTTTATTCAATTGGGCGATGACGAGTTCATCTATGCCCGTTATGGCAACCCGACGGTCAAGATGTTCGAGGAGCGGATTGCCGCACTTGAGGTGGCGGAGGATGCGTTCGCCACGGCCTCTGGTATGGCCGCGGTGTCTGGCGCGCTGACATCCATGCTCAAGGCGGGGGACCATGTGGTCTCGGCCCGCGCGCTGTTTGGATCGTGTCTGTATGTGCTCGAAGATATTCTTGGCCGCTATGGCGTTGAAGTGACGTTTGTGGATGGCACCGATCTGGCCCAGTGGGAGGCGGCGATCCGCGAGGATACCAAAGCTGTTTTCTTTGAATCAATTTCGAATCCCACGCTGGAAGTGGTCGATATCGAAGCGGTTTGCGCGCTGGCCCACGCAAAAGGTGCGCTGGTGCTGATCGACAATGTGTTTGCTACGCCCGTCTACTCACGCGCTTTTGAACAGGGGGCTGATGTAGTGATCTACTCGGCCACCAAACATATCGACGGGCAGGGGCGCACCCTTGGGGGTGTGATCCTTGGCAGTCGCGACTTTATCCGTGGCACGGTTGAGCCCTACATGAAGCATACAGGCGGCTCCATGTCGCCGTTCACCGCTTGGGTGATGCTCAAAGGGCTTGAGACAATGGGCCTGCGGGTGCGCGCGCAGACGGAAACTGCGCTGGCGGTATCGCGTGCTTTGCAGGGGCATGCGGGCCTGAATGCTGTGATCTATCCCGGGCTGGAGGATCATGCACAACATGCGCTGACCCAAGCGCAGATGGGCGCGGGTGGCACGGTTCTGGCATTGGATGTTAAGGGCGGCAAAGAAGGTGCGTTCCGTTTCCTCAACGCAGTTCAAATCGGGCTGATTTCCAACAATCTGGGCGATGCCAAGACGATCATGACGCATCCTGCGACAACAACGCATCAACGACTGCCCGAGGATCAGAAGTCCAACCTCGGAATCACTGCAGGTTTGGTCCGTGTCAGCATCGGTCTGGAGGATGCGGATGATCTGGTTGCAGATTTCTTGCAGGCTTTGGAGGCGTAAATTAAAGGGGCTGTGTCGCTATTTCCCCGTTAAGTCGCATAAAGTTTTGGTAATGTGGTTTCAGGACCCTACATATGGGTCCTGACCGATTAGGGGGACTTCCCATGAACATCGCAACACCAATTACTCCAACTCCGGACCGCATCGCGGCCGAAAAAGCGCTGGAGACTCTGCGCGCTTGGGCATCAAACGCTGACGCGACAGAGATTGCTACGCTTGATCCTGCGGTCGCGCAAATGCTGCAAGGGGGCAATGCCTATCCGTTGCTTGAGCGCGCCTATCCTGCCGATTTCGAGATAGAGCCAGAGTATAAGGCGAGCTTGCCTGACCTGCAAAACGGACCGTCCAGCCTGATCAAAGGGGCCAAGCAGCAGATTCAACACGTGGGGATTTCAAATTTCCGCCTGCCAGTGCGCTTCGAGACACGTGACAGCGGTCCACTCACGCTTGAGACATCTGTGACGGGCACGGTGAGCCTTGAGGCGGATAAGAAGGGCATAAACATGTCCCGCATTATGCGCAGCTTTTACAAACATGCAGAGAGTACCTTTAGCTTTAAGGTGATCGAAGCGGCCCTTGATGATTATATCAGCGATCTTGAGAGCTTTGACGCGCGGATTCAGATGCGGTTCTCCTTCCCGATGAAGATCAGCAGTCTGCGGTCCGGCCTCGAGGGGTATCAGTATTACGATGTGGCACTCGAACTGGTCGAGCATGCGGGAGTGCGCCAGCAGATTATCCACCTCGATTACGTCTATTCCAGCACATGCCCGTGCTCGCTTGAACTGTCCGAGCATGCGCGCGCCACGCGCAACCAGTTGGCCACACCGCACTCGCAACGTTCTGTGGCGCGGGTGTCTGTGCTGCTGGACGCAGACGCGAATGTGCTGTGGTTCGAGGACTTGATCGAGGCTTGCCGTCGGGCTGTGCCCACCGAGACGCAAGTCATGGTGAAGCGCGAGGACGAGCAAGCTTTTGCAGAGTTGAACGCGGCAAATCCGATCTTTGTTGAGGATGCGGCGCGTCTGTTCTGTGAGCAATTGCTGGCAGATGCACGGATTTCCGATTTCCGCGTTATTGCAAGCCATCAGGAAAGCCTACACAGCCATGACGCGGTAAGTGTGCTGACCGAAGGGCCGACATTTGCACAAGCGAGTATTGACCCAAAGTTGTTCAATACGCTGTTCCACGTAGGTTAAACGCTGGATCATATGTGCAACCCAAGAGGCCATTCCGAACGCGGGGTGGCCTTTTTCATATGGGGGAAGTGCATGTGCAAGGCATGCAGTGCTTGCATGGAGCGGGTGACGGCTATGCAGTTTTGGTGGTGGTGCTGCAGTGCAGCGAGTCCTATCTCATGAGCACGGGGATGATCCCGCGCTGAGACAGAAAAGAACGAAGGCATATACGATGACCTATCAAACCGCATCCGAGAATTTCGCCGCACGCATCCCAGCCCGCGGCATGAGCATTACATCCGCCCCATTTATGACGGCCCGCGTTGGGTTGTCGCAACTGGTAACAATGTTCAAAGCAGTCGGCGGCGCCATCATTCGTGCGAGCGAAGCCTCCTCACGCGTAGGGCGTGTCGAAGCACTACAAGCCAAATCTGACGTCGAACTGGCGGATTTGGGTATCAAGCGTGAAGACATCGTCTATCACGTCTTTAAAGATCTCTATTACGTCTAATCTTTAACGCCGCTCGGAAGCCCGCACACAGTGACCTGATCAGGTCCTGTTGCGGGCTTTTTGCGTTTTTGAACCGCGGCTTTAAGCTTGCAGTCGCTTGACACTGGCGGCGATGAACGCCAACGCTGCGCTGATGGACGTGCGCCCAGTTGGATATGTAATTGGCCTTTTGGTGGCCGTACTCGGGATGGCCATGCTCATCCCGCTGCTTGTTGATTTGGCCGAGGGGCGAGGTCAATGGCCTGTCTTCTTGCAGAGTTCGGTAATCACCCTGATGGGTGGCGCTGCGATTGCGTTGGCCTGTGCCAGTGGTGTGCGTGAAGGGCTTACGATCCAGCAGACCTTTCTGCTAACGACATCGGTCTGGGTGGCGCTGCCGCTGTTTGGTTCAATCCCTTTTGTCCTTGGTGCAACGGATGCGCGGGCAGTTGATGCGGTGTTCGAGGCAATGTCGGGGCTAACAACAACAGGCTCCACCGTATTTACAGGTCTTGATACCATGCCAAAAGGTCTGCTGATCTGGCGTGCTATCCTGCAATGGCTTGGCGGGATCGGTATCATTGTGGTTGCGATGGTTTTCCTGCCAGAGCTGCGTGTCGGTGGTATGCAGATTTTCAAATCTGAAAGTTTTGATACCTTCGGGAAAATTCTCCCGCGTGCGGGACAAATTGCGACCCAGATTTCGGGGCTTTATGTGGCGTTCACGCTAATATGTGCCTTGGTTTATATCATGCTGGGGATGGACGTGTTTGATGCCACTGCCCATGCCATGACGACAATCTCGACGGGCGGTTTTGCGAACTATGATGCCTCCTTTGGCGTGTTTCAGGGGCCGCTTGAGTATGTCGCCGCAGTCTTCATGTTGCTCGCGGCGCTGCCGTTTGTCCGCTATGTCCAGTTGATCAACGGCAATCCCATGGCGCTGCACCGTGATCCGCAAGTGCGCGGGTTTGTGATGACGATCGCCGTGTTGGTTGGATTGCTGGTGCTGCTGTTGGACGAAGGGGTGCATCTGGGCCATGAGGCCGCCGTTAGAGAGGCGTTTTTCAACGTGACCTCGATCATTTCGGGCACGGGCTATGCCTCTGTTGATTATATGCAGTGGGGCGGATTCGCGGTCGCATTGTTTTTCTTTATGGGATTGATCGGGGGATGCGCGGGATCGACGGCGTGTTCGATCAAAGTGTTCCGCTATCAGCTCTTGTTTGCGTCGATCCGTGCGCAGCTGCGTCGTATCCGTTCGCCCCATGGTATCTTTATCCCGCGCTATGACGGACGGCCTGTGACGGAGGAAGTTCTGGCCTCTGTCATGTCGTTCTTTATGTTCTTTATCGTGACACTTGGGCTGGTTGCTGTAGCGCTGTCTTTGACGGGGCTGGACTTCGTGACGTCCGTGTCAGGCGCTGGTGCGGCCCTTGCTAACATCGGGCCAGGTCTGGGTGATATCATCGGACCTGCTGGCAACTTTTCCTCGCTGAACGACACGGCCAAGTGGATATTGACGCTTGCGATGTTGCTGGGCCGGTTGGAGCTGATGGTCGTCTACGTCATTTTTACTGTTAAATTCTGGAGAGCCTGATGTCTGACCTTATGACCCGCCCACTTGGCGCGCAAATTTCCCATATGCTCAAGGCGCGCGGGGTCGATGTGATTTTCGGTATTCCGGGGGTGCATAACCAAGAGATGTATCGCGGCATTGAAGAGGCCGGCATCACACATGTGCTGGCACGTCACGAGCAAGGAGCGGGCTTTATGGCTGATGGCTATGCGCGGGCGAGTGGCAAGCCCGGCGTGGCCTATGTGATTACGGGGCCGGGCCTGTGCAATGTGATGACGCCGATGGGGCAGGCCTATAGCGACAGCGTGCCGATGCTGGTGATCTCCAGTTGTCTGGATGAGACTGCAGCGCGCCGTGGTCAGTTGCACCAGATGAAAGATCAGGAGATTGCGGCAGGGACGGTCTGTGACTGGTCCCACACGGCGCAGAGCGCACAGGCAGCTTACGGTCTGGTGGACCGTGCATTTCAGGAGTTCGCGACAGGGCGTCCGCGCAGCAAGCACATCCAAGTGCCGATTGCCGAGCTTCAGGCGGAGGCGTTGCCAGCAGCAGCCCCAGTGGTAGCGGTACAGCAGGCACAATCCCTGAAAGCTGAGCTTGGAACACTGCTGGACCAGATCAAAGCTGCGAAAAAGCCGATGTTCATCTTTGGCGGCGGCGCGGCGCAAGCGAGCAGCGCTGCGCGTGCGGCGGTGAAGGCGCTGGGTGCTGCCAGCTTTGTCACATATGCAGGGCGCGGTGTTATGGCACCTGACGATCCGTTGTACTTTGGCGCAGCACTTGCGCGACCTGACAGTGCGGGGATCATCGCCCAAGCGGATTTGGTGATCGCCGTCGCTACGGAACTGGCAGAGGTGGACATTTGGCGTGCGCATCTGGGTCACAAGGCACCTCTTGTGCGTGTTGATATTGACGCTGACGTATTGAGCGATCCGCAGCGCGCGGAGTTACCCGTGCAAATGGATGCTGGGTTGTTTTTGTCTGCATTGATTGACGGCATGGACGCAGTACAATCCAGCGACTGGACTGCCGCCGAAGTGACTAAAGCACGGGCGCGCTGGCGCTCGGAAGTGGATGCAGAGCGTCCAGGTATCGTGCCGCTGTGTGATGCGCTGCGCGAGGCAATTCCTTATGACACGATGATCTATTCCGACATGACGCAGTTCGCCTATGTCGCCAAGGAGGTCTGGGACATGGACAGCCCCGGCCATTGGCACCACCCTTACGGTTTTGGTACGCTTGGCTACGCGACGCCCGCCGCGATTGGTGGGGCGATTGCGCGTCAGAGCAAGCCTACGCTGGCGATTATTGGCGATTACGGGTTTCACTACACCATGCAGGAACTTGGCGTGGCTGTGGAGCTGGGGCTGAGCCTGCCAATCATCCTGTGGGACAATGGGAAGCTGGGCGAGATCGAGGACAGCATGGTGCGCGCGCAGATCGCACCCAATGCAGTGATCGCGCGGAACCCTGACTTCTGCAAACTGGCCGAAGCGTTTGGCGCCAGAGCTGAAGCGCCACAGACGATTGAAGCGTTTCAGACGGCTGTGCGAGATGCGTTCAAGGCAGACGGTCCGACGCTGATCTATGCGACACCTGCGCTGACTGCTTAAGCCACCCAGCACAATCCGTACTAGGATAAAAAAGGGGCCGGAATTTCAAAAATTCCGGCCCCTTTTTGCATGGATTAATTCAGTCTTATTCCCAGCAGCTGACCAGAACCGTCATGCCACTGGCCTTCTCGGACAGCTGGAATGCTGTGAGGCTGGCGGTGCCTTCGGTCGCCGCTGCGGGCAGCGTGACGCCCGCAGCGCCACTGGCGTCCACGAGGGTAGTGGACGCCAACGCAAAGGTCACATCGTCAGGCAGTGTCGGTCCGCCCTCAGGTGCGGCGGTGATCATGCCGATAACCGCGCCTGTTCGGTCGAGGACTGGGCCGCCTGCATCGCCTGCGCGGGTGCGTAGGGCGAGGCGGTTGATGTTCTCTTCTCCCTGCAAACCACGCACATCAGCAAGAGTGCCAAAGCTCATTGAAGGAGAACTCAGTACGCCTTCAAACGAGTAGCCAGCCACTGCAACTTCGCTTTGCAGGCGTGCCGGTTGGCTGGCAAAGCTGGCAACCGCTAAAGGCGCAAGCGCCGCTTTGGGTTTGAGCAGGGCCACACCACGTGCCGGATCGTCAGCGACCAGTTCGGCATCCGTGTCACCGTCGAGCGTGATGCGCGAGCAGCTTTGAACAGCGGCTGAAGTTGTTACGACATTGCCTGCATCGTTTACGAAAAAGCCCGAGCGCGACAGCTTGGGCTTGCGGATTTGCAGGCCCGAGATCAGGTCGATGGATTGCTGTGAAGCATCGCCCGCTGAGGCGCTGAGCACTCCGGGCATGCGGGTAAAGCTCCTGCGCATTTCTGCCAGCAAGCGGCGGCGGCGCTCTTCATCGCCCGCAGGCCAGAGCAAGGTGAAACCCTTAATCTCGCCGTTCTCAAGGGTTGCTTCGGTGTAGCTGATCATGCGTCCGTTCTCACCCACGAGGGTAAAGTTCGACTTACCCCGATCACGCGGGCCGCTCAGTGGGACGATTTCAAGCGTTTGCATAATCTCATAGAGGCCATACAGCGTATCCTGATCGCCCGGTTGGCTGATGAGCAGGACGCGGGCATCAATGTCGCCAGTGGGGGTGTATTGCGCGAACGGTGGCTCGTAGCGGTCGAATTTGACCACATCCATAGGCAGGGTAATCTCGATACCCGCCTGTGCATCACGTACGATCGTCAGGCCCAAACCTTCAAGCACCGCATTATATTGCTTTTTCAGAGCGGCACGCTGAAGTGTCGTAAGGATGCCTGTCTTCTCGAAGCTGTTCGCTTCTTGCCATGCTGCCATGGAATTGCGCGTTCCACGGCCGAAAGAGCCGTCGATGCCAGAATTATAGAACCCTGCCCATTTAAGCATGACCTGAAGCTGTTTTTTCTCGTCGGGGCTCAGGTCGCGTTCGCCGCGCCGGGCCTCAGCGGGTGTCTCGTCGGCAGGCTCTGGGACGACTTCGACGACAACAGGTGCTTCTTCTGTTGCCTCGGCCACGACGGGCGCTTCTTGTGATGTCGTAGCAGGTGCCTCATCAGGTTGCTGTGGAGGGATAGTACCATCTGGTGCTTCAACTGCACCTTGTCCCAAGATATTTGCACCAACAGGCCAAAACTGCTGACGCAGGCGGTTCGAGCGTTGGATGAAGCTGTCGCGCGGGATCAGTCCGTCGCGGCGATACTCACGCAGCACAATGTCAGCGTCGGCGCGGCGATACGGACCAACGACCACCGCATACCATCCGCCACCCACCGCAAACCCATTCACATCTTCGAGCAACGTCGTGTAGGCGCGTGCGCGGTCTGTTGCGCGGGCCAATGATTGCTGTGCTTCGATCTGGACCCAAACCACCTCTTCAGGGTCGTCTGATTGCGCAGATGCGGCTGTTGAGAGGCAAAGGGTCAGGGCGGTCAGCAAGAACGTTAGAATGCGCAACATCGGCTTATAAACTCACAAAAGATTACTTTGCGGCACATAAACAGTATTTTGCGGTGATTCCCATATGAGAAGCGACGGTTCGCCCGAGATAGTAGGCCTTTGCGGCCTCTGCGCGCATCTGTGCTGCTGCTGATTGACCCTTGGGGCGGCGGGGCCTAGTAAGAGCGCCAAATGGCAGAGGACAAAAGCATGTCAGATACGCCCCGTTCGTTTCAAGAGATCATCCTGCGGCTGCAAAGCTATTGGGCGCGCGAAGGGTGCGCGATTTTGCAGCCCTACGATATGGAAGTGGGGGCAGGTACGTTCCACCCCGCCACAACCCTGCGCAGCCTTGGGGATCAACCATGGGCCGCAGCCTATGTGCAGCCGTCGCGTCGCCCGACCGATGGTCGTTATGGTGAGAACCCGAACCGCTTACAGCATTACTATCAGTATCAAGTGCTGATCAAACCGAGCCCGCCCAATTTGCAGGAGCTGTACCTTGGCTCACTCGCGGCGATTGGTGTGGATATGGATCTGCACGACATTCGCTTTGTCGAAGACGACTGGGAAAGCCCGACGCTGGGCGCGTGGGGTCTGGGCTGGGAGGTCTGGTGTGACGGCATGGAAGTCAGCCAGTTCACATATTTCCAACAGGTCGGCGGACACGACTGTCATCCCGTTTCGGGTGAGCTGACCTACGGGTTGGAGCGCCTGGCGATGTATATCCTTGGCGTGGATCATGTGATGGACATGCCGTTCAACGATCCTGACGCGCCGATCCCGCTCAGCTATGGTGATATCTTCAAGCAGACAGAAGAAGAGTACGCGCGCTGGAACTTTGATGTGGCCAACACAGATGTGTTATTGCGCCACTTTGAAGAGGCTGAGGCCGAGTGCAAGTCGATCATCGAGCAAGAGTACATGGACCCCAAGACGGGCAAACGCATCGTCATGGCACACCCCGCCTATGATCAAGCGATCAAGGCCAGCCATATGTTCAACCTGCTTGATGCGCGCGGCGTGATCTCAGTGACCGAGCGTCAGGCCTATATCGGGCGTGTGCGCGCACTGACCAAGATGTGTGCGGATGCCTTTGTCCAGACCCGCGCTGGCGGCTGGACTGGTGATGCGACATGATGGGTAAAGTTTTAGGGATTGTGATTATGGCTTCTGCTCTGCTCGCTGGTGCGGCGCTGTATTACCTTCAGGTGTACGGTTTTTATCAAGAGGTAGATGCGCCTGCCGAGGGCATTATGTTGCTCCCGTTGGGCAGTGCCGAGGGTGAAGTCATCCCGATGGAAG
>JBALTK010000097.1:2464-14305 GCA_036964385.1 Sulfitobacter sp. | reverse complement strand
ATCTCCTGCATATGCTCATCGCGGATGCCGAATGAGTATTCAGGGAACATCCAGCCCGGATTGGCGATTGGCATATAGGGAAATGCCTGACCGATAACGGCGATCTTCACTCCGCCACGTTCAAAGAATTTATAGGGTGGGAACAACTCGGCAGGCTCGTCCCACTCCGCGTCAAAAATGTTCTGACCCAGCGCGGCAAAGGGCAATCCTTCGACGATCTCGTTCACCCGTTCCGATCCCAGTGTGAATTCCCAGTGGAATGTCATCGCGTCAGGTTTGAGCGCGTTCATGACATTTACCATGTCCTGACCTTGCGTGTGGTGACAGGTATAGCTGCCGTGCCATGTATCACCACCGTCGAGAAGCAGCGCATCAGGACGGTCCGCACGGATCGAATTGATCACAGTGGAGACGCGGTCCAACCCACCAACACGACCATAGC
Source organism: Sulfitobacter sp. (assembly GCA_036964385.1). Lineage (GTDB taxonomy): Bacteria > Pseudomonadota > Alphaproteobacteria > Rhodobacterales > Rhodobacteraceae > Sulfitobacter. The sequence continues at coordinate 13,863 of JBALTK010000097.1, read as the reverse complement.
TTTGCGCTAAAGCATTGAAATCATTGTAGGTCAGCGCGTAGGCAGACGGGCTACCATCGTCGATGCCATAAAGCTTGCGAAAATCTGCGCCCGTTACATGAGGTACGGCGCCTTTGTTGCCACCTACCCCGATATTGACCGAAGGCTCACGGAAATAGATAGGCTTGAGCTGTGCATGAATGTCCGTGATGTGGATAAGCGAGACGTTCCCGAAGGTATCAAACTCCAACAGCTTATCTTGGGTCATCAACTGCTGGGCCGCCAGACGGGACCAGTTTCCGAAACCCGAAGAGCCATAGAGCGCTGCTGCAGCCATGGTGGTTTGCATAAAATCACGGCGGGAAATCATCGCGGAACTCCTAGATATACACACATATGCGTATTATTGAATTAGTATAAAAGCAGAAAACCCCGCTCCGATTGCTCGGGCGGGGCTTCAATTGTCTTAGTTGCGGATCGACGGGCCTTCGACGCTCAGGCCGTTGCCGCGAGAAGCGACATAAAGCTCAAGTGCGACAAACTCTTCGCTACCCGGCGCATAGGTTTCAGCGCGTGTATCGCGAATACAGCCTTTGAAACGGGAGTGCGAACCGTTCAACTTGGTGTTCTTCAGGCGGTAAACAGGAAAGCCGTTGATCTGACCTTGGCTCAGGTGATCCGCACGGATCATCATACCATAGCTGTCCTCGTGGCAATTCGCGCAGGAAAGTTCGAGCTGACCTGTACGTGTGTAGTACATCTCCTTGCCCTTTTCCCACATGGATTGCGCTGGACCGTCGATGGCAACATTCACAGGCAATCCGCGTGATACGGATGTAAGTGCTGCCTCCATGTTGATCGCTGTGCCGCTGTCATACTTCCATGCTTCGGCACCCATACGCTCGGTACGGCAGGCATTTACCTGCATTTGCAATGTGCGTACTTCGCCCGCTTCAGCATTCCACTTCGGGTACGTGGCTTTTACGCCTGCCATGCTGTCCATATCATTGTGACACGAGGAGCAGGATTTGCCCTCCGAGCCGTCTACCTTGGCCCAAGTGTCCTGACCTTGCTCCACAAAGATCATGCCAGGATTGTCGAAATCGTCCATTTGCATTGCACGGGTTTCTTCCCCCCGAAACAGCCAACCTGACATAACTTCGTCAAGTGCCTCTGAAACATGTGCAGGTGCCGCTGTGCGTACAACCATCTCTGTCTCTTCGTTCAAAACCAGTTTGTCATCAACCGGATCGGCGAATGCACCTGTGGTTGAGATCAGTCCCGCCAGTAAGGCGCCAGTCAATATCCGCATGGTATCCCTCCCAAGAATTCTGCGTTTAGCCGATTGCGATCGCTTTGGTCTCTTCATAGACCGAGCCATCGTCGTCGTACCATGTGAATTTGAACTCACCGGCCTCAGGGACCATTGCTTCGAATTCGAAGTACGGGTTGGTGGAAATCGCTGCTTCCATCGTCACTTCGATCACGCTCTCACCGTTGAAATCGCAGGTAAAGCGGTTGATGATCGAACGAGGAATGACATTGCCTTCCTTGTCCTTACGCTGACCAGATTCCATCTTGTGGCTGATCAATGTCTTGATGGTGATGCTATCACCAGCAGCCGCTTTTTTTGGTACTTTGACGCGGGGTTTTACACCAGATGCCATAATAGTTCTCCTTAAAGTGCTTTAGCCGCCGCAGCCGCCGATTGTTACTTTGACAGCGCTTGACGCTTGAACGAACGATCCGTCCTCAAGCTTGGCAATCGCGACAACATCCTGCGTACCGGCAAGGCGGATACGAGTAGAAGCTGAGCGCGATGCAGCCAGCTTGCCAAATTTGAATGTCGCCACACCTGGTGTCGGGTTGCCCGTTGCAAGCACCATAATCTCAACTGCTGTTTCCGAGGAAACCTCGATTGGCACAGTGTTCCCGTTCTCGGCAATCTCTGGCGCGGTCAGGCTGATATCGCCCGAACCTACTTCAGCACCGCCGGTGAATGCAGCAATTGCATCCTCGGCCGCCGCTGATACGCGAATTGGAAGGCCCGCGATCAACAGGGCACCTGCCCCCATCGCAATAGCGTTACGTCTTGTCAGTTCCATAGTGATCTCCTTCGTTCCCAACAGGGCATTCACCCAAAAGGGTCTGGCTATTCTTTGAGCGTGGCGAGATACGCCACAACATCTTCAATCTGCTGGGCACTCAACAAAGGCCCGAACGTCTCGTCGGCGGCCTTGCCCGTGTAGGCATTGCCTGGACGGATGAACCCTTCGGTTTTGTAGAACGACGGCATCATGCTGTCTTCGAACATGATCTTGGCGTTTGCGACGATCCCGCGAAGCTCTGCTTCGGACCAGCGATCACCGGCACCATCGAGCATTGGGCCAATCTCACCCTGAAACGGAACATCGGCAAGATCAGTGACCTGATGACAAGCAACACAGTTGCCCTGCCCCTTGTCCCCGACGATTATGCGCCCGTTCGCGGCATCCCCTGCAACACCTGACAAAGATTGCTCTACAGCACCTTCATTAAAGCTCACGGCGGTTGGATTGATATCCTCGGCATATGTGGCTGAGGCCACAAACCCTGCCGCGATGGTTGTTATGACAGAAATTTTCATGCGTCCTCCCAAACCTGCATTTGGTATACCGTAGCGCACATTTTCGTGATCACGCAACATCAAATTCAACAAATTGAATTTTAATACCTGAAACCAGTCTGAGATTCATCCTGATCGGTCAGTCTTTTTGGTCAGCAAACTTACGGGCATGATATTTCTGAAAACTTTCGTCTCCATCATACCCTTCCTCGACGACCCAGTTGAGCATATTGAATGTTGTGTACCGCCCAAACGCCCCCGGCATCGTGGCCACGGCAGCGCGCGCCGCAGAAACATCAGGGCCAACTTCGGTCGGGAAGAACAGAATCGATGGCGTGAACAAGGCACCCCATTTCTTGACCATATCCTTTTCGGGCAATACCTCCCCGTCAAAGTCGGTCACCTCGACATCACCAAACATATTGATCTGCACGACAAAGAAATTCTCGTCGATGTAGCTGGCTATTTCCTCAACAGGAAAGACTTCTTCATGCATCTTCTTGCAGTAGATGCAGCCACGCTGTTCGATAATGACCATCAGCCGCTTCCCCTCGGCGTTGGCCTCCTCCAGATCCTCTTGCAGATCCTTGAACGTATCGCGCATCCACGGCGCTTTGTGCAGGCCATCATCGCCTATGGTCGCGGCATAAGCCCCCACAGTCATCGACATCAGAACCGCACACGCGGTGATCAGTTTTCTCATGTTCTCTCTCCCGTTTATCCCATCGTGCCGAAATTGGGGAATACCTCCAACATCCACTGCGCGATGTAGTTTACTGAATTTGTTGCAATAAGAAGGCCAAAGATGATTAGCATCACCCCCATAACCTTTTCGATCACTCCCAAATGGCGGCGGAATTTATGCATCCAACGCATGAATGGCCCGATGAACAGTGCCGCCACAATGAACGGTGCCGTCATACCGACGCCGTAGACAAACAGCAGCCATGCCCCCGCAGCCGCAGTGTCCGTCCCCGCTGCGGTGAAGAGGATCGCCGCCAACACGGGACCCACACAAGGGGTCCAGCCAAATGCGAAGGCAAGCCCGATTACATATGCGCCCGCATAGCTGACATTCGATGTCTCGCCCGCGTCCACGCGCATCTGCCGATACAAGATACCGATACGGATGACGCCCAAAAAATGCAGGCCCATAGCGATGATAACTGCAGCAGCTATCCAGCGCAGGACGTCAAAGTACTCCCGTACTACCTGCCCAAAGACCGAGGCCGCGGCCCCTAACCCCATAAAGATCGTAATGACGCCCGCCGCAAAACAACACGCGGCAAGTACGGCACGGGTGCGCGTACGGCCATCAATCGTAGCGTCCGCCGATATCTGGTTCATCCCGACACCCGCTAGATAGCTCAGGTAGAATGGTACAATGGGCAAAATACACGGAGACAGAAACGACAACAGCCCCGCAAGCGCCGCACCCCAAAATGTGATATCCATCATGCCAACCATCCACCCTTGTGTGCATTACATATTCATATTACTTTATGTGATAAGCAAAGGTCAATTTACATGTCACTCCGCACCATCATTTTCAGCACCCTACTGGCCGCTTTTAGCGCCTGTACTGCATGGGCCGGCCCGCAACTGGTCATGGTCGAGGAAGACGGGTGTATGTGGTGTGCCCGCTGGAACGAAGAAATCTCGGAAATCTACCCCAAGACACCTGAGGGCAAAGCAGCGCCCTTACGCCGCATGGATATTCGCGCCGCGCACCCTGACGATCTGACATTCAAACGTGGGCTGTTTTTCACGCCAACATTTGTGCTCGTCGTTGACGGTGTCGAAGTCTCGCGCATCGAAGGCTATCCCGGTGAGGATTTCTTTTGGGGCTTGTTGGGAAAGATGCTCAGTGATGCAAACATTGAAATTCATGAATAATGCATTATAGTTCGGGACTTGATAGTCTAAAGAGGCACGAACCAAGATGACGACATCTAGCGCGGCTTTGGCGGCCACACCTGAACCACGCAATGGAGAACCTATGGGCCTTCCAGTTTTTGACGTTAACATGTGCCCCGAAGATATGGATAAGATGGCAGAAAGTGCCGTTCAAGCCTCTAACTTCCTCAAGGCGATCAGCCATGAAGGGCGCCTGATGATCTTGTGTCACCTTGCCTCAGGCGAGAAATCAGTAACCGAGTTGGAAACGCTCCTGTCGGCGCGACAAGCGGCAGTTTCACAACAGCTATCACGCTTGCGTCTTGAAGGGCTGGTCACACCGCGCCGTGACGGCAAGACAATCTTTTATAGCCTGACAGATGATCGCCCGAAAAAGATCATGGAAGTGGTGTATGATCTCTTCTGCCGCGAAAACAGCGCCGCGCCGACAACTTGATCTGAATTGAACTCCATATGCTGGATCTCATCCCCGAACCTGCACTGACCGCTCTTGTCGGGTTCGTGGGCGGCATTTTTCTTGGCCTTGCTGCACGTATCGGCCGGTTCTGTACGTTAGGTGCAATCGAAGATGTGTATTACGGCGAAAGCACCCTGCGGCTGCGCATGTGGGGCATCGCAATCGGTGTTGCGATCATCGGTACCTTTTCCCTGTCTGCCGCAGGACTGCTTGACCTCGATCAAACGCTCTATCTTTCCCAAGGGTGGAACCCGTTTGCCAGTGTGGTGGGCGGATTGCTGTTCGGTTACGGCATGGCTTTGGCTGGGAACTGTGGCTATGGCGCTCTAGCGCGGGTTGGCGGCGGCGATTTACGCGCATTTCTCATCGTGTTGATCATGGGGATAGCGGCCTACATAACGCTTGGGGGGCCCCTCGCTGGCTTGCGTATTTCGATTTTTGGCGGCCCTTCGCCCGTGACAACCGCCCCAAGCATCGCTCAGGCACTCTCAGACTTTACGGGCCTGAAAGTTGAGACAATTGGCATCTCAATTGGCGCGGCTCTTATTCTACTAACCTGTTTAAACAAAGAGATGCGCAGCGCGCGCAGTCATCTCTTTTGGGGCGCGGTTGTCGGTCTGGCGATCGTGTCTGGCTGGGCAGGTACCCAGTGGATCGCAGCCAACGGCTTTGATACCCCGCGCGTGGTCAGTCACACTTTCTCCGCACCGCTGGGCGAGACAATCATCTACACCATGACATCGTCAGGAAACACGCTGAGCTTCGGCACCGGCTCCGTCGTCGGGGTTGTGCTCGGCGCATTGCTGGGTAGCCTACTCAAGGGGCAGTTCCGCTGGGAAGCCTGCGACGATCCTCGCGAGTTACGCCGCCAGTTGCTTGGCGCGTTTGTGATGGGTGTGGGTGCTGTGATCGCAGTCGGATGTAGCGTTGGCCAGGGGCTCTCGGCGTTTTCAGTGCTGGCCTACAGCGCGCCTGTGACTTTCGTGTGCATCATGCTGGGCGCTGCTTTTGGCCTTCGCCAACTGATCTGGGGCTTCAGCCCACGCATTTAGACGCGCACCGTGACGGAGTAACCGAATTCAGCGACCTCGCCAGCGCCAAGTGTGATGCTGTTCGGCCGCTGTGCAATTTGCGGTCCGTCACCAACATATGACGCGGTGCCATGCCATGGCTCAATGCATAGAAACGGCGCGCCACTGGGCCGCCATAGTGCCAGATCAGGAAGGTTGTTGAATTCAAACTCCAATGCAGGCCCATTGCGCGGACCATACCGCAACGTGTCAGCCCCGTTTGGAAAAACCAGAGCGCCGTCCACAAACAATTCCTCTACGATTTCCAGATCACCGTTTGAAAATGGGCCCGCCACAGTATCGCGTTGCAGCAATCCGTCATGCAACGCAGCTCTCCGAGGCGTGCCTCCCGACGCCAGTGTGACAAAATGTGGAAGCGATTCTGCCTGTGGCAAAGGCCAGTTAAACGCAGGGTGAAAGCCAAATCCGAATGGCATCGGCGTTGCGCTGTTGTTTGTTACTTTTGCAGAAACGTGGAGCGTATTTTTCGCGATCGTGTGCGTTACATCCAATGCAAAAGCGAAAGGATAGACTACTCGGCTCTCGGCTGTTTCGCTGAGCCTGTGACGGCACATGTCCTCGGACGCCTCGACCAAATCAAAATAACTACGCCGAGCAAAACCGTGCTGGGACATTGGCGCGCTATGTTCGCCAACAGCGATGGTGTCGTCCACTGCGCGCCCAACGATGGGAAAGAGAACTGGCGAACGCCCAGACCAGAACGCAGAATCGCCGTGCCACAGTAGGTCACCCCCACCAGTGGTCCGTAGATATTGCATTTCCGCCCCCAAAGGCGCGACACCAAGGCTCAGTGCTTCATTTTCCAAAACGATCATATCACCACCCATGTTGCGGTCTCACTTCTTTACCGGATTTCACTTGAGCTTCTTGCAGAACTGACATGGAATAAACCCATCATTTCAAAAACTCTGGTCAGCCTCCACAATGCAGGACTCCGACATGCCCCTTCAATACATGAAACGGACGCGGGATTACTATCTCGCGCTTGGGTATGGCACGCCGTATGCGTGGGCGCAGTTTGACGACGTCCCTTTTTCCACCCTCGCAAAACCTTTGGCACAGTCTACCGTGGCGCTGGTCACCACAGCAGCGCCCTTTCAGCCGGACAAGGGTGATCAGCGTCCAGGCGCACCCTACAATGCCGATGCTAAGTTCTATGAAGTGTACACCGCCAGTACCGCAACGATGCCCGACCTGCGCATCTCCCATGTCGCCATTGACCGCGATCACACCACCGCTGAAGATATGGGCAGCTATTTCCCATTGGTTGCACTGCGCAAAGCAGCCGATGCGGACAAGATTGGGCAGATTTCAAAGCACTTCTACGGCCTGCCGACAAACCGCTCAGTTAAAACCACCACCCAAATCGATGCCCCTGCAGTATTGACGAAGTGCTTGGAAGACGGCGTTGACGCTGCGATCCTTATCCCGAACTGTCCCGTCTGCCATCAATCCGTCTCGATTACCGCCCGCATATTGGAGGAGGCCGGCATTGCCACCGTGATCATGGGCTGCGCGAAAGATATCGTAGAGCATGTCGGTGTTCCGCGCCTCGTATTTAGTGATTTTCCATTGGGCAACAGCGCGGGGCGACCCAATGACACGGCTTCGCAGGAGGTCACACTGACGCTGGCTTTGGACTTGCTGAGCAAGGCCACCTGCCCCCGTGCGACTCGCAATTCTGATCTGGAGTGGCTCGGTTCGCCGAACTGGAAGGACGACTACTCAAACGCGGACAAGCTTTCCCCCGAGGAAATCACACGTCGGAAACAAGCCTTTGACGCGGCCAAGGATACGGCCAAAAACCTTCGGGCCCAGATCGAATAAAGCGCCCTGAACGGCTGGACGCGCTGGCTCTCTCTGTTATCACAGCGCTGATATCCCAATGCGCATCCGCCATCTCGTTGCGGTTGCTTTCCCAATCGGCAGGAACGTCCCATGACAGTAAACAAACGCATCGTCCTTTCCAGTGATCATGCAGCAATCGAGCTACGCCAGACCATCGCAAAACATATTGCCGAACTTGGGTGGGAAGTTGTGGATATCGGTCCCACCACACCAGAAAGCACCCATTACCCCAAGCACGGCAAAGCAGCAGCGCTGCAAGTTGCCTCTGGAGATTGCCAGTTCGGTATCATCCTGTGCGGTACGGGTCAGGGCATCATGATGGCCGCGAACAAGGTCGCAGGCATCCGTTGTGGCGTTTGCAGCGACACATTCTCGGCCCGAATGATCCGTGCACATAACGATGCAAATATGCTGTCCATCGGTGTGCGTGTCGTGGGCGAAGGTCTGGCACTTGATATCGTGGACGCGTTTCTGGCAACAGATTTTGAAGGCGGACGTCATGCCACACGGGTGGATATGATCGAAGGGCCGTCAGAATAAACTGCGCTCACCAACCAACGCTGGATTGTTGAAAGAATACGCGGATGGCAGCGCCTATATTGCGGGCCTGCCATCCACCTCAAAATCGGATACTCTTGCAGGTCGAAGCCTCCGTTAATCATAACGAAGCGCTGTCGTCTTGCCGCGGGAAATCTAGTAGGACAAATGGCCATGCCTCAATACGCGAGCGTAAAGCGCGTGGGGGCCGCCGCAAACGGTGACCATGACCCGCGACCCCAAGCACTAAGCCCCAAATACCGCTCCCAGCCCAACCGAGCGGACGCGTTAGTAGCTTGTCCTCGATTTCCCACACCAGCCATACCGCGCCAATGAAGCTGTACCCGACAGTAAGGGAAATCACCGTAAGAATAGCAAAGGCAATACAGGGAACGACCAGGGTAACTGAATTTCAGCGAAGCTCATGGCCATCCATATTGTGGGTATTCCGCGCGATCCTTGCTGGCCATTGGGCACTTCCGAAACAAGACCGCCTGAGCCGTGTAGCCGTCGGTATCTGCTGGCTAATCGTTAGCTAAAACTGACTGCTGGATTGCTGAGCTCTGAGGGTTCCGGGTCTTATGGCACCTATTGTCGCTCGACTTTTTTAAGTGCCCGACGGCGTTGTGCAGGGATTGAATGGCGTCGTTTTGAGCGCGCTTTATCTGCCTGTTCTTTTTGATGCTGATCTGGTCAATCCTATGCGGCGTCACGTTCGAGATGCATACAAACGCGCCACTTGCGCAAAAAAACCGGTGGGAAAGACTGGCTTCTTTAGTGAATCCCTAATGGCGTCACTCAATCAGGTTTTTTTTACTGGGCATGTAAGTTATGGGGCTGACCTGGGCCGTCACCAAGATCAAACGAAGGACTAACCCCCAGCCCGAAATATTGAACTGCGAAGCATTCAACGAAACAAAACAAAAGTTGGGGGGTAGTGGCGGATCGACAGGGATTCGAACCCTGGAGACGGTCTCCCGCCTACACACTTTCCAGGCGTGCGCCTTCGACCACTCGGCCACCGATCCATTGGGGGGTCTTTAGCAAGGGAATGCAATCAAGTGCAAGCGCGAAATGCGCTCTAAACGCGCTAAAGCGTTAACTGTCGAGATGGATGTATATCCTACGGTTCATCTTACCCTTTTTCTCGATCTTTCCGAGGCGAAGTGCGCCAATTTCGCCAGTGCGGGCCACATGGGTGCCGCCGCAGGGTTGCAAATCGATCCAGTCGTCATCCTCACCGATCCGCACCAGTCGGATATCACCCATGCCGCGCGGTGGCTTAACGGCCATCGTCTTGACCAATTCAGGCGCTGCATCCAATTCCGCCTCGGTGATCCAGCCATCACTTACACGCGCGTCCTGCTCTACAAACGCGTTTAACGTCTCTTCAAGTGCCTCACGATCTTCGGGCGCATCTGGCATATTAAAGTCCAGCCGCCCGTGGGTCGCGGAAATGGCAACGCCCGTCACGCCAAACGGCACAGCAACGGACAGCAGATGCAAGGCTGTGTGAATGCGCATGTGTTTATGTCTGCGGTCCCAGTCAAGGTGTTGAACCACATGACTGCCGACCGGCGGCAAGGCTACAGGTTCGGAAGGGACAAGGATAATCGCGCCCTCTTCCCCTTTGACCGCTGTTGCGACTGCCATCCGTTTGCCGTCCCATTCCAGCGCGCCACTGTCACCGGGCTGGCCGCCACCGGTAGGATAGAAAATGCTGGCGTCCAGAACCACGCCACCTTCTTCGGTATGAGCAATCACACGTGATTGGGCCTCACGCTGGTACGGGTCTTGTTGAAACAATATCAGGGTCATCGGTCCCCCTCTCCTTTCGACGCGTCATCATGCGGCGTCTCTTTGATCACCTTCGCTTTAGGAGCTCGTGATTTGGGTGGCGGCGCGGCTTGCAACGCTTCAGGATTGCGCAGCCAGATGTCTTGTTGGGCAAAGGGTATCTCGATGCCCTCTTTGGCAAATCGTTCGGCTATTGCGTGATTTACATCGCTCTTTACCGCCATCATCCAATTTACATCCCGCAGGAACATGCGGATTTCGAAATCCATCGAGGATGCACCAAAACCGATAAACAGGACATTCGGCGCAGGATTGGCAAGTGCCATAGGCTGCGCCTCAGCGATCTCGCGCAAGATACCGTCGACGCGTTTTGTATCTGTACCGTAGGCGACGCCGACAGGGATGATCACCCGGCCTAGCGTATTGCCACGCGTATAGTTCGTCACTGTCCCACTGACCAAATCAGCATTGGGCACGATCACGTCCGTGCGGTCGAACGTCTCGATACGCGTGGATCGTACTGAGATGTCGCGAACGTAACCCATTTGCCCGCCACTCACTTCGATCCAATCCCCCTCAGAAATCGGCCGTTCGATAAGTAGGATAATCCCCGAGACAAAGTTGGAAACGATGTTTTGCAGACCAAAACCAATCCCGACCGACAAAGCACCCGCAACGATCGCAAGAGAGCTTAGATCAATACCTGCACCCGTGATCGCGGCGAGTGCGGCAAGGAAGATACCGACATATCCAAGGCCGGAGACGATGGCATTCTGGCCCCCCTTATCGATCTTGGTCTTAGGCAGCACATTGGTCTTGAGCGCCCCTTGGGCCAGCCGTGTCGCAAGATACCCAAAGGTAAAGATCAGGGCGAAGGTAATGAAATCTGTCGGAGAGATGCGCGAGTCGCCAATCGCAAATCCACGGCGGAACGCAGCCCAAACCTCGGTCAAATCAGAGACACGTGCACCCCATGCAAGCGCGAGCATAGGCAGCGCCAGCAACAGCAGGATCAGACCAAAGAAAATAGGCAAAAGCGCCTCGCGCGCTGCAGCACCCTGCCCTGTGATCGCCCCGTACACATCCGCACTGAACCGTTGCAGTGCCAGCACAAGGCCGAGGATGACTAAACTCAGAACCGTCGGATACAGGAAGAACTCCGAGGCAT
>JBALTK010000097.1:0-2454 GCA_036964385.1 Sulfitobacter sp. | reverse complement strand
CAATCGGTGCGGCTGATCAATGCCGGTTACAACGGTGCGGAAATCGCCGCGAGAATCGTCGCCGAGCCCAAGCTGCGCACCAAACGGCTCAGAGTACTCGCGCGCGTGACTTCATCATCTTCCTGCACCGCCACTTCGGCACCAAAATGACGTAAGATGCGGCCCATGCGGTAGAGCGCATAAGAGATAAGTACCGTGAACGGAAAACTAACAACCGTTATTGCAAGACTTCCCGCACCATCCAGTGTCACGATCCGCACAAGCAATGTATTAATAATAATAAACAGAGTGATGCCACTCACCAGAAAGCGCATTTCACCTCTGTCTTGCGCACTCAACGCGATAAGCGCGGCGTCATCCTCGCGAGCGAATACTTGCTCTGATACCCACCTAAAGCCGAGCATAGCCCCGCCCAACGTTGGTATCAGCGTCACAAGCGCGTCGCCCCGATCGCCCAGATATCCAGTTGTGCGTGCTGCATAAGCAAGCAGCCAAAGACCAGCGAGCGGGAAGACAATCCGCAATAATGAGACGACAAAGCGCCAGACACCATACCCGCGACCATCCGCAGTGCTAAGCTGCCCCACGATCATCTTGGACCAGCGACGTCCACGGAAGATGAGGATCAATCCGCCAAGGGTTGCAAATAAAATCTTCGGCAGATTACTCAAGAGAAGCTCGTCACGACGCTCCATCTGCTCAGAGCTTACTGGGTTCCAAAGCTTGGAAACAGCAGTGCGCAGGCCCTCGTAGGCAACAGGCCAATGCACAGGGTTTAGCGGCGTCTCGACCACCACCAACAGTTCTTTTGCCTGACGGTTGCGCAGAATTTTGTCAATCTCACCGACCAGACCATCGGCACGGGCATAGGCGCTGTCTGCGACCTGCACCGGCGCTGATAACGTTGCAAGCTGTGTTTCGATCTCTTTGCGTTTGGCCACAACCTCCGCTGCTTCGGGAGCCGCATCATCACCTGTAGGAGAAATCCCAAGCACAGCAAGCTGGTCGCGCAAACTGACGATCCGGGTCGCGTTTACGCCCCGCGCCTCGTTGAATTGCTCGCGGTAGGTCGCAAGCTGGCCGCGTAATTCCTCGAGAACATCATCAGATGTATCTTCTGCATCAACCGCGTCTTCTGCACGCGAAGACAGCGATTGCCATTCTGCCATGTCCACACCTGGCAGCTCTTCAGCACTCAGCGCGCCCACGAAAAGCACGAGCAGCAACCCAACAAGAGCCGCCAGATGTGTTAAGGCAAACTTGACCCGCAGGATCATACGTCCTCGAACACCGAAGGTATGTCCGCAGGCGCACGTTCAAGCCACTCAGGCACAGGCAGACCTTTTTCCCGTAAGAACACAGGATTGAACAACTTGGACTGATAACGCGTGCCGTAGTCGCACAGGATCGTAACGATCGTATGACCCGGCCCCATGTCGCGCGCCATACGGATGGCACCAGCGATATTCACCCCAGAGGATGCGCCAAGACACAGGCCCTCATGCTCCAACATATCAAACACCAGCGGCAACGCTTCGGCGTCGGAGATGTTATAGGCGAAATCAGGCGTAAACCCTTCAAGGTTCTTGGTGATGCGCACCTGACCGATGCCTTCAGCAATCGATCCACCCTCCATCGTAAGCTCACCCTTGGTGTAATAATTGTACAAGGCCGCACCGTCCGGATCAGCAATCCCGATTTTTACGCCCTTGGGTTGGAGCGCCATACCTGTGCCTGCCAGTGTCCCACCGGACCCAACCGCACAAATAAAGCCATCCACTTTGCCATCAGTTTGCGCCCAAATTTCAGGGCCTGTCGTCTCGATATGCGCCTGACGGTTGGCGACATTGTCGAACTGGTTTGCCCAGATCACACCCTCGTTTGTGGTGCGGGCAAGCTGTGCGGCCAAACGTTCGGAATAACGAATAAAGTTATTGGGGTTCCGGTAAGGAGCCGCGGGCACTTGTACAAGTTCGGCCCCAGCAAGGCGCAGCATCTGCTTTTTCTCTTCTGATTGCGTCTCGGGGATCACGATCACGGATTTAAAGCCCATAGAGGCTCCGACCAGCGCCAGACCGATGCCTGTGTTACCAGCCGTCCCTTCGACGATCGTGCCGCCGGGTTTCAGATCGCCGCGCGCAATAGCATCGCGGATGATATACAGGGCTGCGCGGTCCTTGACCGACTGGCCAGGGTTCAGGAACTCTGCCTTGCCGTAAATTTCACAGCCCGTTAGCGCGCTTGCTCCGCGCAATTTAATCAGCGGGGTGTTGCCCACTGCGTGTTCGAGATCGCGCGCTACATGCATTGTTTGCCCTCACATATTGTTAGGCACCTATGTATCGCTACGTCTCTTGGACCTCAACCTGCTTCGGTGATGGGACAACCAATACGCCAACAGCATAAGGGGGGTGTTGGCGAGCGCCTGACGTTCAGCCATCGCCATGAAATCAC
>JBALTK010000096.1:0-14520 GCA_036964385.1 Sulfitobacter sp. | reverse complement strand
CGCCAAACCCGTTGCCAACCGCACCAATCCTGCAATTTGCCGCTTCGTATGCCGCAATCACGGCACACGTCGACTAAACGTTCATTCTGCCGCAGTTGCAGACGGGTTGTTGGGGTGCGTTGTCCAATTGGCGTAAGCGTCCTCAACAACCTTTCCCGTGCGTGGGTCGGTGCTACCCGAAGGCATCTCGACCATAGTGATACAATTTTCCACAGGGCAAACCTCGACACAGAGATTACAAGCTACGCATTCCTCGTCGATCACAGTAAACGTGCGATCCTCGGACATGGTAATCGCTTGGTGTGACGTATCCTCACAGGCGGCGTAACAGCGCCCACAGCTGATGCAATCATCCTGATTGATCTGTGCTTTCGCGATGTAATTGAGATTCAGATACTGCCAGTCCGTAGTATTTGGCACTGCCGCACCCATGAAGTCATCAATGGAAGTATGGCCCTTCTCGTCCATCCATTCGGACAGGCCACTGATCATCTCTTGCACAATCTTGAAGCCATAGGTCATTGCCGCCGTGCAGACCTGCACATTGCCGCAGCCCATGGTGATATACTCGGCCGCATCACGCCATGTGGTCACGCCACCGATCCCGCTAATGGGCATTCCGGCTGTTGCAGGCGCACGCGCGATCTCGCTGACCATGCTCAGCGCAATCGGCTTAACCGCTGGCCCGCAATAGCCACCGTGGGTGCCTTTGCCGTCAATGCTCGGGTGCGGTGACATGGTGTCCAGATCAACGGATACAATCGAATTGATCGTGTTGATCAAACTCACCGCATCAGCACCGCCGCGCCGTGCAGCCTCTGCAGGTTTGCGCACGTCTGTGATGTTCGGCGTCAGTTTCACGATAACGGGCTTTGAGTAATACTGCTTGCACCACCGTGTGACCATTTCGATATACTCGGGCACCTGACCTACAGCAGCCCCCATGCCCCGCTCGCTCATCCCGTGCGGACAGCCAAAGTTCAGTTCAATTCCGTCTGCGCCAGTTGCCTCTACCTTCGGCAGAATATCTTTCCACGCCTGCTCCTCGCAGGGCACCATGATTGACACGATCATCGCACGATCCGGATAATCGGCCTTCACGCGTGTGATCTCGTCCAGATTGGTCTGCAAATCACGGTCTGTGATCAATTCGATATTGTTGAGGCCTAGAACGCGCCGATCCGCACCATGGATCACGCCGTACCGCGGGCCATTTACGTTTACGACTGGGGGCCCTTCCATGCCCAATGTTTTCCAAACCACGCCGCCCCAACCTGCTTCAAACGCGCGGCGGACATTGTATTCCTTATCGGTCGGCGGCGCGGAGGCGAGCCAGAACGGATTTGGGGATTTGATCCCGAGAAAGTCGGTTGTTAAATCAGCCATGGTATCTTGCTCCTAAACGTCAACGAGGGTCTGAAACCCACCGTAAATCATGCGCGCCGCGTCAAACGGCATACTGCCCATCTCGGCGAGGCGCGGATCACTCATCGCTTTTTCCATGCTCGCATCACAGGTCGTCTTGTCTGGCCATTCCTGCCAGCCTGTCACAACCGTCTCCCCGTCTTTGGCCGCTACAGCCATGGGAAAAGACGTGATTTCGCCTTCAGGCACCATATCTCCCCAAAGTTCGACTACGCGAGTCGCGCCGTGGGATTTGAAAATTTCAGCCGCCATTTTACAATGTGCAAGATAGGCGTCTTTCTTATCCGTCGGCACCGCCGCGACAAAACTCATCACATACATCCTAGGCGCCTCCGCTCAGAACAGTATGAATATCCATCGCTGCATCGCGCCCCTCAGCCACCGCCGTCACAGTCAGGTCATCACCACCAGATGCACAATCGCCACCTGCCCAAACGCCTTTGACGCTGGTTTGGCCAGTGGCATCCACAGCAATCTTACGACCTTCCAGCCTCGGCAGCGCATCACCCTCAAGCGTCTGGCCAATTGCCTTGAACACCTGATCCGCAGCCAATCGCAACGTCTGACCCGAGGGTTTCATGTCCGCGTCGACATAATCAAATTCGATTTCCCGCACAGCACCATTGCCATGCACAGCTTTCGGCGTCGCGTGGGTCACAATGCGCACGCCCTTGCTTGCCGCAAGATCCTGCTCGAACACACTCGCGTTCATCGCATCACGTCCGCGACGATAAACCAAGGTAACGTTGAGCGCGCCCAGCAGCTTTGCCTGCACTGCCGCATCAATCGCCGTCATCCCGCCGCCAATCACCACGACATCACGCCCTACAGGGACGGTCGCCACATCGCTGGCCTGTCGCAATTCTGCGATGAAATCCACTGCGTCCAGCACGCCGTCTTTATCCGCGCCGTCAACGCCCAGAGCATTCACACCGCCAAGGCCCATCCCAAGGAAAACTGCATCAAATTCTGTCTGCAGACCCTCAAGGCTCAGATCAGTGCCCAGCGCACGACCCGTCTCAATGGTAATTCCACCAATCTTGAGCAGCCAATCCACCTCACCCTGCGCAAAGCCGTCGGGTGTCTTGTACGTCGCAATACCGTATTCATTCAGGCCGCCCGCCTTGGCTCGCGCATCATAGACCACAACGTCATGTCCAAGCATCGCCAAACGGTGCGCCGCAGACAGACCCGCAGGACCCGCGCCAACAACGGCCACACGCTTGCCCGTAGGTTCGGCCCGTACAAACGGATGTACACCCTGCTCCTGCAAATGGTCCGTGGCAAAGCGTTGCAACTGACCGATAAGTACGGGCTTGCCCTCAGCAGCTTCGCGTACGCAAGCTTCCTCACATAGCTGCTCAGTAGGGCAAACGCGGGCACACATTCCGCCCATGATATTCTGACTCAGGATCGTCTTGGCCGCCGCATCTGGTGTACCTGTGGCGATCTGACGAATGAACAGCGGGATGTCGATATCCGTAGGACAGGCCGTGATACACGGCGCGTCATGACAGAAGTAACAGCGATCCGCCGCTACTACCGCTTCATGTCTATCCAGCGGGGGGTGCAGGTCGCTAAAATGCGCGTCATAGGCATCTGACGCCAACCGCCCTGCCACTATACCCGGCTCAAAAACCTTATCTGCCATCCGTTGATCCTCTGCCAATGTCACGTTTCACAATGACGCTGGCACAGGTCTATTTTTTTATCAACTGGTAAAATTTATTGGCGGGGGCAGAAAAACGCTCCTGCTTAAAAATCATGCAAAGCGGATTAACCATCTGCCTCGACGGTCTGGACCAACTCCACCACCTTCGGCCCCACAGCGGTAACGATGCGTTTCACCCCTTCAGGATTTGGGTGAATACCGTCCGCCTGAAACCACTCACGCAGCCTCGTAGGATCGGCGGTCTCTCCCTCTTTCACGAGGCCAGCAAAGAAACTCTCGAGATACCCGGTCCCGTATGTGGTAGCCAAATCAGGATAAAGCGCATCGAACTGCTCCTTGTAATCCGGTCCAAAATTGCCGGGGGCCTCCATCCCGATCAGCAGCACCTCAACGTCCGCCGCCTCAGCTGCTTGCAAAATTCCCTCAATGTTGCTGCGCGCCTGCGCGGGGTCTAGCCCCCGCAACAAGTCGTTCCCACCCAGCGCCACGATCATTACATCAACATCGGGCGTAAGGGTCCAGCCTACGCGTGCCAGTCCACCAGCCGTTGTATCTCCCGAGACACCGGCATTCACCAGCTTCACTTCAATCCCCTGCCCAGTTAGCCACGTCTCCAACTGGGGTACAAAACCGTCTGATTGCATCAACCCATAGCCCTGCGTCAGGCTATCGCCCAGCGCGGCAATCACCACTTCATCCGCTTGGGCAAAACTGGCCCAAACCATAAGAATCCCTGTCAAAGCCTTGCGCATCGCTACATTCCCTCCATATCCCCTAAGGACGCCATCGAAGGGGCCCTAATGAATAATCCTATTTTCTCACTTAAAGATGCAGCGTTACGCCTGAATGGCAATGCCGGACCCGTCGATATTCTCCATGGCATATCATTAGAGGTGAGGGCAGGCGAAAGCATCGGCCTCATCGGTCCCTCTGGTTCAGGTAAATCCTCCCTCCTGATGGTCATGGGTGGCTTAGAGCAAGCTACTGGCGGCTCGGTTCACGCCATGGGTGAAGACCTCACTGCAATGGACGAAGACGCGCTGGCGCGGTTCCGCCGTGACCGCATGGGCATCGTTTTCCAGTCTTTCCACCTGATCCCGACCATGACTGCGCTTGAGAATGTCGCCACCCCCCTAGAGCTTGCTGGCCACGCAGACGCGTTTGAGCGCGCAGCCGAAGCACTTGAAATTGTAGGCCTTGGCCCGCGCGCGGGGCACTACCCCGCCCAAATGTCTGGTGGTGAGCAACAGCGCGTGGCCCTTGCCCGCGCCACCGCCCCGCGCCCCGCGATCCTTCTTGCGGATGAGCCGACAGGAAACCTCGACAGCGCCAATGGCGAGGCAATCATGGACCTGCTCTTTAATCTGCGCGACCAGTTCGGTTCGACCCTCGTGCTCGTCACCCACTCCGACGCGTTGGCGGAACGCTGTGACCGCGTGATCACCCTGCGCGATGGCGCCATCATATGAGCCTGTCTCTAGCGACTAAATTCGCGCGCCGTGAATTGCGCGGTGGCCTGCGCGGCTTTCGCCTGTTCCTCGCTTGCCTCGCTCTCGGGGTCGCTGCAATCGCTGCCGTCGGTTCCGTTCGCGCCGCGATTGAGGCCGGTCTTAAGCGTGAAGGTGCCTCAATCCTCGGCGGCGATGCCGAGTTAGAGCTGACTTACCGATTCGCCACAGAGGCAGAGCGCGCTTGGATGCAATCCCAAGCCACCGCAGTCTCCGAGATCGCCGACTTTCGCTCCATGGCAACTGTGGGGGACGATCGCGCGCTGACCCAAGTCAAAGCGGTAGATGACCTTTATCCTTTAATTGGCTCTGTCGTTCTCTCTCCGGAGATGCCGCTGGCTGATGCGTTGTCGTTTCAGAACGACCTCCCCGGAGCGGTGATGGAACGCGCCCTCATTGACCGTCTCGGTCTGAACGTTGGTGATACATTCGCCTTGGGTACCCAGTCGTACACGCTGCGCGCCGAGATCACGCGCGAGCCTGACAACGCGGCTGGTGGTTTCGCCCTTGGTCCCCGCACTCTTGTGCTGCGCGACAGTCTTGAAGGCTCTGGCCTTTTGTCCTCAGGCTCGCTCTTCAACTCTAAATATCGTCTCATCCTGCCTGAAGGTACCCAGATCGACGCCCTCGAAGTCGAGGCCAAACAACAATTCGAAGGCAACGGCCTGCGTTGGCGCGATGCCCGAAATGGTGCACCTGGTGTTTCGCAATTCGTCGAGCGCCTTAGCGCCTTCTTGATTTTAGTCGGCCTCTCTGGCCTCGCCGTGGGCGGCGTGGGTGTCTCCGCTGCTGTTCGCAGCTACCTCTCCCGCAAAACCGAAGTTATCGCGACACTGCGCGCACTCGGTGCGGACCGCGCAACCATCTTCCAAACCTACTTCATCCAGATCGGTATCCTCTCCCTACTAGGCGTCACCATCGGCGTCATCCTCGGCGCGGTTCTCCCGATCATGGTGGCCCCGATCCTTGAGGCACGCCTGCCGATCCCGACTGCCTTCACCGTGTTCCCTGCCCCTTTGATCGAGGCGGGCCTCTACGGCATCCTCACCGCATTCATCTTCACCCTCTGGCCGCTTGCTCGCACCGACCGCGTGCGCGCTGCAACCCTGTTCCGAGACGCATGGGACGGTGCAAGCCGCTTGCCCTCGTTGCCGTTCATCATCGCAACCGTAGGCGCCATTGCCGCACTGGTTGGCATGGCGGGTTGGTTCAATGGCAGCTGGTTCCTCACCCTCTGGACTCTTGGCGGAATTGCAGGCGCATTGGCACTGCTGGCCCTTGCCGCCTTCTTGATCCGCATCGCCGCCCGCGCACTCAGCCACCGCTTGCGTGGACGTCCCCGCATCCGTTGGGCCATGGCCGCAATCGGCGGAACAGGCGAAGGGGCGGGCGCCGTAGTCCTCTCCCTCGGCCTTGGCCTCTCGGTCCTCGCCGCAGTGGGGCAAATCGACGGCAACCTGCGCCAAGCCATCGCAGGGAACCTCCCCGATATCGCTCCTAGTTATTTCTTTGTTGATATCCAAAAAGACCAAATCGACGGCTATACAAAACGCCTCGAAGACGACCCCGCCGTCAGCCGCATCGACAGTGCACCCATGATGCGCGGTGTAGTTACCCAGATTAACGACCGCCCCGCAATCGAGGTCGCAGGCGATCACTGGGTCGTCTCTGGCGACCGTGGCCTGACATATGCCGCCCAGCCTGACCCTGACGCCATCATAACCCAAGGCGAATGGTGGGCGCCCGATTACACCGGCCCTCCACAAATCAGCTTTGCCGCTGAAGAAGCCGAAGAAATGGGCCTCTCCCTTGGCGATACGATCACCATCAACGTTCTTGGCCGCGACATCACGGGCACTATCACGAGCTTTCAGGAAGTTGATTTCTCCACCGCAGGCATTGGTTTCATCCTCACGATGAACCCCTCTGCTCTCGCTGGTGCGCCCCACACGTTCATCTCAACCGTCTACGCGGAACCTGAAGCCGAGGCGCAAATTTTGCGCGATCTGGCCAAGGCCTATCCCAATATTACCGCTATCCGCGTAAAAGATGCGATTGACCGTGTCGCTGGTGTGCTTGCAGGTCTTGCCGCCGCGACCTCCTACGGCGCTGCCGCTACTTTACTCACAGGGTTCCTCGTTCTTATCGGAGCCGCCGCTGCGGGAGCCGATGCGCGCACCTATGAGGCCGCGATGCTGAAGACGATGGGTGCCTCCCGCCGCATGATTGCCGCCAGCTTTATCCTGCGCGCTGCCCTGCTGGGCCTTGCCGCTGGCGCGATTGCGCTGGTCGTGGGAGCCTTAGGCGGCTGGGCGGTAAGTACTTTTGTCATGGAGACGGACTATGTTGTGATCTGGCCATCTGCCTTACTGATTATCATAGGTGGTATCACCGCTACGGTGCTCGCAGGCCTCGGCTTTGCCCGCCGCGCACTACAGGCCCGTCCCGCGCGCGTCCTAAGGGCGCGTGAGTAACAACAAGGGAGGAACCGTATCAGGTTCCCCCTTTGCCTATCGCCGTCCAAAGCGTAGATTGTCCGCAACCAAGGAGCGCCCATATGTCTGACAGCAGCACAAAATCCACCGAAGACCAAAACCTGCCCGCCACGCTGGCACCCGCAGTTACGTCCGCCCAGCGCACACAGATCATCAACATCGTGCGTCGCGCCGCTAAGGCCGAGATCATGCCCCGTTTCCGTCGCTTGTCAGACGGTGACATCCGCACAAAATCAAGCGCCTCAGATTTGGTGACAGACGCCGATACACGCGCCGAAGCCATGATTACCCGCGCCCTGCAAATCGCTTTCCCGTCCGCGCTGGTGATCGGTGAAGAAGCTGTCGCGGCTAAGCCAGACCTGCTCGATGGTATCGCCGAGGCACAGCTGGCGTTTCACATCGATCCCGTCGACGGCACTTGGAACTTCGCACATGGCCTCGCCGTGTTCGGCGTCATCATCGCTGCTACGCGCTACGGCAAGCCAGTGTTTGGACTTATCTATGACCCCGTCGGCGACGATTGGGCTATCGCAGACGAAGAGATGACACCCGAGCTTCAACGCCCTTTCGGTGCGCCCCGCACGCTGAAAGCAGCAGAAGCGAAGCCACTTGAAGATATGTCAGGTATCATCCCGCTCCATCTCTTCCCGAAAGAAAAACAGGCGCAACTCGCCGCGACATTCTCTGGGTTTTCCCGTGTGAACACATTGCGTTGCTCTGCACACGAATATCGCATGCTGGCGCAAGGGCATGCCGACTTCAGCCTCACGGCTCTTCTACACCCATGGGATCACGCCGCAGGCGCTCTCATCGCTGCGCGCGCAGGTGCTCATGTGGAAATGCTGGATGGCGGTGACTATAACGCCACGCGCACCACTGGCCATCTGTTGATCGCACCAGACAAAGCGACTTGGAGCAAGCTCAAGAAAACTTTCAGCTTCCTCATCGCCGAAACTAAAAACGCCCCTGAATAGAGCCGAAAACAGGCTCTAACGGATGTATTTCTGATAGGATGCTTCGGACATCATCTCGTCCATGGCGCCCGCATCATCAATGCTCATCTTGAACAACCATCCGTCGCCCTGCGGGTCCTCCGAGATAATCTCGGGGGCCGCTACCAAACGCTCGTTCACTTCCGTGATCTCGCCATCAAGTGGGGCCAGAATATCAACAGCGTCGTCATCCGCCTCGATCACAACGACAGGATCGTCGACCGATACCACATCACCCTCATCGGGCAGTTCAACAAACTTGGCCTCGCCAAGCTGCTCAACGCCATAAACGCTCAAGCCGACGGTGATTTCTTCCTCACCCTCCTCGATGCGCAACCACAGATGTTCTTCGGTAAATTTCATGGCACTGGCCCTCCGTTAATTTGTTTTGCCAAAGGTCTGGACCTTTTTCAATCCACCATGCGCATGGTTGCCCCGATCCTTCTGCGATGGTTAGGTAGGGCCAAATTCCACCAATGCAAAGGCACGTTATGCATCCCTGCTTTTTCGGCTACGGCAGCCTCGTCAACCGCGATACCCATGTCTATGAAAACGCCACCCGTGCACAACTCACCGGTTGGCGCCGCACTTGGGTCTATACGCAGGATCGCGGTCAGGCATTTCTCAGTGTGATTCCCGATGCAGGTACCACAATTGATGGCCTGATTGCCGAAGTCCCACACGGCGACTGGGATGCATTGGATGCACGCGAGCACGGATATGCCCGCCTTGCCTCAGGTCCAGCGATCCAACACCCATTAAAACCTGCACCGCATGTCTCCCATTACGCCGTCCCGCGTAAGACGTGGGTGGAGAGCGCGGAGAACCACATCTTGCTTAGCTATCTTGATGTGGTGGTGCAGGGTTATCTACGCGAATTCGGCGCGGGCGGCGTGGCGAACTTTTTTGCGACCACGGACCGTTGGGATACGCCGATCCTGAATGATCGCGGCATCCCCCTCTATCCGCGCGCACAAACCCTCAGTGCGCAAGAGACGTCATTGGTGGACCAGCAGCTGGCCCTGCGCAATGCGGTGATCGTGGCGGCCTAGCACCGCCACGATCCAACCGCGGAATTAACCGCGGGCTTTGATCACCTGCAACAGCGGCAGCACGGCGGACATGTCCGGCCCGTGCGCCTGACCCGTCAGCGCCTTGCGCAGCGGCATGAACAATCCCTTGCCCTTGCGCCCTGTCGCTTCCTTAACCGCAGCGGTCCACGCGCCCCAAGCATCGCCATCATGCGCACCCTCAGGCAATAACGTCAGCGCTTGCGCCACAAACTCGCGGTCCTCGTCGTCGATTACGGGCTCTGCGCCCTTGCTGAACATTTCCCACCACGGCGCAAGATCATGCAGCGTGGTGATGTTCTCACGCGTCACTGCCCAGAATTGCTCTGCCTTGTCCGCAGGCACGCCCAAAGCAGCGATATCATCCGCCACATCGACCAACGGCAGACCTGCGAGATACTTCGCTGTCAAAGGCTTCAAATCTTCCGCATCAAACTTCGTCGGCGAGGAGCCAAAGCGCGTGATGTCAAAGCCCTCAATGAACTCAGCCATATCGGTGCGCAATTCTACAGGATCGCTCGACCCTAGACGCGACATCAGGCTCAGCAACGCCTGCGGTGCAATCCCCGCCTCGCGCAGGTCCTTGAGCGCGAGTGTGCCAAGCCGCTTGGATAGCGCCTCACCCTGCGGACCTGTCAGCAAGGAGTGGTGCGCGAATGACGGCGGCGTGCCGCCCAGCGCCTGCATGATCTGGATTTGTGTGCCGGTGTTGGTCACGTGGTCCGATCCACGCACAACATGGGTCACGCCCATCTCGGTGTCGTCCACAACGGATGCCAGCGTATACAGAATCTGACCATCGCCACGGATAAGAACGGGATCAGAGACAGAAGCCCCGTCGATGCTGATGTCACCCAGAATACCGTCATTCCAGATGATCCGCTCATGCAACAGCTTGAAACGCCATACGCCATCGCCACGCTCTGCGCGCAGAGCGTTTTTTTCATCGTCCGACAGATTCAGCGCCGCACGATCATAGACCGGCGGCTTGCCCATGTTCAGCTGTTTCTTCCGCTTGAGGTCAAGCTCGGTCGGCGTCTCGAACGCCTCGTAGAAACGGCCCATCTCGCGTAACTCTTTCGCGGCCTCATGGTATTTCTCGATACGCAGCGATTGACGCTCTACGCGGTCCCAATGAAGACCGAGCCAGTCCAGATCACGCTTGATCCCGTCGACGTATTCTTCTTTAGAGCGGTTCGGATCCGTATCGTCGATCCGCAAGATAAACTCGCCCCCCGCTTTGCGCGCGATCAGGTAGTTCATCAGCGCTGTGCGCAGGTTTCCAACGTGAATCCAGCCGGTCGGGGACGGGGCGAAACGGGTAATGGTTTTATCAGACATGTATGCCTCCTGTTGCCGCGCTTGCTGGCACAGGTGTCGCGGTTTGTCCAGTTAGCCCACGCTAGAGCTTACCCGATAATCGCAACCGCGCCAGCGCAAATGCTAGATATTCAGTACGGAATGAATGTCCGCCCTCAAACAGACAAAACCCAAGTACCTCGCGCCGTGGATTGGTCTGCTCGCTACAGCGCAATGCTGGTGTATCCAGCTGCTCCACAGGTCCAAAGCTTCCCAAAGCACTGTACATCTTCAACGCTTCGCTGACTTTGCCCTGATGCGTAGGGCCGATGGGGCGGCCATCCAGCGGCACAGTGCCGTCATCGTCGCCGTGAATGTGGATTAGGCTCTTGGCTGGCGTGGCGCATTGCGAAGGCGGGCGATCCCAAAATGTCCCAGAGAACGGCACGAATCCCACAAAACCCTCAGGCCGCGTACAGGCAAGATTCCATACCAGCATCGCGCCCGCGCTGAACCCGCTCGCAACTAGCCGTGCCGGATCAATCCCGAAGCGCGCAACGGCATCCTCAATCACGTCTTCAACATAGGTAAACTCAGCTGCACCAGTGCTGTCCGGGGTGCCCGGCCCGTTTGGCAAATCCCAAGTGCCTCCCACCCCCTGCAACGCAATCAGTGCCAGCTCTTCCGCATGAACCATCTTGCGCAAACTCCCGTTACGCATGACCCCCACAGCCGTGCCACGGTATCCATGGGCCCAGACAACCGCTCCTACAGGCGCATCCACCCCGTCCGGCAATGAGATGCGGTAGCTTCGATCTCCAACAACACAGTCACTATCGGCACCGCACGCGTAAGCCATGGGTGGCATCATCAAGATCAGACATATAAATATATAACGCATGCGCCATGCTTGGATCGCGCAGATAGAATGCTCAAGTCAATTTTTTGTGCGGTCTAATGGGGCAAGCCAAAGCGCAGGAAGAGGCACTAGTTCTCGAATGCCTGCTCAGCGGCCGCAGCCTGAAGTATATTTGCTTGCCGCACGATACCCGCAAATGAAACCTCTTGCTCCAAAATGGGTCGAATGGTGATGTGAAAGCCACTTTTGCGGGCCAGATGGCGCATATTAAGGCGCTGCCACAAAGTCTGGCCTTTCATAAATGCGTCGGGATCAGCGAGCTTAATGCCGATGCGTAGCAGGTAAACGAAGCCATTGTTCGGATAGTCCTTGTGGATCGAAATTTCGGCAATCTGGCTCCACTCAAGCGGCTTTACATAATAACCGGAAATACCAAGTTCATCCATACGCAGCGCAGTCGGACGTCTCACCGCAATTCCAATGAGGTTCACGGCGGAGCCGGCAAATAAAATTGCGAAAAATATCGCTGCTAAAAGATCCATACCCTCGATGGCAACATCCCCGCGTAGAATTTGAAAAAGCCAATAAATAGCGCCGCAAAAGCCAAGACAGCAGAAGCCGCCCCACCAAGCTGCCTTCTTACTGTTCGTCTTGATGATTATTGGTGCAAGCCTTTCACGCGCAGGATCAACGATGGCTTTTCTCCCGTAATCGTGCGTCAAAAGGCATCGATCCTATCCACGCACTTGCCCGCATCTTAGCTGGGATCGCGCCAGCGGTTGGCGATGGGATAGCGGCGGTCAAGCCAAAATGCCCCTGATGTCAGCCGTGGTCCAGGAGCCGATTGAAAGCGTTTGTACTCGGAAATGTAGACCAGATGCTCGACCTTCTTGGCCACATCACGGTCAAACCCTGCGGCCACACAATCCTCGATTGATCCGTCCTTATCGACCAAAATCTCCAACATCGCATCAAGCTCAGGATAGTCGGGCAAGCTGTCGCTGTCTTTTTGGTCATCGCGCAATTCTGCCGAAGGGGCTTTGGTAATTATATTTTCGGGGATCACCGCACCCTCAGGTCCCATCATCCAGTCAGCGTGGTTCGCATTGCGCCAGCGACACGTCTCAAACACCCGCATTTTATACAGATCCTTGATCGGATTATATCCGCCTGCCATATCGCCATAGATCGTCGCATAGCCAACTGCGACCTCTGACTTGTTGCCAGTGGTCAGCAACATCTCACCAAATTTATTGGACAGTGCCATGAGTAACAGCCCGCGCAAACGGCTCTGGATGTTCTCTTCCGTAAGGTCGGGTTTCGTTCCCTCGAGCAGCGGTGCAAGCGTTTCGGTGATTGCATCACGACCCGCTTTAATCGGTACATAATCATATCGTGCGCCCAGCGCATTCGCACAGGCCTCCGCATCCTCAAGCGAGGCCTTGGAGGTATACTCCGACGGCAACATTACACAGCGCACATTTTCCGCGCCCAGCGCATCCACGGCAATCGTCGCAACAATCGCAGAATCGATCCCGCCTGACATTCCAAGCAGCACTTTCTTAAATCCCGTCTTGCGCATGTAGTCGCGAAGACCCTGAACCATGACGCGATAATCCTGCGCATAGCCATCCTCGTGAAGCGCCTTCGCTCCTTCGACAATACGCCAGCCTTCAGGCCCGCGCTCAAGGTCGATATGCTGTGTGACAGCATCAAACGCTGGCATCTGGAACGCCAGTTTCCCTCCGGGGTTCAGCCCGAAACTTGCTCCGTCGAAAACCTGATCATCCTGACCGCCTACCATGTTGAGGTAGATCAGCGGCAGTTCCGTCTCAATCACCCGTGCGACCATGTGGTTCATCCGCGTGTCGAACTTCCCCCGATAATAAGGGGAGCCGTTGGGCACCAACAAGAACTCAGCACCCGTCTCGGCCAACGTCTCCGCCACATCCTCATGCCACGCATCCTCACAAATCGGGCTGCCGATGCGCGTATTGCCTACCGAATAGGGCCCACCAAGCGGGCCAGAATCAAAAATTCGGACCTCGTCAAACACAGTTTCGTTCGGCAAATGATGCTTGAGCGATCGAGAGGCGATTTTGCCGCCTTTAAGTACAAGGTACGCATTATAGAGCTTTCCCTCTTCTACAATCGGCGCACCAATCGCCAGCGCAGGACCGTCCGCGCATGCTGCCGCCAATGTCTCGATATGCGTCATGACATCATTCTGGAACGCGGGCTTCATCACTAGATCCTGCGCGTTATAGCCTGTGATAAACATCTCTGGCAGCGCGACCAGATCGGCGCCCGCATCACGGCCCTCGGCCCAAGCAGCAGCAGCCTGCGCCGCGTTGCCTGCCAGATCACCAACGGTCGGGTTCAGTTGCCCCAGTGTAATGCGAAAACGCTCTGCCATGTGAAACCCTCTCAAAGTTGGGCAATGATGTAGCAGATCACGCGCCCTTGGAAAGCACGCAATAGCTCATGCGGTAAAAGGTCGTTGCCCCTTTGGGTCCGCGTCTTTAGTCTGACTGATGACTCGTCGGGCCATGCCGCCCACGCTTTTGAACAGGACCGCCATGACCTTTCGCACCCTGCTGCTCGCCGCCGCACTGACGCCTTTGATGTTTACCGCCGCTGGCGCCCAAAACACTCAAGTACTCAGTAAGCAATACGATGACGGCGGCGTGTATGAGGGGACATTCAAGGACGGCCTCCAGCATGGCACAGGCACCTACACCCTTCCCAACGGTTATCAATACTCCGGCCAATGGGTTGAGGGCGAGATTAGAGGCACTGGCACCGCACGTTTTCCAAACGGCTCTGTCTATGAGGGCGATTTCGCGAAGGGAAAGCCCGAAGGCATCGGCAAGATCACGATGGCCGATGGTGGCACCTATGAGGGTGAGTGGGAAGCGGGCACCATAATGGGTCAGGGCGTTGCCATCCACGCCAACGGGGAGCGCTATGAGGGCAGCTTCCGCAATGGCAAACGCAATGGCAAAGGCGTCCTCGTCACGCCCGCAGGCTATGAATACAAAGGGGACTGGGTCGACGGTCAGGCCACAGGACAGGCCGTGATCAAAGATGCCGAAGGCGCGATTTATGAAGGCACGGTCGTTAACGGCGCACGTTCTGGCTCCGGCAAACTTACCCACCCCGAAGGTTTCACGCTCGAAGGCACATGGGCTAACGGACAG
>JBALTK010000095.1:0-14708 GCA_036964385.1 Sulfitobacter sp. | reverse complement strand
CGCACTGACCCCGCCATATAAGACAAGCGTAAAGCGTAGCCCACAGGCGGCGCTGCTGTCCTTCCCATCGACGCTGAGCGAAGAGACCTCGCCCGTCTTCGGGCACAACCTCATCGGCAAGCTCGATAACGACCTGATCCACAACTATGCCGCCGCAGGCAACAGTGCGATTGGGCCGCGCATCATCGTGCATGGCCGTGTGCTGGATGAGAACGGACGCGGTGTGCCTGGTGCCTTACTGGAGTTCTGGCAGGCCAACGCAGGCGGGCGGTATCGCCACAAGAAAGAAAGCTACCTCGCACCACTCGACCCGAATTTTGGCGGTTGCGGGCGCACAATCACGGGCGAAGATGGCTCTTACGAGTTCGCGACCATCATGCCCGGCCCCTACCCTTGGCCCAATGGCATGAACGACTGGCGCCCCGCACATATCCACTTTTCGATCTTCGGCCACGGCTTTGCCCAGCGGCTGATCACCCAGATGTATTTCGAGGGTGATCCACATATCAAACTCTGTCCCATCGTTGGTATCCTCAAGACCCAAGAGGCGATTGATGCGCTCACTGCACCTCTAGACATGAACCGCACTGTTCCAATGGACAGTCGCGCATTCAAGTTTGACATGGTGATCCGTGGACGTCGCCAAACCTATTTCGAGAACCGTAAGGAGGGTCTTTGATCATGGTGCAAAAGCTTGATTATCTGCGTGAAAGCCCAAGCCAAACTGCAGGGCCCTATGTTCACATCGGTTGCACGCCCAACTTTACGGGCCTTGATATGTACGGCGGCGATCTTGGCGTCTCTATGAAGACTGGCTCTGTTCAGGGGACCGAAATCACTATCAAGGGCACTGTTTTTGATGGCACTGGCACCGCACTGCGCGATGCAATGATCGAGATTTGGCAGCCTGATGCGGCAGGCCTTTTTCCGTCAGCGAATGAAACACGCGGCACGCCCGATCCGAACTTTACTGGCTGGGGCCGCTCCGCTGGTGATATGGAGACAGGCGAGTTCACGTTTGAAACCGTCAAGCCCGGTGCCGTTCCTTTTCCTGATGGCCGCATGCAAGCGCCCCATATCACCGCGTGGATCGTGGCGCGCGGCATTAACATCGGCCTGCACACCCGCATCTACTTTGAGGATGAGGCAGAGGCCAATGCCGCCGACCCGATCCTCACAAGGATCGAGCACCAAAACCGCATCCCCACCCTGCTGGCCATGAAGCAAGACGATGGCAGCTACCGCTTCGATATCCATCTGCAAGGACCGCAGGAGACGATCTTCTTTGATATCTAGGGGACAGTTAATCCCTATCTGGGCGGGTAGTGCCTTGCACGACCAAAGCCTGCACTGGTAGAACTTGCTCGAAAGTCACTCGAACGCATCAACCGCGCTCTCCTAGGAGTTTGAAAGGTCCAAATATGAAAAAAGTATACGGCTCAGCCGCCGAGGCGCTCGAAGGGGTGCTGAAGGACGGCATGTTTATCGCATCGGGCGGATTTGGCCTTTGCGGCATTCCCGAACTTCTCCTCGAAGCGATCAAGCAGGCAGGCACCAAAGACCTGACATTTGCATCCAACAACGCAGGCGTCGATGACTTTGGTATCGGCATCTTGCTGCAAACCAAGCAGGTCAAAAAGATGATCAGCTCTTATGTCGGTGAGAACGCCGAATTTATGCGCCAGTACCTCTCGGGCGAGCTTGAGCTGGAATTCAACCCTCAGGGCACATTGGCCGAGCGCATGCGTGCAGGCGGCTCAGGCATCCCGGGTTTTTACACAAAGACAGGCGTCGGCACGGTGATCGCGGACGGCAAAGATCATAAGGACTTCCCCACTGGTCCTGATGGCGCGCCCGAAACCTACATCATGGAAGAAGGCATCTTTGCCGATCTGGCCATTGTGAAAGCGTGGAAAGCAGACGCAACAGGCAACCTCGTGTTCCGCAAGACAGCCCGCAACTTCAACCCGCCCGCCGCTATGTGCGGAAAAGTATGTATTGTGGAAGTTGAAGAGATCGTACCGACAGGATCGCTTGACCCCGACAGCATCCATTTGCCAGGCATCTATGTGCACCGCATCATTCAGGGTGACCACGAAAAGCGCATCGAACAGCGCACAGTACGGAAGGCGTAAATCATGTGGGATCGTAATCAAATGGCGGCACGCGCCGCACTTGAGCTGCAAGACGGCTGGTACGTAAACCTCGGAATCGGTATCCCGACGCTGGTGTCCAACTACATCCCCGAAGGTGTCGAAGTGACGCTGCAATCG
Organism: Sulfitobacter sp.; assembly: GCA_036964385.1. Classification (GTDB taxonomy): domain Bacteria; phylum Pseudomonadota; class Alphaproteobacteria; order Rhodobacterales; family Rhodobacteraceae; genus Sulfitobacter. The sequence goes on along the minus strand of JBALTK010000095.1, from coordinate 12,435 downwards.
GAGAATGGCATGCTGGGCATGGGTCCTTTCCCGATTGAGGGCGATGAGGATGCCGACCTGATCAACGCAGGCAAGCAGACCATCACAGAACTGCCACAGACCGCCTATTTCGACAGCGCGCAAAGCTTTGGCATGATCCGTGGTGGTAAAATCGCAATGGCGATTTTGGGCGCAATGGAAGTGGCTGAAAACGGTGATCTGGCAAACTGGATGATCCCGGGCAAGCTGGTCAAAGGTATGGGCGGCGCAATGGATCTGGTCGCAGGCGTTGGCCGTGTGGTCGTGGTTATGGATCACACCAACAAACATGGCGTGAGCAAGGTGCTCAAGGACTGTACCCTGCCGCTGACAGGTCAGAAAGTCGTTGACCGCATCATTACCAACCTTGGTGTTCTGGATGTGGTTGAAGGCGGATTGAAAATTGTTGAGTGCGCTGATGGCGTCACTGAAGACGAATTGCGCGCCGCAACCGAGGCGACAATCATTTAAGCCAGCTTTAACAAGCTACGCCGCGAAACACTAAAGCACTGGGCCAAAAGTCATTTGGCCCAGTTATGCATCCCCTCTTGGCGGTTGGTTGCCTGAGCAAACCCATTGATGAGGCGCGCTAGATTCAAGACACAACCACTTGGCTCAGACACCACTCCACATAATAGGCACAAGTCAGACACGCCCTTCTCGCGCCTTTTCGATCATGCCTGTCAAAGCGCATCTGGCGGCTGATGTTCTAGTGGACAAACCCTCCGCGTCTGTTCACCAAGACGGCCAATGGCTCGATGTGACCGTAGCCCAGCGTGACATCGCCACCACCGACATTGTCAGCCTTGAACTGATCAGTGCTGACGGCAGCCCCCTACCCGCCTATGACGCTGGCGCGCAAGTACGCATTGGCCGAACACTCAACAATTTAAACAGGTGCGCCGATGCCTCGCACGCCGTTTTGTTCGCGGGCGGCATCGGGATTACACACATACTGAACATGGTCTATACCCTAGAGGCTGCTGGCGCATCATAGGAGATGCACTATTGCGGGCGCACGTCAGACCGCTTGGCCTTCACCTCAGAACTGAAACAGTTGGCGACAAGATACAGATGTATATCGACAGCGGCCCTGACGATCAAAAGCTCGATACTAATTCTTTGCTATCGAACGCAGATGCTGGTCAGCATCTCTATGTCTGGGGGCCGAACGACTTTATGGATTTTGTCGTTAAATCCGCTGAGAATGACGCGAGGAATACGGAGTGCGTCCACCTTGAGCGTTTTGGTGCAGAAGTAACCACCGATGGCGCGCCCTTCACTGTGTTTACCAGAAAGTCGGGAAAGACATTCGGTGAGCTACCAGAAGAATCCATCTAAAAAAAGCTCGCGGAGCATGGCATCCACGTTTAGGTATCATGTCAGTCTGGGGTCTGCGGCAGCTGCCTGACACGTGTGCTTGAAGACACGCCCGGCCACCGTGATTTGGTAAAGACCGACCTCGAAAAGGCATCTAACACACAGATAACTGTCTGCTGCTCACGCTCGAAAAGAAAGAAACTGGTTCTGGACCTCTAGCCTATACATTATAGCCTGCACACAGGGGCACTCTGAGAATAAGCTTGAGCGGATGGAACGCATTACAATCTAACGGGTTATGCTAGAGTATGAGAGTACGCATCCAAGCAGGACTGAGCGATTTTGATCAGACCTAGTGCCGCAAAGGGTCCGCTATGCCAGTCTATCTTCATGGGTTATCTACCGTCCTGCCCCCCCACTGCCTAACGCAAACCGAAGTGCGAGAACGGGCATCCATAATCTTTGGTAAAAAATATCCCCAATTTGACCGCCTCGCAAAGACGTTTGATACTGCTGGCATTGATCAACGCTATTCCGTTGTTCCGATTGACTGGTTCTCTGATGATCATGGTTGGGAAGATCGGAACAAGGCATTCATATCAGGTGCGAAAGATATGTTTATCGACGCCGCGAAAAGCGCGCTTGAGGACGCAGGATGGAGCGCTGCCGAGGTTGATTGCGTTGTCACGGTAACGTCGACAGGTATCGCCACCCCCTCGCTTGAGGCACAGGCCTTTGGCGAGATGGGGTTTCGTGAGGACATCATGCGCGTCCCGATATTCGGCCTTGGATGTGCTGGCGGTGTTTCGGGATTGTCCACCGCGAGAACCCTTGCCGCAGGTCAACCAGATGCAAAAGTGTTGTTGGTCGTTGTCGAGGCATGCTCCCTGTCCTTCCGCGCGGATCGCTTGCAGAAGGCAGACATCATCGCGACCGTATTATTTGGCGACGGAGCCGCTGCAGCCTGCATAAGCACGAAAGCCCCCTCAAATGATAAGGTCGTGGCCCTTGGCCAAGGTCACCAGAAGATGTGGCCTGATACCCTCGATATAATGGGCTGGGATGTGGACGAGACGGGTTTCGGGGTGGTATTTGATCGATCCATTCCCGCATTTGTATCCAAAGAGTTTGCCGCCGCAACCGACGGCGCGTTGAAAGCTGCCAGCTTGAGCCACGAGAAAATAGACCGCTATGTCTGCCACCCGGGTGGTGCGAAGGTCGTTGATGCTATTGAGGGTGCGTTGCATCTTGAACAAGGATCGTTGGATGCGGAACGCGACACATTACGCGCTGCGGGGAACATGTCTGCTCCTACCGTCATGTTCGTGATGAAAGCGGTACTTGATGCAGGAACCACAGGGCAAATGATGTCCTGCGCCCTCGGCCCCGGATTCACGGCGTCGTTCCTCCCCTTTCATGTCAGTAAAAAGGCCGCCTAATGGAAACTGCAACGCTCCTCTTTCTGGGATTTATTATTGTTCAACGATTGAGCGAGCTGCTGATCTCCAAGCGAAATACTGCCAAACTTTTAGCGAAGGGTGCTTATGAAGTTGGCGCGGCGCACTATCCAGTGATGGTTGCCATGCACAGCACATGGATCGCTTGTCTGGTTATCTTTGGCTTTGACGAAACGGTCGCATTCGGTTGGCTTGCCCTCTTCGCGGTTCTCCAAATTCTTCGCGTTTGGATTCTAGGAAGCCTTGGCAATCGCTGGACAACCCGTATTATTATCCTTGAAGAGCCTTTGGTTGTGCGCGGACCGTTCAAGTATGTCTCTCATCCGAACTACATGTTGGTTGTCGCTGAAATCATTGTCGCGCCGATGGTGCTCGGGCTGGGATGGGTCGCGCTGGTGTTCACGGTTTTGAATGCTGCGATGCTTTGGGTTCGGATCGGCGTTGAACACAAGGCGCTCGCGCCACTGCGGGCACGCTGACCTTGTTTTCGGGCATAGGATTTGGCGCGGAACGTATTGGATTAGTCGCGTACAAATTTCCGAAGTTTGCCGCTGTCTGCTTGTTCGCCCTTATCGCATTGATCGGCTTGAGCCTGCCCAAAGTCATCTTTGACGACGATATACACCGTGTTTTTCTGTCCGATAGCATTCTCTCGAATTCTCAGCGCGCCTATGAGCAGGAACAGTCCCCGACGCTCAGCACGGTCCTTGTTTATGTGACGGCGCCCACTGCGTTCACTGCCGACAACATGACCTCGTTGCGAAACCTCTCTCTCGATCTGGAGTTTTTGGACGGGGTCACGGCAGTAGCCTCGCCTTTTGTGCTGAGATGGCCACCAGAAGAAGATGCGCCGTCTGGCCGTCCTGTGTTTGCGCCGAAGATCAGCAATGACTTCTCCAAGGATTTAACTGATTTCGTGAACTTGGAGACTGGCCTCCCGACTTTTCTAAATTCTCAGCGTACCGCCATGCTGATCAGCATCTCGGTAAATATTGAACAAACAAGCATAGCTGTTGCAGTGGCAGGCATTTCAGCGGAGATTAACCGCGCTTTGCCTGCGGCGTTGTCCGCAAAGATCACTGGCGAAGACGTGATAAGCAACGAGATAGTTTCTGGATTGAAGGACGACCTCATCGCTCTTAACCTTTGGGGCGCCTTGATCGTTTCGCTCGCGGCCATTGCGTTGCTTCGTGATCTGCGCATGACCCTATTGGCGGTAGTGCCTGCGGCTATGGGTGCGGCGGGCGTTTTGGCCCTGTCTGTCTGGCTCGGATACCCGATTACAGTTCTGAGCAATGTCATTCCGATCCTCCTCTTGGTGCTTGGCGTGGCGGATGGTGTGCATTTGGCCGGACATGTAAAAGCGGATGGCACAGTTCACTCGGCACTGCGGAAGGTCGGCCCTGCGTGCGCCCTGACCGCGCTCACAACTGCTTTGGCTTTTGCCAGCATCACGCTAACGGGAAATGCGCAACTGTTCGAGTTTGGGGTTTTAGGTGCGCTGGGAACCCTCCTGTCTTTTGCGATTGTAATCGTAACCTTTGCCTTACTGGGGCGCGTGCTCCCGCTCTCCCCCAAACCTGTACCCCACTTCACAAAGGGGATTTCAGAGAAGTTGAGCACCCTAGGGGTTGCGCGGCCGCGCCTCACGGTTGTGGCGTGTATCATCTTGCTCGCCGCCTCATCGTGGGGCTTCACTCAGACCAAAGCATGGTTTCCCCTCTATCAGAATTTACCGAACAATAGCGCGACGCTGGAAACAAACGATGCGATCTCGGAAAGCTTCGGCGGTGTTTTCCAAATGATCATTGAGACTGGTGCAGATTGGCGCCAGACCCGCGATCTGGTTCAGCGGCTGGAGGGTTTAAGCGGGCCAACAGCGGTCCTCTCAGAGGTGGCGTTTGCGCGTTGGTTGGGTCATCCCGACGTTCGGCCGAGCCAAGACGAACTGGGGACCCTCCCGCCAGCCTTGGTCAGCCAATTGCGCGCCCCCGATGGTGCATCGCGCATATTCCTCTCTGTTCCCGAACCTATGCGGAATGAACAGACGTTAAAGAAGTTCGACGCGCTCTATGACGCGGCGAGCGCCGCAGGTGCGGATCGCATTATCGGTCTGCCAACTGTGATGCGCTTTGAAGCCGTGGGCCTGATTGAGCAGTTGTCGCGGGGCTTGGTTGCGGCAGCTTTGGGCGCAACGCTCCTCGTGGCGCTGGCGTTTCGCTCAATCCGACTGATTCCAGTGCTCATCATTCCGAACGTCTTGCCCCTGATGCTCACTGGCGCGTCACTCCACATTTGGGCGCAAGGCACGCTTAGCCCCACCGCAGTCCTTGCCCTGACAATCGCTTTTGGCATCGCCATTGATGACACGGTCCACTTCTTAAGCCGGTATGCGGAAGGAAAAGCCGACGGGAACACCGCAGAACAAGCCGTACGCACAGCAGCCAAGTCGGCAGGTCAAGTGATGGTTCAGACGACCCTGCTGCTGACCGTCGGCCTATGCGTGACGCTGTTCAGCGGCTTCACCCCCATCCGTTTGTTTGGCAGTATGATGATCGTCACGCTTTGGGCAGCACTTCTGGTCGATCTGCTTTTGTTGCCCGCCTTGCTCACTTGGAGAAAAACCCGGAATGCTATTGCCTAGATCGATGATATTTTTGCTCCTCATGACAGGAACGGCATCTGCGGACCCGCTTGCCGACATGAACGGCAGTTGGCGCGGTTCAGGCTGGGCGAAGGAAACACCGCAAAGCGCGCGAGAGGCCGTGAGGTGTCAGATCAAAAACGAGTATGCTGACGCCAGCATGACCCTAACGCTGACGGGGCAATGCGTTGTTCCAGGACGGCGGTTGAACATATCCGGTACGCTTATTGGGTCCGACATTTCCGAGAGGATTACAGGAAGATGGTCAAACCCCGACGGTGTAGGCAGCGTACGCATCGTCGGCATCCAACGCGACGGGATTGTCGCTTTCAACTTCAACGCAACCGCCCCCGCAACGGGCCGCGCCCTCGCACAGAATGTCGAGTGGCGCGTGTCAGACGGTACGCTGCGCTTACGCTCGACTGATCGAAATGATCCCAGCATCATGCTTTCTGACATATCGTTTCGCCAATAGCGGGACACTCGCGCCTTGCCTGCGCTCAGCGCGGGCTACGCCTTTTTGGCCTGCCAAACGGTCAGCAAGTCAGGCGCAGTGCGTTTGCTGATCCATATACCCGCGATTGCCACGCCGAATGCGATGAGCCACGGTGCAGGATTGGACGTCTGGAACGTAATCCAGAACAAGGTCATCTCTTGTCCGCCGCGCGCAATGTGCCGGCTGTGAAAGATCAATTCAATCAACGCGCAGACACCAAGCGCTCCAGCCAACGCGGCACCCACGGTTCTAACATATGGCCCGGCCAAAGCGGACAAGCCGTTCTGGCGCAGCACAGCGATGTGCATCACCAAAATGCCAGCAAGCCCCGAGGGAAAGTACATCACGGTGGCGAGAAACAACAGACCAACATAGAGCTGCCAAAGATCGGTATGCAGGCTCAGAACAGTCTGGAGCAACGTGAACAAAATTGCCCCAAGGATTGGCCCGTAAAATATCCCGACCCCGCCTAGAAAGGTGATCATCAGGATCGTCCCCGATGCTTGCACGCTGAGATTTTCAGCCGTGGCCAATTCATAGTTAATCGCGAATAGCCCACCAGCAACGCCAGCGAAAAATCCCGCAGCGCAAAACGAAAAAAACCTGACCCAGCGCGCGGAATATCCCAAAAACTCTGCGCGTTCAGGATTGTCGCGCACTGCATTGGCCATCCGCCCCATAGGGGTTTGGGTGAACAAATACATAAGGCTAACCGAGAGAACCAACCAGAACGAGATCAGGTAATAGACCTCTATCTGGCGCAGGAATTCGACGCCAAAGAAGGGCACACCAAGAGTTCGGTCCCCTCCTACGCCGCCACCACGAAAGAACGAGTACCCGATGATCGAATAGGTCGTGACCAGTTCGACCACGCCGAGCGATATCATCGCGAACACCACTCCTGAGCTACGGGTAGAGAACGAGCCGATCAGCACCGCCATCCCCATGGAGAACAAGCCCGCGAACAGCGGCAGAACAGGGAGTGGAACAGGAATGCCCACCGCTTGGAAATAGTTCATGACATGAATGCACATGAATCCACCAAATCCCAGATAGATGGCATGGCCAAAACTCAGCATACCTGCCTGTCCGAGCAACATATTGTAAGACAGCGCAAAGATGATGGTGATCGCCATTTGGCTCATGATGGTGATCGTCGAATTGGCCACCAGAACATGCGGGAGTATCACCAAAATCACAATCGCGACTGCCAAGAGCAGCGTCGCGCTTGAGAAGGCTTGAAATCGGTGCTTCGGTTCCTTCGACGTGTGGTTGGCGTTTGTCATGTATTCACGTCACTTCGCCCCGTAGCAACAGCCATCAACCGCGCGTCACTCAGAAGCGACAAGTTGATGAACTTCGATTACATTGCCTTCGGGATCATAAAAGAAAACCTGATGCCATCCTTTTACGGCATCACTGCCCCAGTCAGAGTATGGTACGCCCTTGGCATCCAAGTGGGCCATGAAAGCGATGATATCATCTGTGCGGTACGCGATGTGGCCCCGCTCAAGCGGATTTACGACCTGACCTGACCGGAATGAATTCAAAACATCACGCGGTGTTAGATGCATCTGTATATCACCATCTGTTACAAAGGAGACGTCACCGACCAACCCCTTGTCTGTGTTCAGAGGCGGCAGTTCCGCTGGGTCTTCATCGCCGAGGGTCAGAACCTCCCGGTAAAAACGGTCCATTTCAGGGACATTGGTCGAACACAGATTGATGTGATGCAGTTTGAGTTTCATAATTTCAGCGTGGCCCAGAGTGGCGCGGCAAGCAAGGGATGATCTGACGCAATCGCTTCTACATGCGACCCGTTGATATCCTAAGTCCATTAGAGAGCCTTTAGCCGCCACCTTTCGCGTTCTTCGATTTACGAAACCCCAGAAACTCGGCCGTGGCGATTTGCCGGTGGGATACAGATCAAGCGAACGTCAGTTTCCGCTAAAACGAATGCGTTCCTTAGTCGCTCCCGATGGGGCATTTCTCGCTCATATCCCCCCCTTCATCGCATTGCGAGGGCTGGCGAAACACCTCAGGTTTTGATTCGCAAACAGGCCCTTCGGGCAAATTCTCGTGTGCGGGGACGCTGCCAAAACGCCGTAGTGGTGACCAATGGTTAACGCGTTTCTTGCCCGATCTCAGTTCGGTCACAATTCGCGCTGTACCCTGCCACAATGCAGTCAGACATCCGTACGACCTTGGTATGATAGTACTCCGTCCTAGGGGTGGTACGGGGCCAATGCGACTCTTGGTGGATATCAAAAGATTAATTAATCCATCACCTTAAGTCTCATCACCGGGTCAATACGAGCCCAGCCCACAACAGGATCACTTCCGATCCCCCCCAAACCTGAAAGACACACGATATGACACTTACACGCACAGTACTGAAAGCATTCGGCAAAACATTCATCAAAAACGAAGACGGCGCGACAGCCATCGAATACGCCCTCATGGCAGCCCTTGTTGGTGGCGTAATTGTCGCCTCTGTAACGACTTTGGGTGAAAGCGCCGACACAAAATTCGGCTCCTTGGCGACTACCCTCGACGAAGCTGGCGGCGACACTGGCAGCACAGGCGGCGAAGGCGGCGTCTAACCAAAAGCGCCCTCATAAGCATTCAAGATTGGGGCAGCCGCAAACAACGACTCGGCTGCCCTCACTTTCTCTACTTTCTCCTCCAAGGGGGGCTCCAATGCCATTTGACACCACCAGCCAAAACACCACGCAGTTCGCCGCCTACGTCTGCACCGAAGACGGTGCTACGGTTGCTCGGTCGGTCCTTGAGACCAGTGTTGGTGACAGCCATGATTTGCATGGTGGCGGCCTGAGCGGCGCTGCGCGGGTTTGTACAAGTACAAATGCCGCACAGATTATCCTTGCAGAGATGGGCAGCATTTCGGTTGAAATGGCTTGCGAGTGCATCTCCGAGATGTGCGCAAACGGATCAGACGTTATCGTGCTAGGCGAGCAGACCGACATCACCACTTACCGCGCCCTGATCAAAGCGGGCGCATTGGAATATTTTACACTCCCGGTCACTGCCGAAGAAATTCTCGCGGTTGAGCGCGCAGCACCCAAAATCGCGGACGCGCCTGCAGTCGAAACACGGGCAAAATCTATCGCCATCGTCGGCAGTAACGGTGGGGTCGGCGCAAGCCTTCTGGCACAGAACCTCGCCTTCCATGCTGCTGCCGCAAAGGGTCCTGCCCTGCGCACCGCATTAATTGACGCAGATCTTGAATTCGGCTCCCAAGCTATCGATCTGGACCGCGAAGAGACTGTTGGGTTTTTTGAAGCGCTAATGTCGCCTGAGCGGATCGACACAACTTTCATCGCGGCGACCATGGACCACCTGACCGACCGTTTGTCGATGTATTCGCGTCAGGTTTACATGGGCCAAGATGCGCAAGGTCTCTTTACTGGGCTGCCACATCTCTATCCCCTATTGCAGGCAGAGTTCGATTTCATCACTACGGACCTGCCCCGCGCACGTCTTCTGCAAAACTTTGAGTTAGCCTCCCAATTCGATGCATTAATCCTCGTGATCCCGACCGGATTTTCAGGTGTGAATGCGGCGCGCCGATTGATTGACGGCATTGCAGCTTACGCCCCTGATTTGCGCATTATCCCTGTCCTCTCAGATCTGCGCCCTGACGCCAAGCTGTCTGCAAAAGACATTACTGCTACGATTGGACGCCCAATCGTAGCCACGCTGCCCCGCAGTGACGCGCCCTTGATGCGTGCGCACCGCGCCGCACGTCCTCTCGTCGGTGTGCAACCAAAAGGCACCTACGCAAAGGCGGTCGAAACAATTTGGGCTGCTGCAATGGCAGAGCCTGCCAAGGCGGCAACCAAACCGAAGGGACGCTCGTTCCTCAAAAGGATATTTTCATGACCTTCCATTCGCCAAAGCTTTCGATTGAAGAGGCGTTGACCCAAGTCATGGGCATCGCCGAGCAGATCAATGCTGAGGGCCTATCTGCCGAGGAGCGAGCGAATGTGGCGATTTCATATGTGATCGAGAACTCCAACTCTCCTTGGCCTTTGGCTTTGCAGCGCGAGATTTTGATTGCGGCGACCGCGGCATTGTCACCAAAAGCCGCAGCTACTCCAGCGCGCACTCCTGCGTCTATCCAGCGCGTTCAACCTGCACCTGCTCAAGAAAGTGCAGTTCCTGCTCCAACACCCGTCGCCGAGCCAAAGCCAGCGGCAACTTTCCACGAGACCTCCAGCGCGCTGATGGCGACGTCAAACGAAGTAGTAAAAGCATTGTCCGAAACATTGGACTTCTCGAAATTGGTCACGCAGTCGCGTGAGGAGCAAGAGCAATTGATCCGCGACGCGATCCGCTCGATCTCTGAAGAACGTAAAATGCGCCTGAACGGCCGCGAAGTCTCCGAGCTTGTGACAACTGTTCTGGCAGACATGCTGGGCCTCGGCCCGCTAGAGGCGCTTTTGGCAGATGAGAGCGTGACCGACATCATGGTGAACGGTCCTCATCAGGTTTATATCGAACGCTTGGGCAAGCTGGTCCTCACCAACATCCGTTTTCGCGATAACGCTCACGTCTTTGCAATCGCAAGCCGTATCGTCGCCGCCGTAGGGCGCCGCATCGACGAAAGCCAGCCGATGGTAGATGCGCGTCTCAAGGATGGCAGCCGCGTTAACGTTGCTGTGCCTCCGCTCGCCATCGACGGCCCAACCATCACAATCCGTAAGTTCCCCTCCAAACCAGTGCAACTTAAGACACTTGTGCGCGGCGGCAGCCTCACAACGCAGATGGCCGATTTCCTCGCCATCGCAGCGACACTTCGGCTCAACGTGCTTATCTCTGGCGGGACAGGTTCGGGGAAGACCACCCTGATGAACGCCATGTCCCAGTTCATTCCGGAGGGTGAGCGCCTCGTCACAATCGAGGACGCAGCCGAGTTGCGGTTCCAGCAGCCCCATGTCGTGCGTTTTGAAACCCGTCCCCCGAATGTTGAAGGAACCGGCGAAGTGACCATGCGCACTTTGGTCCGTAACGCGCTGCGGATGCGGCCTGACCGGATCATCATCGGGGAAATTCGCGGGGATGAAGTGCTTGATCTGTTGCAAGCGATGAACACGGGCCACGACGGCTCTATGTCGACATTGCACGCCAACACCCCGCGCGAGGCTTTGACACGGGTAGAGAGCATGGCCGCGCTTGCCGGGTTCGCACCTGGAGCTGGCGTTGTGCGCCGCCAATTGGTCGATGCAGTCCACCTGATCGTTCAAGTGTCACGGATGCGCGATGGCAAACGCCGGATCACCTCGATTTCGGAAATTGCAGGGCTTGCTGGTGATGCGATCACCTTGCAGGAACTGTTCACCTTTGAGGCCGACCCATCCAGCACGCGCGCAGAGGTCAAAGGCGCGTTTCGCTATTCTGGTTACCGTCCAAAATTCGCCCAGCGCGCTGCAGAATACGGTCTGGGTGAGCAACTTGATGCGGTATTGGGAGGCTAGTCCATGTTGGTTCAATTCCTTTTGCTCGGAAGCGGTTTATTTATCTTTGCCGTGCTCGTCTTGTGCTTAATCATTAGTGCTGACCGCCAACGCCGCCGCCATCAAGCTCGGCTTCAACGGGTACGCCCCGAAGCAGCACTCACGTCCAAGACCGGAGCCGAGCGCATTTCGACCAAGAAGGTCGAGAAGCACAGCCTGTTTGTCCAAGTTGAGGCGCAAATCGCCCGCACCAATCTCCGCGTGAGCCTTACCGAGCTATTGGTTCAACTCGCACTCGCGGTTTTCGCGATTTATGCCCTCACAGTTTTGTTTTTTGGCCTCCATCCGTTGTTGGCACTCCTCGTTGCCATTGGCACCCCTCTGCTGGTCGCGGCATTTGTATTGCGGATCGCCCAAGCGCGCTACCGCGATGCGTTCACTGCTGACCTTCCCGAAGCATTGGATGTCTTTGCACGCGGTCTGCGTGCTGGACGTCCCGTGTCGGACTCCCTCGGCATTGTTGTCGAAACCTCCAAAGGCGCGACCCAACGCGAGTTTAGCCGCTGTCACGACGAAATTTGTATGGGCGAAACCCTCGCCGACAGCCTATCGCGCCTGCAGGCGCGTGTGGCCACTCCCGAAGTCAGCTTTTTCTCCGTCGCCACATCCCTGCAAGCGGAGACAGGTGGCAACATGATCGAGACGATGGAAAATCTGGCGATCCAGCTGCGCGAACGCCGCAAGCTGCGCAAAAAGGCCCGCGCGTTGTCGTCAGAGGCCCGTGCAAGTGCGTTGATCCTCGCCTCCCTGCCTTTCGTCGTCGCCTTTGCCATTGCCGTGCTAAATGCCGGATATCTTGAGCCCCTCTATGCTGATCCGCGTGGGCGCCTCATGGCGGGCATCGCCATCGGTAGCATTGGTCTGGGCATGTTCATGATGCGTCAAATGGGGAAGCTCGATGTTTGATTTCATGCGTGAAACCATTTTCTGGCTGGCCCTTGGCGGTTTGACACTCTCCATGAT
>JBALTK010000094.1:0-14778 GCA_036964385.1 Sulfitobacter sp. | reverse complement strand
GCGAAGGGGGCAAAGTTCGTAGCTGCTTATGTGAAGGCGGGGCTGGTGCCTGATGGTGGCCTGACCGCGCATTTGGCGCGCGCGCTGCCACGCCAACTTAGCATGGAAATGTGCATGCTGGCACAGCCAGTGCTAGCAGAACGCATGCATGATCTGGCTGTTGTCAATTCACTCACCGAAGTGGGTGGAGCGATGGATGTGGCACGGGAATACGCTGACCGTTTTGCCGCAGGGCCGCGTGACGCACAGGCCGCGATCCGCAAGATGGTTGCCGCTGCTTACGATGTGACAGAGGCAGAGCAGCTTGATCATGAGCGCGATGCGATGGGGCATGCGACAGGCGCGCCCGAAGCTGCTGAAGGCATCGCAGCATTTTTGGAAAAACGTAACCCCAACTACAGCTAATGTTGGCAGTAGAATGGGACTCATCTGGGAGGATGTTGCATGGCACGTGTTGAAGAGTTTCTAAGAGATCGCGTGAAGGCAGCTCCTGATAGCGCTGCGCTGAGCGATTCAAGTGGCGTACATTGGACGTATGCAGAGTTTGACCGCGCCAGTGATGATCTGGCGGAGGTTCTGCGTGGCGCAGGGGTACAGCCGACGGACCGCGTTCTGCTGCTTGTCGAGAATTGTGCTGCTGCGGTGGCCGCGCTTCACGCTGCGTGGAAAATTGGGGCGGTAATCATTCCGTTCAACGCGCGCCAAACCGAAGGCGAGATTGAAAAGGTTATCCAGCACGCAACACCTGCTGCGATCCTTATGACTTCACATGTCTCTCCCGATGCGGCAGCGCACGGGGCGCGCATGGGCGCGGAGGAGGTCACCGGCGCGTTTGGGACCATGATGTTGGCCAAGCGTTCCAGCGATGCAGATGCCAATCTGAACGATGTGGCTGTGCTTCTTTATACAACCGGCACGACGGGCGATCCCAAAGGTGTGATGCTCACGCATTCTGGCGTTCGTTTTGGTGGCATGGCCTCCAGCGGTCTGCGCCGGATGGTGCCCGAAGATGTGGTCTATGGTGTCCTTCCTATGAGCCATGTTTTCGGCCTCGTATCGGTCCTTACTGGCGCGTGCTTTACTGGTGCGCATGTCATGATCGAAGCACGTTTCTCGGCGGCCAAGCTTTATGAGGCATCCATGAACGGTGTCACGATTATTCCTGCCGTGCCGCAGATGCACGCGTTGGTGATGCAGTACACCAAGGAGCAGGGCGTAGAGCGTCTGAATTCCCCGACGCTGCGCTATGTTTCGTCTGGCGGGGCGCCGCTGGACCCTTCATGGAAGCGCAAGGCAGAGGCATTCTATGAGCTGCCATTGCAAAACGGCTTTGGCATGACTGAAACATCATCAGGTGCATCGGCAACGGACAATCCCATCGGATCGCCGGATGTCTCGGTTGGCCCAGCGACTCCAGGTACGGAATTGATGATCGACGTCAATGCGCCAGGCGGCAACGGTGTGGACGAGGGCGAAGTGCTTGTACGCGGTCCACACATCATGAAGGGCTACTATCGCAACGAGCCTGCAACCACTGCTGTGTTTGCAGGGGACGGATGGATGCGCACAGGTGATTTGGGTAAGATCGATGAGGAGAAACGTCTCTACATTCTGGGCCGCTCGAAAGAGTTGATCATCCATGGTGGCTTTAACGTTTATCCACCAGAGGTCGAGGCCGCGCTGAACGATCACCCCCAAGTGATCCAATCGGCTGTGGTTGGTCGTACAAAGGACGGTGACGAGGAAGTTTTGGCCTTTGTTCAGGTGTCGGACGCAGATCGCCCAACGATCGACGAATTGCGCACTTTTGTAAAAGAGCGCCTGGCAGGTTATAAGCGGCCAAAGCATATCGTGCTGGCAACTGCGCTGCCCGCCGCGCCGACGGGCAAGCTGCTCAAGCATAAGATGATCGAAGTCTTGGGGGGCGAGCTGCCTTAAAGGGCTGCTGCTTCCTTAGACGTAGACCCCTGCGGCGGCTTCGCGAATGGCGCGGATGTTTTTGCCGTAGGGTGCTGGATCGGTGACGGAGCCACCTTTGAATACTGCAGAACCCGCGACCAGCACATCGGCCCCTGCACCTGCAACGATGGGTGCGGTTTTGGGATCAACGCCACCGTCGATCTCGATATGAATTGGGCGGTCCCCGATCATGTCGCGGAGGGTTTTGACCTTGGCGCTCATGTCGATGAATTTCTGACCGCCAAAACCGGGGTTCACTGTCATTACACAGATCAGATCGGTCAGATCGAGCAGTTCAGCGACCGCTGATGCAGGTGTGCCGGGGTTGAGGGCAACGCCTGCTTTCGCGCCTGTTGCGCGTATCGCTTGGAGTGTGCGGTGGATATGTGGCGTGGCCTCGACATGGGCCGTGATAAAGTCGGCGCCTGCATTGGCGAAATCTTCGATATAGGCATCGACCGGAGAGATCATCAGATGGACGTCCATGATCCCTTTGATGTGCGGGCGAATGGCGGCACAGGTGGCCGCGCCAAAGGTGATGTTAGGCACGAAATGGCCATCCATAACATCAACGTGAATCCAGTCTGCGCCCTGCGCTTCGACAGCGGCACATTCCGCACCAAAGTTGGCGAAATCAGAAGCGAGAATGGACGGAGCAATTTTGATGGAGCGGTCGAAGGACATGAGCAGCAGCCTTTGGTTGGGAGTATTGTGCCGCTGATACCGCGTAGGCGCGGGTAGGGCAATCGCAGCGATGCTGTTTGCTTGACAGGGTCAAAGGTGCAGGCGCAAGTTGAGCTAAAGTTCATCAGGGGAGGAGACATCATGACTATTCTTACACGGCGTCAGACATTGGGCGGAATCGCTGCATCTGCAGCGGCCTTGGGGTTGGCTGCGCCCGCAATCGCACAAGGGCGCAAGATCACGTTGGGCGCACTACGTTTTACCAGCCACTCAGGAACGTTTGTCGCGCTAGAACGGGAATACTTCAAACAAGCGGGTCTGGACGTGGAAGTTAAATTTTTCCAAGCCGCGCAGCCCATGGCCGTCGCGATTGCCAGCGGTGATGTTGACTACGCTGTGACGGCGATTTCGGGGGGCCTTGTATCGCTGGCCGACAAGGGCGCGATCAAAGTCATTGGTGGTGCGTTGCAGGAAGAAGCTGGTATCGACGGGCAAAAGTTTCTTGTCTCCGATGCCGCATTCAAAGCGGGCATCACCGAGCCCTCCATGCTTGACGGGAAGTCGTTCGGGATGAGTACGGCAGGATCGTCCTTCCACTACATGGGGGCCAAGATGGCGGCGGCGGAGGGGATTGAGCTGAAATTCAAGCCACTGCAAAAAGTAGGTGCGATTATTGGTGCGCTCAAGTCTGGTCAGATTGATGCATGGTCCATCGTTCCTCACATCGCCAAGCCGCTAGCTGGGTCAGGTGCTGTGCATATCATCGGCGATGTGGCGACTTATTTGCCTGATTATCAGGTCACGACCGTGTTTACCTCCGCCAAGAATGCAGGCGAGGAAAAACAGATGACTGCTGATTATCTCAAGGCCTACTCCAAAGGTGTGGCGGACTATAACGCGGCGATGATTGCTAAGGATGGCGGCGATGACGGTGTCAACGCGATGGTCGATCTGATCCATAAATACGTCTACACTGACCGCCCGCGCGAAAAGGCGGCCCCTTCGATCATCAATGGTACCATGCGCCTGAACGAGGGCGCGAAGATGAACGTCGCCTCCGTCCGCGATCAGCTTGAATGGTTCCAGTCAGAGGACTTGGTCGGCAAGGACATTCCGCTCGATGCGTTGATTGATACATCCTATGTCGAGACTGTAGGCGCTTGACCAAGGCGCAAAGTTAGAGAAGCGGGGCGTTGCGCGCCCCGCTTTTGTTATCGGAGATGGTGTATGTTCTTTATCAGATGTGGTGGGGCAATCGCATGGGTTCTTGTCTTATTGGGGCTCATCCGCATCGCGTTGGGGTTTTTCGTTGCCTTCTCGACAAACGATGCCGAGGTGCCGTTGGCTGCGGCACGCTATTTAGCGTCGGCCACCTCTGGTGAAGCGATCAATGAGGGTATGATGACGTTTGCGGCGGGTATCGTTATGGGGTTGCTGGTACAAATCGCAAAAGGCGTGAAATTTGACTAAGGATATACCGTGGATTTGAAGCTTGACGGCGTAACACACCACTATGGCGAGACTGAAGTGCTGCGGGATGTGTCGCTGGATATCCCGAGTGGGCAGATCACTTGCATTGTGGGGCCGTCAGGTTGTGGGAAATCCACGCTGTTGCGCCTGCTCGGTGGGCTGGAAAGACCTGCGCAGGGGGCCGTCCTTCAGGTTGGTGCTCCGCCCGAAGGCTGCCTGAATGCGCTCACCTATATCTTTCAGGACTTCGCCTTGCTGCCGTGGCGCACGGTGGAGGGGAATGTGGCGCTCGTGCTTGAGGATCATAAGTTGGCAAATCAAGGAGCGATCATCGCTGATGTCCTTGCCCGCACGCGGCTCACTGATTTTGCAAATGCACTGCCCAAGCAGTTGTCAGGCGGAATGAAACAACGCGTTGCGATTGCGCGGGCTTTGGCTGTGAACCCTGCGGTGATGCTCATGGATGAACCTTTGTCTGCGCTCGATAGTCAGACGCGTGAATTGCTGATGGATGATTTGGTCGCGCTCTGGACGCGCACTCCGTTTACCGCTGTGTATGTCACTCATAACCTTGCGGAGGCCGTTCGCCTTGGGCACCGGATCGTCGTGCTATCGCGCAGACCTGGTGAGGTTCGCGAGATTGTCGAAATTGACACCCCGTTAGAAGATCGTGCTTATGGCGACCCTGCACTGGACGCACAGCAAAAGCACCTTTGGAGTCTGATGCGCGATGAAGCGGCGGCGGCTGATGCGGAGTTACTTCATGTCTGATCGGGTACCGTTTCGTGGAGGAGGTTTTGCACCAATGCGTGTGCGCGGGCTTGGCCTCGCTGTGTTCGTAATGCTGATTGCGCTTGCGGAGTGGGGGACACGGAGCGGGTTCATTTCCGCACTCACCCTTCCGCGTCCGTCTGATGTGTTCGGTACTTTTGTCGCGTTGTGGGAGAGTGGCCTGCTGTTCAAGCACCTACTTCCCTCGCTCAGCCGTCTAGCCGTCGGGGCCAGTATCGGCGCGCTCGTGGGGATATCTGTGGGCGTTATGATTGGGCTATTCGCCTATGTGCGTGCGGGACTGGTACCACTGGTGGCTGCGATTTTTCCGATACCCAAAATTGCTTTGCTGCCCCTTTTTGTGATCTGGTTCGGCATTGATGAGGCGTCCAAATATGCGCTCATCGCCTTTGGGACCTTCACACCGACTGTGGTTGCCACCTATGCCGCCGTTGATAACGTGGACCGCACTCTTATCCGCATGGGGCAGAGTTTCGGTCTGTCGTGGTGGTCGATCGTGCGAAAAATTGTGTTGCCTGGTGCGATGCCGGGAATTCTATCAGGGCTGCGCATCTCATTGACGATTGCGATCATCCTGCTGGTCGCTGCCGAGATGCTGGGCGCCGAATATGGCGTTGGCGCATATATTCTTGAGGCGGGGAGCTTGTACGATCTGGAACGTCTCTTTGCTGGTGTTGTGATCCTGTCGGTGCTGGGTGTCTTGCTGTCGTGGGTGATTGGCCTGCTGGAGCGCCGCGTTCTGAGGTGGCGTGTTTAGGGCCGTTTCGGACGTATAGGACATACATATTGACCTAAGTTGAGACTCCATGCTTTGTATCCTCCAAACAGATGTTCGGGGAGGAACGATCATGGATTGGCATCACATATTCGCAACGCGCAACGACCGCATGAAGGCCAGTGAAATCCGCGAGCTGCTGAAGCTGTTAGACCAGCCCGATATCATCTCTTTTGCTGGCGGCATCCCTGACCCTGACCTGTTTCCAGCGGAAGCTTTTAAGGACGCTTTCGCAGCGGCTCTAACGCCGGAGATGCAAGCGACGGCGTTGCAGTACTCTGTTTCCGAAGGGTACGGCCCGCTGCGTGATTGGATCGTTGAGGAAATGGCACGCCTTGGTATTCCGTGCACCCGCGACAATGTGCTGATCACATCTGGCTCCCAGCAGGCGCTTGATTATCTGGGTAAGCTTTTGCTCAGTCCTGGTGATACGGCACTGGTCGGCTGGCCCACGTACCTTGGCGCGCTGGGCGCTTTCAACGCCTATGAGCCGCGCTATGATCGTCTCGACCCCGAAACTAACCGCTCTGCAGCGGATTATGCCGAAGCGGCGGGCGAGGGGCGTGTGAAGTTCGCTTATATGTCCGTCGATTTTGCCAACCCAACGGGCAAGACACTTGATGCGGGCATGCGCGAGCGGGTGATTGATCTGGCGGATGAGTTGGACATCGCGGTAATCGAAGATGCTGCCTATCAAAGCTTGCGTTACGAGGGAGAGGCTCTTGCTCCTGTGCTCGCGCGTGAGATTGAGCGGAAGGGCGACATCAACGCTTGTCGTACGATCTATTGCGGTAGCTTTTCCAAGACTCTCGCGCCGGGCTTGCGCGTGGGTTGGGTCTGTGGCGCTGAAGAGGTGATAACCCAGCTTGTCCTGCTCAAGCAGGCCGCAGATTTGCACAGCTCCACCATCAACCAAATGGCCATCGCGACTGTTGCGAATACGCAGTTCGACAGTCACGTGGCCAAGATCAAGGCAGCCTATAGCGTGAGGCGTGATCGCATGTTGGCTGCGCTTTCCGCGCATATGCCTGAAGGTGTAACTTGGACCCGTCCCGAGGGCGGAATGTTCATTTGGCTGGAGCTGCCGAAACACATCAAGAGTGCCGATCTGCTTGCGCAATCGCTCAAGTCTGAGCGGGTGGCATTCGTGCCTGGACATGCCTTCTTTGCTGACGGATCTGGCACCAACACGCTGCGCCTCAGCTTTAGTCGCACAGATGAGGCGACTATCGACGAAGGTATTGCGCGTCTGGGCAGGCTGATTGCCGCTGCTGTTTGAGGGGACGAGCGATTGAACCGGGGCAAAGCTGGGCTTAGATACAAAGCTATGAACAAAACCTTCGCCCTTTGTCTGACCCTATTTGCTGCGCCGCTGAGCGCGCATCCGCATATTTTTATAAACACGGGGCTAAAGTTTTTCGTGGATGACGAGAACCGTCTGACCCATGTGCAAGTTACATGGGAATACGACGAGCTTTATTCCCTGTTGGTGACCGAGGATATGGGGGTGGACGATGACTATGACGGCGTGTTGACCCCCGAAGATACGGCGTTGCTGACGGGTTTTGATATGCAGTGGGTAGATGGATTTAATGGTGATCTGGTGGGGGCTATGAATGGCGCGCCGCTGAGCCTGTCGCCTCCTTCCGCTCCAACTGCGACATTGAGCGACGGTAAAATCATCACGACACATCTTCGCGCGGTTGAGGGGGCGCCCGAAATTACAGGATTTCTCAATTTCCTACCCTATGATGGAACGTATTATACGGCCTATGACGTTGGGCTGCCTGTCACTGTGCAAGGGGGCAAAGGTTGCGAGGTTAGCGTCAATGCACCGGATATTGACGGAGCACTTGCGATGACAAAAGCCGAACTTGGTGCGCTACCGATGGACTTTGATATGGATGCTGCGGGATTGAGTGATATTGGCCGCCGATTTGCCACGGACGTGAAAATCACATGCGCCGCGCGCTAGGCATCGCCCTCCTTCTGGCCTGTGCCGTATTGGCATGGCTGTGGTGGTCAGGTGTGTTCGAGCAGATTGCGGTCTGGGCTGCTGGAGAGCAACGTAATTTTCAGAATGGAATCGCGCGCACCTTGCGGGCCCTTCGGGGCGGAGACGCGGGTGCATTCGCTCTGCTGATGACCAGCTGTTTTGCCTACGGATTTTTCCACGCAATCGGACCTGGACATGGAAAACTTCTGGTTGGTGGTTACGGCCTTGCCCGCTCAGTCCCTATGCTGCGCCTGTCATTGATCGCCCTGCTGTCGAGCCTCGGTCAAGCGGTCACCGCGGTCTTGCTTGCCTATGGCGGGCTCTGGCTGTTGGGCGTTACACGCGAGAGGATGGTAGGCGCAGCCGAAGACTGGCTTGCTCCCTTTAGTTACGTGTTGATTGCGTTAATCGGACTGTGGCTTGTCTGGCGTGGCATTGCCCGACTGAAGCGGGCGCAAACTACTCAAGGTCACGTCCATGAAGGCGAAGGTGATACCTGTAATAGCTGCGGGCATCGCCACGGCCCATCCCTTGAAGAAGCACAGACCGCAACAGGCCTGCGCGATGCGCTTTTGCTTATTGGTGGTATCGCGGTGCGGCCATGTACGGGTGCGCTCTTTGTGTTGATCATTACATGGCAGATGGGCATTGCGATGGCGGGCATAGCAGGCGCGTTTGCGATGGCTTTGGGCACGGCATCGGTGACCATCGCGGTCGGGGTTGCTGCTACCGGATTTAGAGGTGGCGTATTGCGTAGTCTGGCAAGCGTAAGCGCGCTGACTTGGGCTATGCCTATGCTTGAAATTGCTGCGGGTCTTGTGGTTGTGGTACTCTCTAGTGCGCTTCTGATCCGCTTGATTTGATACGGTGGTAACCAGCTATATTCGTGAAAATGCGTGCGCAAATACCACAGACTGAAGAGTTGCGAGCAATTGGTCCTGCGGATGTGATCAGTTCGCCGTTTGATCTTATGTTACTTGCAAGTCTATTAAAAAGGCACTGGCGTGAGAAGCCAACAGGTGCTTCGGTTACACAACAATACTGTCGCAAGCCTCTACAAATGTATCGATAAACCAAATTATCTCGCCCGGACAAACTGCTAGGTCAGCATAGTCACCTTCAAGATGCGTTATGATCTGCGCTTCGCAGTGCTGCGCTGTGATGCCGAGTTCGGGATAACCTACAGTGCCCGCCGTGCCGGCGATTTTGTGTAAGATACTACACGCTGTTTCGAGGTTCTCATTTATCCCCTCTGCTGTCTCACCGTCCCAAGCGGCAAGCGCATGTTGTGCGATGAGCATTTTGCGCTCAGCCAACAGATCAAGGAAGCGGTGGCGGATGCGGTCAAGGCCGGGCATCTCTGGGACGAGCGCATTCATGCGGACCTCCCAATCTGGAAAAAATCTGTTTTGAGGCGCTCAAATTCGACAGCAGCATTCTCGGCTGAATGCCGGGCGGTGTTCAGGGCGTTCAAGATTTGGTTGCCCGATTTCCATATCAGACGAACCGCAACGCCAACGCTCACTCTTGGATATAATTCAAGGCGGGGATGTGCCAAGATTTCAATGCGGTTGAGCTGAAGATTTACTGTCTCCATCAAGGCGGACATGTCAGGGTGCCAGCCGCTTTCAGTTATACAGACATAAGTGCCGTTGCCAGCATATGTCATCAGGAACTGATGGTCGGTCAGGCAGTCAGAGATACATCCAGCGACGTCCTTGAGTAAAGATTTAAACTCGGACGGCGACAGGGCGGCATAGTAGTCCGCCGGTTTGCGCAGGGAAAATGCAAATACTGTCGAACCAAATAACGAGCTACGAGAGAGTTGGGCTACATAGTTCTCCATGGCCCTGAAATCGATCAGATGGTCGATAGCCGACAATTCCATCGGCGCTTGCAAATCGACGCGTAGGCCAAGCTTTGAGTAGTCTTTCGACGTCCCGTCAGCACAAACATTATCCATCGGTTCTTTGCGGCTTAGAACGAGTTGTTCAATCATCCCGATGCGTGATTTAAATTCGATCAAATCAAACGGTTTCGTCAGATAATCGGATGCGCCAGCAGCAAAGGCGTCATCAACATTACGCTTTTCGGACATTGCAGTGAGCATGACGATCGGTGTGGTCTGGTAGGCTGGTATCTGACGGATTTGTCGAGCTAGTTCGATTCCATCTGTCTCGGGCATTTGGATATCATTAAGGAAGCAGTCAAAGGGCATTGAATTCTGCTGGGCAAGAAGTGTCAGTGAGTTTGAAGCACTGCTGGAGGTGACAACTTCGTGAGGACCAACTGCAATCAGAAATTGCGACAGGAGTTCCAAAATGATCGGATCATCATCTGTCGCAAGAATTCTCACTTCACACACTCCCCCAATAAGGCAACGTAGTAGATACTACTGTCGTGAATTTGCCGCGCAAACATGGCGGAAATAGGACGATTTGAAAGCGCTGAAGGGGTAGTTCTGCTGTCTATCGGCTATTTGTGCTCTCCGACACAAAAGGATCAGCAAGGCCCTATTTTCCCCTGTGCCATGGGGGACTTTAAGTGGCTGGAATGAGTTCGTGCCGAGCGAGATAATCCCTTACGGGACGACTGATGTGGCAGCGGAACAGCAAGACAAGCGCTTCTACATTGCCGTGATCAAGGGCATCGATCATCTTCTTATGTTCGGCCTGAACAACTGAAAGGTAACCATCTTCGCCAAAGCTGTTAGTCCGAATAGGATAAGTGCGTTGCTCCTGAAGCTCGATCGCTTCGATCAGCGGGCGGCTACCGCAGCATTTGAAGATTAAGCTATGGAACCGGTTATTAAGGCGAAAAACCTTTTCCATATCGCCATCTGCTGCAGCAGAGATATGCGCTGTGTGAACTATGCGTAAAGCCGAGAGGATCTCTGGGTCTACAGGGAATTTGATGCGGCGCAGAGCAGCGTTATGTAGGATATCACGAAGCTCGTATGTTTGCTCAATTTCCTCAGCAGAAAACCCGCAAACATGCGCCCCTTTGTTAGTCTCTCGCACAACCAGAGATCGGGCGACGAGGATATCTATCGCGCATCTTACTCGGTGGCGGGAGGCGGAAAAACGTTCCATCAAATCATCTTCCACCAACCTTCGAAAAGGTGGGATACTTCCAAAGATGATCTCCATCTCAAGGCTGTTTGCGATGGCGTTTTGCTCGTCAGAGGCGTTTGGAATGATGTTCTGAAGTGGCAAGGAAAGGGCTTCTCCGTTCGATTCCAAGGGTCTCAATAGATGAACTCGATTTCAGAAAATGTAAATGGAAATTGGTAAGAGCGGGAGTTGCTTTGCGTCCGCGTCCGCCCTTTTCAGAAAGGCACCGATGCAGGTTATGGGGCTGCGCGCAGATTTCGTTGCGGTTGGCTGTCCTGCTCCGCAGGGAAAGAGCGCGCCACTTCTACGAAAAACACAGTACCTCCACCGATGTTTGGCTCGAAACCGATCTTGCCCGCATGAGCCTCAACAATTCGTTTCGAAATATTTAGTCCCAGCCCGGTGCCATTTACCTTTCTTGTATCAGTGTTATCGAGCTGGCTAAAGCTGTCGAAAATGCGGGTGTGATCCGCAGGATCAATGCCAACGCCGCGGTCTGAAATCTCAATGCGCACCATCTCAAGTGTGGCGGTCACCCCCAAAGTTACCTCACTGCCGGGCTCAGAGAATTTAGCGGCGTTGGACAAAAGGTTTGTGATCACCTGCTCAAGGCGCACTGAGTCCGCACGCATGTGGATGTCGGTGTCCACGGGGAGCATGGTCAGTGTCACATCCAGTTCTTGCGCGTATGAACGATTGTCGCTGACAGCGTCCGATATAAGTTTTGCGAGTTGCACCTCGGCGAAATCAAATTTCATCATCCCAAACTCGATCTTTTGCAAATCCAGCAATTCGTCGATTAGCGCGCTGAGGCGGTGAGAATTGCGCTGCGCTGTTGCCAGCACTTTGGTCGCCGTAGGTGGTATCGTGCCAAATGCGCCTGACATCGCCATATCAAGAGACGCGCGTATTGATGTGAGCGGGGTTCGCAGTTCATGACTGACGGTGGACAGGAATTCAGTCTTTGCCGCAAGGGCCGCATTTGCGCGGTCAGCTTCGACTTTCAGTTGTGAAATTTGCCGTATTTTTCTGTTGTAAGAACGCATGGCAAGAGCAGAGCAAACAACGACAAAGTGCAGCACCGCAACGCTGGTCAGAACGTTAAGCCATGTCCCGTCGCGCGGTGAGGCACCTGACGCGATCAAGTCCAAAAGCGGGATCGCAAGGAATGTGGCACCGTAGATTGCGAGCTGGACAAGAAGCGCGGACATAAGTTGATGATTGTTTATTGCTCCAAATACGGACGTGGCCAGCAGAAACAGCATTGGCATAAGATGCTGTGTGCTATTCTGCGTGAAAGCGGTCGACAGCGCGACAAAACTGACTGCCCCAGCGCCGAAAAATGCACCGATATGAATTTGCCGCACTAAAATGTGTAAGGTGCTTTGATCATCAACACTTAGTTCGCGCGCTTTCACGTAGATGCAGCAATTAAATATTTCAGCCGCAACAAATAGAATAGCTGAGATAGTCGCGAATGTTGCGCTGATATAGAGAGCCTGTAGCGTGACAGCCGCCCCGAATATGACAGCCCGTTGCCCACTCGTTGCCAGTCCGCGTGCGGCGTAATTCTGGACACGCGCCACCACCGCGTTCGGATCGGCGCTTGGCAGCCTGCTCAAGCTCGGTTTGAAAAAGGTGGCCATGCCGCGCCCCGCAGTTTGCTTTGGGATCAGGGGTACGACGAGAATACTTAGAAAATGTGACGCTCGCTCTATGTTCTAACGCTCAATTAAATCAAATTGTTCACACGATGTGCTGGATCGCGGTAAAGCCTTCGAACGTAGGTGTCCCTTCATGCAACCTGGCGCTGTCTTTTGCGCCCTTATGTGCTGCACGAAACGCATCGCTTTTGGTCCATCCGCGAAATGCATCTTCGGAGGCCCAGACAGTGTGTGAGGCATAGGTGATTTTGCCGTCTACTTGTGATCCTTTGAGCATATGAAATTCGATGAAACCGTCCATCTCTTTGAGGTGGCTGTCCCGCCCAAGCCATAGGGCTTCGAACGCTGCTGCATTGTCGGTCGTGACCGTAAAACGGTTCATGGCGAGATACATTGCACACTCCTTTTGGTTACAGTGTTCAAATAGCATAACCACCACAGAAACACAGGGTTCAATGGAATGTGGCCGCGCAGGATACCCACGCGGCCACATCATAGAAATTGGGATTGGAAGCTTACTTCCAGCCAACGTCGTTAAAGATTTTCTGTGCAGTTGGCAGGTTCAGTGCAACAGCGGATAGGTTTACTTTGTCTGCTTTGAACTCACCCAGCTTGGAAACACTATCGCTCATCGCGACACCTTCCACAGCAGGGAACTCATCATTGCCCGCCGAAAAATACTGCTGGGCTTGATCTGACGAGAGATATTCAAGAAAGGTGATAGCATTTTCGCGGTTTGGTGCGTGCGCTGCCACGGCACCGCCAGACAAGTTCATATGCGCGCCTTCGGCCTCTTGGGCAGGAAAGACCCAGCCGATTTGGTCGATGTTTTCTGTTACGCCGCTTACATCTGTCCGCATCGCACGGGCAAAGTAATAAGTGTTGGCGACTGCGATATCACATTCGCCAGAGACGATCCCGCGCAACTGGTCTGTATCGCCGCCCTGCGGATCACGGGCAAAGTTATCAACCATTCCTTGCGCCCACGCTGTTGCCGCTTCTTCGCCGTGGTTCTCGATGACAGAGGCCAGCAGAGTTTGAGAGTAGACATTTGAAGAGGAGCGGTGGCAAACCATGCCCTTATACTTCGGATCGGCGAGCGAGAGGTAGTCCAAAGGTGGCTCGCTCACTTCGTTCTTGTCGTAGAAGATGATGCGTGCGCGCTGGGAAAAGCCGAACCACTGGTTGTCCGCATCTTGCAGATTTTCCGGAATGCGCGTTTCCAAAATGTCGCTGTCGATGGATTGCAGCACACCTGCATCCACGGCACGCTTAAGGCGTGAAGTGTCCACCGTCAGCAGGATATCTGCAGGGGAGTTCGCTCCCTCCGCTTGCATCCGCGCGATCAGTTCATCTGCCTTGCCCTCAATCCGGTTGATCGTGATGCCAGTCGCCTCGGTGAAGTCACTATAGAGCCGCTCATCGGTGTCGTAGTGCCGTGAGGAATAAATATTTACGTCGCCTTCTGCAGTCGCGGCGCATGCGCCAACGATTACAGCAGCGGCAGCAAGGGCGAAGGTGGACGTATGAGAGAAGCGTTTCATGGGGAATCCTCGGTGTTATAAATCTTACTCTTTTACTCAATTACTGATTCTGTTGGGAAACGCAACAATTCTGATTGTTTTACTCGGAATAATTTTGCCGACCTCGGTTCAGGCCCAATCGAGAACCCCACCACCGCGATGCTCCAGTAAAATGCGGGGAGTAGGCGATGTCGGAACAGAAATTTTTGTCGCCTGTTTCTGTGCACGGTCCAGTAGCGCGTCAAATGACGTCACTGGCAACCCGGCGTGCAAAAGTGCCGTCTCAAGATCAGGGCGCGCGGGATTAATGGCAATGCCGTGATCACTCACCAGCACATCCACATCCTTCCCCTCAGTCGTCACGCAACGAACATGTTCAACAAGCTTCGCATATCCACCTGCGGTTAGGCCCGTTGTAACTATGGTGAGTGCTGCCCCCTGTGCCGCATCGGGATGACCACCGGGTCCGCCGATAAGCCGCCCATCGCCGCCGATGGTCACGTTCACATTAAAGTGCCGGTCAATCTCGACAGCGCCAAGGACCATCACGGACAGGCCCTCAACAATGGCACGGGGATTCAGCGGATTGGCGTATTGCGATGCACTCATCGCGTAATGGTCAGGGTTCGTGATGGAGGAGGCGACCGCGGGGCCGTCAAAACATTGAACGTCATGGATGCACTCAAACAGACCCTCGCGCTGCAATGCGACATGGGCCCCAGTAATTCCGCCCGAGAGAAAGCTGCCCTTCACCCCGGCGTTCTCCATCGCCGCGCCGATCAATGGAACTGCCGAAAGGGAG